>JAJFKQ010000153.1 GCA_021773155.1 Woeseiaceae bacterium | reverse complement strand
CGGCATGGATCACTTTGCATTGCCCGAAGACGAACTCGTACTCGCTCGCAAGAACGGCACCTTGCAACGCAACTTTCAGGGCTATTCGACCCACCGCGAATGTGACCTCGTCGCACTGGGTGTCAGCGCAATTGGCAGCATCGGCAACGTCTTCGCGCAGAGCTCCGTCACAACCATGGAATACGAGGCATTGATCGAGAATGGTCAGTTACCCATTCGCAAAGGAATCGCTGTTGACGACGACGACCTGCTACGCGCGGACGTTATTCAGGCACTGATGTGTTACGACGAACTCTCGTTCGACGAATTCGGAAAACAACACAACATTGATTTCGCCAATTACTTCGCTGCTGAAATCGAGCGACTGCAACCGCTGGCTGAAGACGGCTTGATAAAACTGGATCCGACGGGTGTTAAGATCACGCAGAAAGGCCGATTGTTGCTCAGAAGCATAGCGATGGTGTTTGATCGCTATATCGACCAGGCACAAAATGACAATCGGTTTTCGAAAGCCATTTGAGCGTGAGTGTGTGAGGCAACGGAACTCACCTTACCGTGAAGATGAGGAATGCGAGTGCGAGGCACGCGCTTAAGTAAGTGGAATGGAATACGGCTCTCAGCCTCCATGAACTCGCGCCGATATCCATTCCCATTACTTTGGACAGAACCACACCAATGCCGAGAAAAAGAAACCAGGGCGTAAACAAGAATGCGACCTCCTGCCTTACTGCCATCATTACGAGGTCATGGACAATGCCGGTCGCAACGAAAGAGAGGACCAAGGCACGTAAGGCGGCGAGACTTTCTTCAATGATACAAAAACGTATTTTCCGAGATAATATCCAAAGATCGGATTCCAGTGTTGCCAGAAACCAGCAAATGACCTGGCACCGAAAGATCGTCGCAGCATGTTCCGAAGAGAACCCGAGGCTCCTATAGGCACACCATTTCTGCGCCTGACATACTCGAACAAAGTAAGTTTCCTGCGGCTCGCGATATCCAAGTTCACCTTGCTGGACGATAGTAGTGATTGAGTGACCGATTGAATCCGCAACCAATAGCCGCCGTTCGTTCAAGTTCCGGTTGAAACCGCAGCCAAAAGCAGCCACCCACCTCGCGGCTCTACAGTGAATGGTTCCAATTGGCACTTGCGGTATAGGACTTCCTATACTATACGTACAAATCCGGTCTCGGAAAGGACAGAAAGTGCTGCTACTGTCGCCTGCTTCAACACCTTACCGTAGCTCTCTTCTTATGTTACGTAGTCCTGCAAAGCTGCTGGTTCTGCTTCTTGTCACGCTGCTCACCGCTTGCGGTGGTGGAGGCGGTGACGGTGGATCCGGAGGTTCTTCCAGCTTTCAGGTACCGAGCGCAATCGTGTCGGAGCTGTTCAAAGAGTGCTTGCAGGCCCAGGCTGTTTTAAAGGGATGGCGCGGGAACGCAGACGTTCGAAGCATTGAATGCCAACGGAAAGAAGGCACTTCGGACTACGGCCAAGGCGTAGAAACTCTGGAAGGCGTGCAGGTTTTTTCGAATCTCGAAGAAATTTTCATGTACGGCTCTGGCAACCCGTCACTCGGCCAGATACCGGATCTGTCGCCGCTAAGCGGTTTGAACAGGCTTCGAGTAGTCGAGATATACGATTCGGCTGTTCAGACCCTCGAACCTCTGCGGGGTAAGACATCACTGGAGCGACTTGTCTTTATTCCCACTGCGTTCAGTGATCTATCACCGCTGCGAACACTGCCCAGCCTCAGACACATCAATTTCAGCACGTACGCTCGCTCTTTACCGCTTATTGTGGATTTCAGCCCGCTCAGCAGTCTTTCCAATCTGGAGGAACTGCATCTGGCAGTGCAGAATGAACTTCCCAGAGTAGGGCTCGGTTTCCTGAATGGTATGAGCAGCCTGAAACTGCTCGACATCAGTGGAAACTGGATGACTGACCTGAACGGTATTCAGTTTGTGCCGGGATTGGAGGTTCTCGATATTTCGTACAACCACTTCATGGCTCTAAACGAAGCCCAGTCCGCGGCATTGCTATCCGGAATGACAAACCTGAAGGAGTTCTACTGCGTTAATTTTGGAGGCCAGAGCCTGGGCTTTATCCAGAACATGACCAGACTCGAGATCCTGACCCTGACGCGAAAGTGGCAAATCGATGATGCGGAGATGACCTATATCGGATCCCTGTCGAGCTTGCGCGAGTTGTACCTGCGTGACATCACGGTAAAAATGAATATCTCCCTGCTGCAGGGTCTGTCCAATCTCAGAAAGCTCTGGATAGCATCCTCTGATATCGATGGTGCAACCCTTGCGTTTCCCGCGACACTTCAGTCACTTAGGGAGATCGATCTTCTCGACGCGTTTACTTCCCAATACAATTTCGGTGATTCTCGTGGTGATTTCAAGAACTCCTACGCAGTATTTCAGGATTTGCCAAGCCTGACCGAATTACATATGGAAAAACCCTGGCTGAACGACCCTGCGGCCGTAACCCTGAATTCCAATGTGACGTCTTTATCCATGGTTGCCGCGAAGCTGGATAACGTGGATTTTCTGGCTAATGCGACGGAAATCCACAATCTTGACCTCAGTGCGAATTCGTTTATCGAACTTGACCCACTTGCGACAATGCCGGACCTCGCCGAGCTGGTATTGAACGACACCAGGGTCTCCTGCACTGAGATCGATGAGTTTAAAGCTAATGTGCCCGGCGTAATTGTGACGACGAATCTGTACTGCCCATGATGTCGGTTCTGGCTGGAAGAGGTCCCGAACTATGAGTAATAAGCCGCTGCCGCCTGTTTCCAATCACCCAAAGCCCCGTGGCAGTGACCCATCATCGCTTTGACGTGATCCGAGTCCTCGTGCTCAAATACTCCTGACGGTGCTCGACGCAGTTCCGGTAGCGATTAGTTGGTACGAGCTAAATCGCTACCGGAACTGCGTCGAGCACCGTCAGCCAACCGTGTCTGTCAGGCACCAGCCCGTACTGGATATCCTGTAATGCTTTCCTGAGCTTTTCGGTGTTCGGTCCCGGATTGCCGTCACGAACCTTGATTTCTTTACCGTTGTATACCAGCGTTCCAACCGGCGCCAGGCAGGCGGCCGTACCCGACAGCGCCGCTTCATGCGTTTTCACCAGCTCCAAAAGCTCTGTAACCGAAAATTCTCGCTCGTTAATTTTGTACCCCAGGTCGGCACCGAGCTTCAGGACCGAATCCCGCGTCATGCCGTGCAGAAACGTGCTATCGAGCGGCTTCGTAATAATTTCATGGTCGCTGATTAACAAAAAGTTGGCGGCGCCAGTTTCCTGCACATCACCATTCGGGCAAAACAAGACCTGATCAACACCGTATTTCTCTTTGGCCTCAAGCGTCGGACCCAATGCCGCTGCATAATTGCCGCCGGTCTTGGTGCTGCCGAGCTGCTCGGTGGTGCGTGCGCGCTGATCTTCAACGAGCAGCTTCAATGTCGCCGCACCGCCAGCGAAATAGTCGCCAACGGGCGATGCCAATACAAAGAGCGTCGCCTCGGTAGAAGGCGCGGCGGCCGCGCCGATGTTTTCCAGCGTACCGATCAGGGTCGGTCGCAAGTACAAAGAACTGGGCGGCAGAGGAATATCGTCGACATGATGTGCAACGAGATCCATCACCATCCTGGCAAGCATATCGGCGTCCGGCACTGGCAATCGCAGCGACGCTGCACTTTTTTGCATGCGCGCGACGTGATCGTGCAGGCGGAAAATACGTGCCCTTCCGTCGTCCCATCGATAGGCCTTGAAGCCCTCAAAGCATGTGCTCGCATAGTGAAAGACGTGCGCCGCCGGATGCAAAGCCAACGGTTTTAGTGGTTCTACCGACGGCGCCTGCCAGGCGTCGTTCTCATAACGGGCGATCGCGATGTGATCGCAAAACTCTGTGCCGAACTGGCCCATGGATCTGTAACTCTACTGGGTGATCTGAAGGGGCGTAACTCTGCCATTATTTGGTAGTGATTGACCAGAGCAAATAGCAAGTTTGTGGTAGCCCGAATTAGAACGTCGGCGGCGTACACGCCGAGATCAATTCACAGGGCTCACTACCCGGGTTTCGGAATTGATGCGGCTGGCTGCTTTTGAAGTAGTAGGCATCGCCTTTGCCTAATATCGCCGTCTCATCACCCACCGTGACCTCAAGGCGCCCGCTGAGGACAATCCCGCACTCCTCACCCTCATGAGTGATCGCATGCTTGCCGGTCCCTGATCCCGGTTGATAGCGTTCCTGGATGAACTGGATAGCCCGGTTAGACAGATTGGCCCCGACTTGCCTGAACGACACACCGCCGTCGGCGATTTCCGTCAATTCCTCTGCCCGGAAAAAGACCCGGTCACGCGCCTCGAACTCGTCGCCAAAAAACTCACCGAGGCTGACAGGAATTCCATCGAGCACTTTCTTCAGCATGCTGACGGTCGGGTTAAGCTTGCCTGCCTCAACCTGGGAAATGGTGGCGTTCGCCACCCCGGACTGTCGCGCCAGTTGTCGCTGCGACAGATTGAGTCGTGTACGAATGCTCTTCAGGCGCTGTCCGATTTCATTGTTCACAGTCATTACCCTTCGAAGTGTTTATCTTAGTAAACATTTTCGGTGCTTCAGGCAATAAAATCAATAACTTATAATTCGGCATGCAACTGATTGTTTAACATCCTGTTCCCGGCGTAAAATTCCCTTTCTTTGCCGATAGCATCAGGAGCAAACCTCATGACCACAGCCGCCAGCAAACTCGATGCCTACTGGATGCCTTTCACTGCGAACCGCGATTTCAAGGCGAATCCCCGTGTAATTAGCGGCGCGTCCGGCCATTACTACAGCACGGATGACGGCACGCAGCTGTACGATATGTTCTCTGGTCTGTGGACCTCCGGTGTCGGTCATTGCCACCCGAAGATTGTCGAGGCCGTACAAAAACAGGTTGCCAAGCTCGACTATTGCATGTCCTTTCAGGTGACCAACAACAAGGCTATCGAGTTGGCAGATCGCGTCACGAAAATGGCGCCCGAAGGCATCGACCATTGCTTTTTTACGAACTCTGGATCGGAGTCAGTGGATACTGCGCTGAAAATAGCGCTCGGCTATCATCGAGCGCGCGGTGAAGGCAATCGAACCCGCCTTATTGGCCGAGAAAAAGGCTATCACGGCGTTAATTTCGGTGGCATGTCCGTGGGTGGCATCGTACCCAATCGCAAGATATTCAGCGCCGCATTGATTCCGGGCGTGGACCATCTCCGCCATACGCTCGACATCGCACGCAATGCGTTTTCACGCGGCCTCCCCGAGCATGGCATCGAGCTCGCCGAAGATCTGGAGCGGCTGTGCGCGCTGCACGACGGCAGCAATATTGCGGCCGTGATTGTTGAGCCTGTTGCTGGATCAGCCGGTGTAATTCCGCCACCGCCTGGCTATCTGGAGCGACTGCGTGAGATCTGTGATCAACACGGAATCCTGCTAATTTTTGACGAGGTGATCGCTGCCTTCGGCCGATTGGGCGCGCCATTTGGTGCACAGCGCTTCGGCGTAACACCAGACATCATTACGACCGCCAAAGGACTCACTAACGGCGTCATTCCGATGGGTGCTGTGTTGGTAAGTGACACCGTCTACGACGCCTTCATGCAGGGTCCGGAGAACATGATCGAAATATTCCATGGCTATACCTACTCCGGTCATCCAGTAGCGGCAGCGGCCGGTCTGGCGACAATGGATGTCTACGACGAGGAAGGTATATTTGAACACGCCACCGCCCTCGAGCAGCACTTCGAAGACCTGCTGCATTCGTTTGCCGATCAAAAACATGTCATTGACGTTCGAAATTTCGGGCTGATGGGCGCAATTGAAATGGCGCCTCGCGAAGGAACACCGGGTGCGCGCGGCGGCGAAGCTCATAAGAAATGTTTCTGGGATGAGAAGATCGTCGTTCGCAACGGTATGGACACGATGCAATTCTCGCCATTTTTGAATTCAAAACCTGACGAGATGGAGCAGTCTTTTGCCGCCGTCCGTCGTGTACTCGACTCGATCGAGTAAGTCCTATCCGGAGATACACTATGAACGTTACCAAGATTCTCGGCCACTTCATCAACAATGCAGATGTTGCCGATGACAACCGTCCTCAGCCTGTATCCAACCCCGCATCGGGCCAGATCACCAGGCAGGTCGCGATGGCATCGAAGGAAACGGTCGAAAGCGCAATTACGGCTGCCGAGGCAGCCTTTCCGGCATGGCGAAATACGCCACCGGCGAAACGCGCGCGCATCATGTTCAAGTTCAAGCAACTACTTGAGGAACATGCTGAGGAAATCTCTGCAGCGATCACCGATGAGCACGGCAAGGTATTTGACGACGCCATGGGCGAGTTTGGTCGTGGCGTTGAAGTCGTCGACTACGCTTGTGGCATTCCGGAATTGTTGAAAGGCGAGTATTCGAAAAATGTCGGGCCGGGAATTGATAGTTGGTCTGATTTCCAACCGCTGGGCGTAGTTGCGGGTATTACACCGTTCAACTTTCCTGCGATGGTGCCGATGTGGATGTATCCGATGGCAATTGCCTGCGGCAATACGTTCGTGCTCAAGCCATCGGAAAAAGATCCGACCGCGCCGATGATCGCCGCCCGCCTGCTGAAAGAAGCCGGCCTTCCGGACGGTGTCTTCAACCTCGTCAACGGCGACAAAGAAGCGGTCGACACGCTACTGAATGACGATCGCGTACAGGCAATCAGCTTCGTTGGTTCTACGCCAATCGCCGAATACATCTACAGCACCGGCACAAAGAACGGCAAGCGTGTGCAAGCCCTGGGCGGCGCAAAAAACCACGCCATTGTCATGCCAGACGCAGACATCGATAACGCCGTGAATGCACTCATCGGGGCTGCTTTCGGTTCCTGTGGCGAACGCTGCATGGCGATTTCCGTTGCAGTCTGTGTCGGTGACGAGGTCGCCGATTCCGTTGTCGGCAAACTGAAGGCAGAGATCGCTGACCTGAAGGTTGGCTCGGGAACCAACGTTTCCAATCACATGGGTCCATTGGTCACCGAGGCGCACCATAAAAAGGTACGAGGCTATGTCGATCTCGGCATTGAAGAAGGCGCCAACCTCGTCGTAGACGGTCGTGGCCTGGTTGTCGAAGGACACGAAGACGGGTTCTTCCTGGGCCCGTGCCTGTTCGACAACGTGACGTCAGACATGCGTATTTATCAGGAAGAGATCTTTGGCCCGGTACTGTGCGTTGTTCGAGCAGAGTCTGAAGAACAGGCTATGCAACTTATCAACGATCATGAATACGGCAACGGTACCTGCATCTTCACTCGCGATGGCGAAGCGGCTCGCTATTTCGCCGACAACATCCAGGTTGGCATGGTCGGCATCAATGTACCGCTGCCGGTACCGGTGTCGTACCACAGCTTCGGCGGCTGGAAGCGATCATTGTTCGGCGACTTGTTTGCCTATGGACCTGACAGCGTGCGGTTTTACACGCGTCGCAAGACCATCACACAACGCTGGCCGTCTGGCGGCGTCCGTGAAAAGGCCCAATTCTCGTTCCCGGGCCGCCAATAGCGATCCATTCGAGGGTACAATCGCTGTCCCACCTCAATCGGAGACAGCAATGAAGAAACTGGCCGTGCTATTGATGCTCATGGCGCCTTTGGCGTCCGCGCAGGACTGGATGGCGACGTCCTTCGAGCATACTGAGGTTACGCCTGGCATTTATATGCTGACCGGTGCCGACGGAAAGATGTCCGGCGGTGGCATTGGATTGCTGGTGGGCGATGAATACGTTGTGCTTATCGATGACAGCTTTACTCCGCTCGGCCCTGCACTGCTTGAGAAAATTGAAGAACTGGCCGGACGGCCAGCAGACTTCATCATTAATACGCACGCACATGGCGACCATACGGGATCAAACCAGTTTCAGGCTGAAAATGGCGCGATCATCGTTGCGCATGACAATCTGCGTAGCCGAATGGAAGGCGACCCCGAACAAAATACCGGGCCAGGTGCACTGCCGATTATTACCTTTTCTGATGAGATGACGTTTCATGTCAATGGTCAGGAAGCCTATGTGTTTCATGTTCCGACAGCACACACGGATGGCGATGCGGCGATCCTGTTTCGGGAAGCCAATGTAATCGCATCGGGTGACTTGCTGTTCCGCGGAATATTTCCGTTTATCGATCTCGACAGTGGCGGCAATGTTTCCGGCTACAAGGCGGCGATGCAAAAGCTTATCGACATGTCGGACGACGAGACGAAGTTCATCTCTGGCCACGGCCCTGTTGGTTCTCGCGCCGGCGTACAACAAGATCTTGAAATGCTGATCGACGCCGAAGCTCGAGTAAAAGCACTTATAGACAAGGGCATGAGCGAAGAAGATATTGTGGCCACTAACCCGCTAAGCATTTATCACGATGAATACAACTGGGGTTTCATAACCACAGAACGCATGACGCGAACTCTCATCCGGTCGCTGACCACGGACTAGAACAATAATGGACAACACAAAAACTGCAGCATTCGTCAATGACATGTGGGACTCCGAGATCATTCCGCAAATCTCCGAGTACATTAAGATTCCCAACAAGTCACCGCACTTTGACCCGGACTGGGAGCAGCACGGCCACATGGAAACGGCTGTTGTCATGCTCGAGAACTGGTGCAAGACACAACCCATAAAGAACATGACAATCGAAGTGGTACGTATTGAGGGACGTACACAACTATTGTTCATCGACATACCGGGCGACTCAGACGAAGTCGTGTTGCTCTATGGACATTACGACAAACAACCCGAATTCAGCGGTTGGGATGATGACCTCGATCCATGGATGCCCGTCATCAAGGACGGCAAGCTTTATGGCCGAGGTGGCGCCGACGATGGTTACGCAACCTTCGGATCACTGACGGCGATTCGCGCACTTCAGGAACAGGGCATCCCGCACGCGCATTGCGTCGTACTGGTCGAGGGCTGTGAGGAAAGTGGCAGTTTTGATCTGCCGTATTACATCGATTTACTCGAAGACCGAATCGGCTCACCCGATCTGGTAGTTTGCCTGGACGCAGAATGCGGTAATTACGACCAGCTTTGGTGCACGACTTCCTTGCGCGGCAATCTGACCGGCTCACTGCGAGTCGATGTGCTTACTGAAGGTGTGCATTCGGGTACAGCGAGCGGTGTGGTTCCATCAAGTTTTCGAACAGCCCGGCAATTGCTGAGCCGCATTGAAGATGAAAGCACCGGTCAGCTCCGAGTCGAAGCGTTGCAGGCCGACATTCCGGCGCAACGACTGGAACAGGCAAAATACGCTGCGGAAACACTGCAGGAGCTGACTTACGAAAAATTCCCATGGGCTGTTGAGAATCCGTCACCCAGCGAGTCGCATACCGAAATATTGCTAAACAACACGTGGCGGCCAACGCTGTCCGTTACCGGCGCCGAGGGTCTGCCGGCAATGATCGATGCGGGAAACGTGCAACTGCCGTTCGTAAAATTGAAGCTGTCGTTTCGACTGCCGCCGACCTGCGATGCGGATGACGCCGCCACTGCTGTCAAGTCAGCACTCGAAGCCGACAAGCCACCGCTCGCGAAAGTGTCGTTCGAAGTCGAGTCCACGATGGCCGGATGGAATGCACCGGAAATCGCCAACTGGCTCGAAACATCTATGCATAAAGCATCTGAAGCCTTCTTCGGCAAACCGTCCATGTATATGGGGACCGGTGGAACGATTCCGTTCATGGGGATGCTTGGCGAACGATTCCCTGCGGCTCAGTTCCTGATAACCGGTTTGTTGGGACCGAAATCGAATGCGCACGGCCCGAATGAATTTCTTCATATAGAGACCGGAAAACGTCTTACAAGCTGTGTAGCGCAAGTCCTTGAGGATCACTTTACTCGATAGATGACCGGCTCAATACGGCGATAGATGGCGGCGTCAGGAGCGCTATCAATGCGACAACTAAGACGCGGTCCAGAATAGCGACTCCGGCGGCAATACTAGCCGGCACACCGACCAGAGCTGCACCACCCACTATCGCGCCTTCGCGCAGGCCCAAGCCGCCCGGGGTCACCTGAATAAGCAGAGTGGACTCCGCAATCGCTACAACCAACAGTGCTTCATTCCAGCTAAGTGAAACGCCGACCGCCGCAAACAGCAACCAAACCCGAAGACCCCGCAGCAATATAACGATCGCATGGTACAGAACCAGTCTGATGATCAGCCCGCGAGTGGTCGCGATTTTTCTTAACGCCGTTGACGTTTGACGAGCTCTTTTGGAAAGTTGCGCGGGAAGCACATCGATAATCCAGGCCGCACTTCGCGTCACGGCCAGAGATGCGACGATGACTCCCAAGTATACGAGGGCAATCAGGACGCTGCTGGAGCCAAGACTGCCTGTATTTACCGCGACCGCGAGGAGACCGATGGTTCCCAATGCTGTAGCTGCAAGGACAAATTGCGGAGTGGCCATAGCAGCGAATTCCGACCAGGATATGTTCGTTCTTGCCCGTACCGCATGCGCATATGCCACGACGCCGGATACTGGCATGATTTGGTTGGCGAAGGTTCGCAACCAGCCGATCCAGAATGCTTCGGTCCGCTTCAGCCGATATCCCATGGCTGCCATCGGAGCGATCGTCGTCTCACCCAGGACGATACGTGCAATTACCGTCAAGACAATCCATATTGAAATACCGCTAAAACCCAATGAACGTATCAACGCGCCTATTCCAATCGGGCGAAAAAACACGAACATTGCGACCAGAGCGGAGACACCCGCGACCCACGCAAGCATCCTGAGCACGTTCGGCCTCATTGTCATTCGCCAAACCTGATCATATCCAGGAATTCACCGAGCATTCGCCCTGCCTTTGAACGAACTTCTGCAATAAGAACTGACATCAAACTTGGCTGACGCGCCCTAATCCTGTCTGCAAGCGGTACCGCCTGATATCGCAGCAACCAGCCGAACCCAATAATCAGGCCCACCAAATAATTCGAAATTGACTTGATACGATGCTGCCTTAATCGCCACAGAATCTTCGCCAAATGCATTCGATTCCGATAGGCGTAATGCGAGCCTTGCTGCTCGAAATCAACGACACGCACGACATTGTCATCTCCGGACGGTGTGACGAGAAGATTGTTTGCATGCAAGTCACAAATATCAATAAGCCGTGTTCCTGAATCAGTTGACATCAGTAATTCATGATCGACTCGAATTCTTCGAGTCCTGGCTTCAGCAAAAATATCCAGAACCTGAACAGCAATACGACGTCGCACTGACTCAGGCGCCGACGCAAAATTGTCCACCGGTACCGCGTCTTTTAACCAGGGAAATACCAGCGCTATCGGGTCCCTGGTAATACCAAGTGGCTGTACCGCCCACGCAGTATCGAGTTGCTTACCAATGGATGCTTCATGTATCGCGGCGATTGGATGATGACGATGCAACTTAAAAAACTGCCCACCCGAATCATCAGACGTCCAAAACCAGCTGGGAGACTCATCGATCCCGTGTTCTGTTTCGTCCGATAGCATTTGGCCGCGCGATCCAAATGTTCTGCCAAATGGTCCGGCCTTTTCGTTTGGCCAGACCTTACGATCGCCAAATTGTTGGAAATTACTCTGCCTTTTCGACTGACCGATATCTATTCGCAAGTAGGAACGCCGTATGCCGTGTATCCAGAACTTGCCAATGACCTCGAATCCTTCTATATCCTGCTCAATACTCCGCAACAAATAGTAGAAGTGCTCCTCGTCCGTCCTGAAGTACTTTCGAATCGCACGCTGCCATCGCCACCGACCACCTTCACCGATCTGACCGGTCTCGAAAAAAAGCGATCCATCACATTGCCTTACCAATTTTCTCAACGTACTTACGGCGGCCGTTAGACCATGGAAGTTCAATATATGGTGATGAACCGCACCATAAATGATGAAGTCGTATCGATCCTGAAGTTCGATATCGACAATATTTCCTTCCAGCAACTCAAAACCGTCAGCATCGAGAAGCCTTTTATCGACCGTACTGGTGTGTAATTCCACTCCAATTACGTGAGAGGCTTTTCCGGTGTCGAGGAGGTACTGGCTGGTTATGCCATTATTACAGCCAACGTCAAGTATGCGCGACGGCGCCTTTATTTGTGCGGCGATGCACTCTGCCCTGCTGAGGGTTCGCCGCGAATGACGTGAATGATAACTCGCGTCTGAAGCTGATTTTCGAAATCCATTCAATGCGCGGTATCTCCTGCAGGACTGGTCGACCATGTAGCCAGTGCATCGACTGTCAGTTTCGAAGGTTGAATATCACGGCAAATTCGAGATTCTCGGCGTAAGCTGTCTATCTCGCCGTTCCTGAGGGCATCCGCCAGCGACGTCGCTATCTCGTGTCGAAATACGATGTTGCCGCCCAGCCCATCGGGTCGTTCCGACCTGTCACGATATAAAATCGTGGGGACGCCGAGGTACGAAAGCTCTTCCTGATTTGAACCACCATCACTAAGAACAACGCGAGCATTCCCCATGAGGGCAAGGAACTCCGTGTATGGCATTCTCGGAAGTAACTTCACATTTTCGGTATTTCTCAATTCGTTAAGCAGACCATACTTCTTGAGGCGTAGCTCTGTCGGCGGATGCAATATAAAAAAGACCCATCCCAATTCTGCCAGCTGTACAACTTCACGAACAATACGTTCCAGTCTCGCTTTCCGATAAATATTCTGAAAACGATGAATCGAGACAACAATTTGCGCTTTCGATTCATTTTCCGGACTGTCATTTCGCAACGCATAACGCACACAATCCAACAGCGTATTTTCGCGCGTGTTGATGACGACACATTTGGGGTAAGCCGCCATCCGTTCCGCCGCTTCGTTATTGGGACACAAGGCGTAGCTCGAAATTCTGAATGTCAGTCGTCGCAGCAGTTCCTCGGGAAAAGGATCCGACCATTTCCCGGAACTTAATCCGCTTTCCAGATGAACAATTTCACCCCCGCCGCAAGTCCCTGCGACCGCCCCTAACCATGTAGAGAGCGTATCACCGTGAACCACAACGAGTGGCCGTGTCTTCGATTCTGCACGTGTAGACCTTACATAGCGAAAACAACGATAAACCGTGGACGGCATCCAAAGAAGTAATTTGCCGATACTGGATCGTTCTTTCGCGCTTTGCGGCTGAACAACGCTGGAGCTTAGACCGAAGTCAACGATCAGATCGTCGATCGATTCGTGATGTTGCCCTGTGAACCAGACGCTATGATCCAGGCCCCTCTCGGTTGCTATTCGCAGCACTGGCGATATTTTCACCAATTGAGCTCGCGTTCCAATAACGAAAATACATCGGCCCATATCATGACTTGCTATACGTGAGAGCCGTAATTTGCTCAGATATCAGTCCGATTAGAAAAACGATCACGGCGGCACTGAATAACAACAAACTCATGTTGGTGAAACGGCCCGCTGTAAGATAGGTGTAAGCGTAATAACCAACACCCGTGGCGAAAAACAGTCCGCTGGTTGGCAGGAATATCTTAAGTGGCGAATAGAGTGTCGCAATCTTGAAGATAATAACAAGAAATCGAACACCATCGCGTACTGGTCGAATGTGACTTTTGCCGACACGCTTTGCCGCAGTAATTGGTTCAAAAGTTATCGGATAGCCGCTACGCAAGAACGCCATAGTGATAGTCGTTGGATATGAAAATCCGTTTGGCAGCAAATACAAGAACTGTTTGAATTTTTCAGCCCGCGCGGCACGAAAACCGGACGTCAGGTCGAGAATCTTGCGACCGCTCATCATCGACGCAATGCCGTTGTAGAGTCCGTTGGCAAACAAACGACCGACACTGGCATGTGATCCCGTATCTCTGGCGCCAATCGCCATTTCATATCCGTTGTCAAGTTGTTCGAGTAACGGTGCGAGTTCGGCGACATCATGCTGGCCATCGCCATCCATAAACGCGATGACGTCACCACTTGCTGCTCGAGCGCCGGACTTGACCGCAGCACCATTTCCCAAGCTATCAGGGTGACTTACCACCGTCGCACCTGCGGCGGCAGCGACAGCCGCTGTGTCGTCGCTCGAACCATCATCAACGACGATTATTTCTGCGCCCGCATACTGTTCACGCGCTTTTGATACAACGGCACCAATGGCACCGCCCTCATTCTTGGCAGGGATTACTATCGATAGTGACATCGTTGTTGTACAGCCCGCTAATCAGTGATGAAATTCAGGATGCGAACATTATCATGATACCGGCGGCGACCGCTGATCCAATGACTCCAGCGACATTAGGACCCATCGCGTGCATCAGGAGAATATTTTGTGGATTGGCTTCCAGCCCGACTTTATTGGCAACCCGGGCGGCCATGGGCACAGCAGAAACGCCCGCTGCACCAATTAACGGATTGATAGGTGTGCTGGATATCCTGTTGAGGAGCTTGCCCATCAACAGCCCGCTTGCCGTACCGATCGCGAACGCCACCATACCGAGTAGCAATATGCTCAGCGT
>JAJFKQ010000152.1 GCA_021773155.1 Woeseiaceae bacterium | reverse complement strand
ACCCAGTTTCGTGAGTCCCCAGTCTTTGAGCATTCGTGAGTGCAGGAAGTACTGATTGATCGCGGTTAGTTCGTTCTTGAGCACCTTGTTGAGGTGCTCGATGACAGTGGCGTCACCTTTCATAATGGGCTCCGGAGCAGGTATGGATTCAGCTCCGGCAATTATACTGACAAAAGCCCCGCTGTGCGGCCGCGTATGAACCAGAAGGCCATTTTATTTGAGCTGGCCTTTTTCTGTTCAGTCTTGATTGCCAGTGTTTGGCAGGGTCGCTTTGCTCCCAGCGCATTGGTGCCACGATTCTTAAATCAGGTGGTTGTCTGCAAGTCAGATGCGAGCGGGAAATACTCATCCGCTGCGATAAGCAATTGCCGTAGCTGATCTTCGATCTGCATCGCTTCGTATTCACGATCAGCGGCTCGGTAGAGTTTCGCGAGTTGTCTCTGGCAGATCATCCAGAACAATCCGGAGTTGTTGAGTGCGGCTCCAGCCGGATTGGCCGTTGTCCGCTCCAGAACCCGGATAGCGTCCGCCAGATCGCCCTGTTCAAGCAGTAATTTTGCGAGCATGTCCTGTCCAACAAAAAAGTACGCTTGATCTTCCAATGTCAAATCGACGATGGCTTCTCGCAGCAATTCAACGGCCGCATTCACCTCACCGTTTCTAGGGAAGCTCTGATTAATTCAGTGTATCTCTGCGCCGCCTGAAGCGCACAGACGCAAGGCGTGTTTCGCCGCCAATGGCCCGGTCCTTGGCAAGAAGCACAACACCGCAGATGTGCGCTTCAGGCGGCGCCCTTTGGGGCCTACGGCCTGCCCGGCACTCCGCGTTGCGCTTCCTTGACGTAACCCGTTATGCCTGCAAAAGCGCGCCTTGATTGCCGGGCAGGCCGTAGGCCAGAGATTCACTGAATTAATCAGAGCTTCCCTAGAATCCATCATTGCCCGGATAACCGCCCACTGCGGGTCGCTAATACTATTTACTTGAGACGCATTGTCGGCATTGATCAAGCCGGTCATTGACAAGAACAACGCAATCGAAGAGCTGCTCGTGCGTCTGTCGGCCGACAAATGAAGCTTGAGATTACTCATATCGCCGGCAGCAAACAAAGCGCCAGCGACGGCTTCAAATTGTTGATCCGGGTCCAATATCGCCTCACCGATCATTTTCGATTCGTTAACCCGACCCAGCATAAGTGCGAAATTAACGAGTCTTGGCTGCAACTCGTGGCGGACCGGCAGAGGATAGTCGTTCATGGTGGTTCGTAGTTCACGACTGTGTGCCAGTGCGCTATTTACGTCGCCGCGATTCCATGCGGAAATCATGGGGAATGATAAAGTGTTCGCGATGCTCTCAGGTGAAATTGAGCTGGACCCCGGTCGCTTGAGTGCCGACAAAGCCCGCTCTGCATAAATGGTGGATTGGGGGGTATCACCTTTATTCGACAGGAGCGCCAAAGCCGCGTGATAATTCGCCTCAAAGTCCTTCACTCGGAGCCGCGCATGCTGGACATGTTCTTGTACACAACTATCGGTGGTTGTTCGTGCGAGACATAATTCCAGAATAGTGCGCGTGGCCATAAAATTTGTATCGTCGACTTCCAGGAGGAGGCGGTAGGTATCTTCCGCTCGTTTCAGATCGCCGGAGAGCTGAAGTTTGACGGCATCAATAAAAAGCTGCTCTTCAGTTAGCAACGGGAAGGTTAGACCGGCCAGTTCGCTCAGCGCCTGATGTTTTTCCTCGATGCTGATTGTTGATTGTGTCATCCAGGTCTTAAGAGCGAGCGCGGACGAAAAAAGCGGGTCTTCCTGTATAGCCAGTGCCAATAAGTCCGCGACCGCTGATGACGGATCTTCGCGTAGCAGCATTGTCGCTTGCGCATAAAGCTGCAAGGCAGCGAGTGACGATGTGGTTACTCTCGGTAGTGCTGCTGCTGATTTTGGCAATCTGAAACTCGAAAGACTCGCCACAATCGACTGCGCCAGATGATCGATGGAAAGCAGGACAGAGTTCGGGTCATCCGTCTCAATAGACGGAAAACCTATAATCTCGCCATTGGCGGAATTAATTATTTTAGCGCCGAGTATATAGGTGCCCCACAGCTGCTATACCTGGGGAACTATCACGACTTGAATGTTTCCATCGCGCTTCGCTACCTCAGATGCGACTGCCACCGTAAGCCTTGTTTCCCCACTCAGACGCATCAATTTCATGACCTTTTCGACGCGTCGGCTATGGACAACATGGAGACCATTGACGTTGCTCAGGTCGCGATGCAGGGCCGATTCAAGAACTTCCCCAACGTTATCTGTGTTACCGACATTCTCCGGCGAGGCGACAATTACTGTAACTAACTGCCTGGAGGCGTCGACCGGGCCACCGCGGCCATTCGACCATAGAATCCCAATGACGAGACTGACGACAACGCATGCCGCGATCGCTATTATCGTGTTGGATATGCCGACAAGCGGCTTAGATTTGATGCTCTCACGGTGTTGCGGTGGATGCATCGTTGGCGGGGGAGCCAGCTGTTCTGCACGCCAGGCATCAAGTTCAGCCACGTGGGCGTAAACAGAGGATCCTCTACCGTGCTTGTGTCGGTGAACGGGCAGTCCCTCGTGGGCTTCCCAGCGGCGCACAGTGCGCACACTGCGATCGAAATAGTTTGCGATCGCTTTCCATGAGCGCAAACACTCGTAATCGCTGCGCCTTCGCATACGGTCTGATATTGGTTCGAGTTTATCGTTCATAAGTTCTGGTTACGGAGTTTGCGGGCGACGTGAACGTAATCTCGTTGATTACTGAGCAATATTTTTACGTCAATTTACCCTTAATAACCGATACTTTGTTCGCACTTACCAGGCAGCGCTCGCGATCATATAGCTATCAATGCGATGAGTAACGATCCGTGGGAGAGCGAGTGACAATCGGGTCGGTCAGTCCGATTTTATGTAAAAAAAGAGTACTGAGAATCGCGAGTATTGGCCAGTGTCACAGTATGTCCGGTCATGTCCTTCTCTGCTTATTGCTGTTGGACCGATAAATCTGTTTAGTTGTGTAGGTCTTTGCAAGATTTCTAGCTATTTGTCTCACTTACTCACGCTTGCGGACGGCAAGGTGCTTCTTTAGCAACGAGGTGCTTTGCATCAACCAATAATAATTTCAAAGAGGACTTAACGTCATGGGAAGACAACACCTGTTCGTAGCAATTACTCTGGCTCTGGTATTTCAGCTGCCTTCTGTCGCAACAGCGGATGACAAGCGCAAGAACTACAACCGCTGGGGCATGCAATCTTTGCCGGCTGCGGCGACCGATTCTGACTACTACGACAACGGATCACCCGGCGACGCGAAAGTCCAATTGGGTGCTCAACTATTTTTTGACAAGGTGCTTGGCGGCAACCTGAATATGTCCTGCGCCACTTGTCACCACTCATTCACCGGTACCGGTGACGGTCTGTCATTGCCGGTTGGCGAGGGCGGCAAAGGTCTCGGCGTCACTCGTGATACTGGCATTGGCGCCGATGCGGTCCACGAACGGGTGCCACGAAATGCGCCCGCCGTTTTCAATCTGGGTGCCAAAGAATTCCAGCGCATGTTTCATGACGGCCGAGTTCAGATCAACCCGGCGATGCCAAGTGGTGTCGAGTCACCCGCTGGAACCGATTTACCGGAAGGCCTGGACAGCCCACTCGCCGTGCAGGCAATGTTCCCCGTTACATCCGGAACAGAAATGGCAGGACAGGCAGGTGAAAACCCCATAGCTGATGCAGCTGCTGCAGGTGATCTTGCGGGTCCCGACGGGGTGTGGGCGCAACTCGCAGACCGTCTCCGAGGGATTGATGGCTATGTTGATCAGTTTGTAGCTGTATACGCTGACATCGATTCAGCAGACGATATTCAGTTTACGCACGCTGCAAACGCGATCGCCGCTTTTGAGGCAGTGAACTGGCGCGCAGACAATAGTCCGTTCGACCGTTTCCTGCGGGGCGAACGTGGTGCCATGAGCATGTCTGAAATGGCGGGAATGCGTATCTTCTACTCTCCCCAAAAGGGCAATTGCGGAAGCTGTCACAGCGGCACTTTCCAGACCGACCAGTCGTTCCGGGCAATTGCGGCTCCACAAGTCGGAGCGGGCAAGGGTGACGGAGCATACGGCTATGAGGATTTCGGTCGTGAACGCGTTACGGGTGATCCTGCGGACCGTTACAAATTTCGCGTGCCCACACTAAGAAACGTTGCTCAGACTGCTCCGTACAGCCATGCTGGTGCTTACGACACACTGGACGCCATGGTTCGCCATCACCTGAATCCTGTCGAATCTCTGTACGACTACGATTCCTCGCAGCTAAGAATGCCAAGCCGCCCCGATCTTGACGCTAAAGACCACCTGGCGATGTCTGATCCCAATGTGCTTATGGAGATAGCTAAGGCGAACGAACTTGCGCCGGTGCCACTCAGTGAGCGCGATATTCGCCATTTGATGGATTTTCTGCATGCACTGACGGACCCGGCAATGCTGGATATGCGAGGGGATGTGCCGCGCTCACTTCCAAGCGGCATGCCATTAGGCGACTAAATGCTGTGTCCTGACAAAAAAGCCTCGCGTTGCGAGGCTTTTTTTTAGGCGGCGTTCGGCTGGTATCTCACCGGTTCAAATTGCGGTTTCGATCGCCGACTGTCTCCCAGAATCTCCGACGCCATTTGCTTGCATGAACCACACCCTGAACCCACACCCAGCTCGCGCTGCAGTCCCCAGAGGTCCTGGACGCCAGACTCCGCGGCCTTGCGGATCTGTTTGTCGGTGACGGCATTGCAGATACATACGTACATGCAGCGATTCAAGCGCAAATGCGAATGATTGTCAATAGCATTACGTGTAAACCGAGACTCCCGTCATTGAACTCCGCGGCCCGGCGTCCATGGCACGTCAGCCATATCCAGCGCATCTTTCAGGCCCTCGTATTCCGTATCCACCATCCCACTTAACTCCCGCACCACATCGCCATACAGCCGCTTGCCGATGTCGTACGACTCACGCTGTGCGGGCGTCGGGCCATAGGCACCAGACGTTGGATTAAATCTCGCATGCCACAGGCGTTCCTGCAGCGAAACTCCGGTCCAGTCTTTAAAGATCTCACGTGTGGAGTTCTGGCTCAGACGATCCCGTTGATCAAGCAAGCGCTCCTGAATCGAGTCTGCAATCTCAAACAGTGATGGATCGGCCGTCGAGCGAGCCAACGTTGCTTTCACGGCATCCAGTTCGCCGCTGATGCCATCGATCGTTTTCACTGTGCCGTCAGCAGCCCGATTCAACTCATCCACCTGGCTCTCAAACACCACGCGCTGTTCCTGCGTACTGCCGGGCAGGGTGGGCTCACGAATCGAGACCACCTCGAATGTCTCCGACTGACCCAGGTCGGTCACCACGCCATCGACGCGCTGCTGCATCGACACCGAGAACGTGCCTGGCGCCACCAGCACACCCGCGCCCTCCGGGTGCTCTTCTTCTCCCTCGACCATCGGTACCCAGGCATCCAGCGCCGGGTAGCGGAGATTCCAGGCGATCCTGTGGAAGCCGGCACCAGCCGGTCCCTCGATGTGTCGCACGACTTCGTCGTTACCGTTCTTCACGGTGAATACAATCGCCGGTTCTTCTTCGCGTTGCTCATCAATGATCGTTTCGAAGTCCGCGAACTTGACGTCCTTGTTGTCCGCCTCCAGCTCTTTTTCTGCCTCACGACGTGCATCTTTGCTGGTCTGCAGTCCTTCCGCCAGGTAATAGGTGAAGTTGGCACCGAAATCCGGGTTCGCTGCTACGTAGTAACCATCACCCTGGCTGCTCGTGCACAGCGGCTCGCCGCAACCGAATTCCTGCTTCGGCACATACCAGCGTGCATCGCGCACCGGGAACAGCGCTACGTCATTTTTCAGCATGTCTGCAGTCACATCTCTTAACGCTGTGTAGTCATCAAGGATGTAAAAGCTTCTGCCAAAGGTCGCGCCGACCAGGTCGTTCTCACGTTTCTGAATCGCCAGGTCGCGGAACGGTATGTTTGGACTGCCGCCTTTGAGTTTGGTCCATTCACCACCGCCATTGACGGTGAAGAACACGCCGAACTCCGTACCCAGGAACATCAATCCTGGTTTCACATGGTCCTGCACCACGCGCCACAGTACGTGACGTTCCGGCAGGTTGTTCGAAATGCTCTTCCACGAACGGCCACGGTTCTCGCTCTTCAATAGGTAAGGCGCGTAATCACCGTTCTTGTGGTCGTCCACGACAACGTAGACGGTGTCCGCGTCGTGCAAGTCCGCCTTGATGTCATTGACAAAGAAGCGATTGGGCACACCCGGCAGCTTGTCGATCTTGCGCCACGTCTGACCATTGTCTTCAGTCACCTGAATGATGCCGTCATCGGTGCCCGCGTAGACGAGCCCTGCAACCAGCGGCGACTCGGACAGCGATGTGATCGTGTTGTACATCGACATCGCGTACAGGTCCCACGCCGCATCAAAACTCCATGTGCGGCCCATCAGCGGTGCGTCTGTGCGTTTCTCATCGCGGGTTATGTCGCCGCTGATCGCTGTCCAGCTATCGCCATAGTCATTACTCTTCCAGACGCGCTGTGTTCCGAAGAACAGCGTCCTGGAGTCATGCGAGCTAATCAGGATCGGTGAATCCCAGTTGTAGCGTTCCGGTGGATCGCCTTCGGCTGCCTGCGGCCGGATGTAGGTGATCTCGCCCGTCTTGCGGTCAACGCGAGTCAGGTTACCTTGCTGCCACTCGGCATAAATGATGTTCGGATTGTCCGGGTCGGCGGCTGACTGATGGCCATCGGCGAACAGCGTCACGAACCAGTCCGAGTTGTGAATACCCGAGATATCCAGCGTGCGTGACGGTCCACCCTGGCTGTTGTTGTCCTGCGTGCCGCCGTACACGTTGTAAAACGGCTCGGCGTAATCGACGGCCACCTTGTAATACTGCGTGATCGGAAGGTTGCTGATGTAGCGCCAGCTCTTGCCCAGATCGTAGGACTCATAGATGCCGCCATCGACGCCAACGT
>JAJFKQ010000151.1 GCA_021773155.1 Woeseiaceae bacterium | reverse complement strand
TGGCTCTCTACACCCTCGGCACACGCAGTCATATTAAGGTTATGTGCCAGACTAATCATTGCTTGAACCATCGTCTTGGCTTCTCCGTCCTTATGAATTTCCATGATGAAAGAGCGGTCGAGTTTGAGTTCACTAAAAGGCAGATGATGCAGCCGAGTCATGGAGGAGTAGCCTGTCCCAAAGTCGTCGATCGCAAGCTCTATACCCTTGAGTCTCAACCGCGCCAACATATCGATGCTGAGCTCGGGAGCTTCCGTTACGCCTGTTTCCGTAATCTCCAAACCGAGATTTGAGCTATGTACTCCGTACTCTTTCAACAACGCGAAGAGTCGATCTGGAAAACCAGGGTCTATCAGAAGGTCGGCCGGTATGTTGACAGCCACGGGGATTTCTATCCCCCGCTTCTGCCATACTTCTATTTGCGCGACAGCAGCCCGGAGTACGTAATCTGTCAACTCTAAGATCAACCCAGTGTGCTCCATCATGGGAAGAAACTCGCTCGGCATCAGCAAACCATACTTAGGATGTTCCCAACGCACTAACGCTTCAGCACCATCCATCAGCCACTCGTCGTCCTCTCTACGGACCATTTTCGGCTGAAAATGAAGCACTAGCTCTCCTAAGTCCAAAGCTTGGCGCAGTTCTTCCTCCGTTGTGACGTGCTGGGCGACACACACGTCTTTTAACGCGTCACGCAGTTCGGATAATGATACCGGCTTCTGAAGACTGCCAAGCATTCTTAGTCCGTGAGCGTTGCCTGATTTCTCGGCTGCCGCTAGCACCCTGGAATCGGCAGCGCTTACAATGAGCACAGCACCTGGATATCGTTCATCGCCGAGAATGCCCAACAACTCTATGCCATCGACCTCTGGCATATTTAAATCCATTAGCACCGTATTCGGCTCAAACTCGCGCAACGATTCACGGAACTCGTCTGGGCTGCTAGTGGCCTCAACGTCAAAACCGACTGATACCGCAACCTTGCGAATGAAGTCACAGATCGCCGGCTCGTCATCGATAAGCAGTAAGCGGTTCGCAACGTTAGTCATAGCATCAACCTCCATCTAGTCAAAGTAAGGCCGGCACGCAACTGTGGCAAGAACGCGGCACACTTGACGCGTTCCGCGCCCACATTAAAGCGTTTCTTCGTCCAGGACATCCCGCACTTCATTTGCAAGCTCCACCGTCCGGTAGGGTTTGTTCAGTATATGGTTGCCCCGCGCCAACATCCCATGGCCAAAGACGGTGGTATCCGTATAGCCGGTCGTAAAGAGAACTTTCAGCTTCGGGTTGTGTTGACGAGCGTGACTTGCCAGCTCTGCGCCCGTCATGCCACCGGGCATGACGATGTCGGTAAACAGAAGATCGATATGCTCGTCGCCCTTTATTGACGCTAAAGCAGTTGATCCGCTGTCCGCTTCGAGTACCCGATACCCAAGTGGTCTGAGGAGACTAACCACAACGTGGCGGACGTCTGAATCGTCCTCTACCACCAGGACGGTTTCATTGCCTGACGGCATTCCGGTTCTGCTCGCTGTGCGCTCGGTTGTGTCTCTTTGGTCAGACTTTGAGCGGGGCAAGTAGATTTTCATTACTGTTCCATGCCCCTCTTCGCTGTATGCCTTGATGTGTCCCTTCGATTGCTTAACAAATCCATAAACCATGCTTAGGCCCAATCCGGACCCTTTCGCCTTAGGCTTGGTAGTGAAGAACGGATCAAAGACTGCCGGTAAAATATCCGCGGGAATGCCCGTTCCAGTATCGCTAATTGCCAGCAGAACGTAATCACCAGCCGTCACTTCAACCTCACGAGCAGCGTAATCCTCATCCAGAGAGATGTTACTGGTCTCAATTGTCAGTTCACCTCCACCCGGCATAGCATCCCGGGCGTTAAGGACCAAGTTCACAATCGAGTTCTCCAACTGGCTTGCGTCTATTTCCGTGGGCCATAAGTCATCTGCAAGCCTGGTCTTAATGCTGATATCCTCGCGTAGCGTTCTATGGATTAATGGCTCGATATCCTCAATCAGTCGGTTAACCTCTATGTTCTTTGGCTGCAGTACCTGCTTCCTGGAGAAAGCCAGCAAGCGCTTTGTCAATTGTGCTCCACGCATGCCGGCATCTAGCGCTGCGCGTGTCAACTCGATGACCTCCTCATCGCCAGCTGATTTTTCTTCGAGAATCTCCAGGTTTCCGATGATGACCATCAGCAGGTTGTTAAAGTCATGGGCGACACCACCTGTGAGCTGCCCCACTATCTCCATCTTCTGTGCCTGCACAAGCTGCGCCTGCAGCTGCTCGCGCTCGGTTATGTCTCGGCCGCTGACCACGAACCCCCGGATCTCGTTGTCCGGCCCACGATATGGGAAGTAGAGGATGTCCATGTACTTCCGCCCGCCCACCGGAAACTCACACCATTCCTGGTAGTGGACATCCTCCGCAGCCAGACAACGCTCAGCATTCGGTCCGATAACCGTGCTGAAGAACTCCTCGCCAAACAAGTCAGTCGGTGTCTGGCCGATCAGCTCGTCCGATGTTAGGCCGAATACCTTCAGATACGCCGCATTGGCGATAAGGTAGACGTAGTTTTTATCGAGCAACGCCAGCATGTCGGTGCTATTCGAGACGATGTGCTCATAATTGTGCAGTTTCTCCTCGACCTGCTTACGATCCGCGATCTCGACCTCAAGGTTATGTTTGCCCACACGTTCCGACGCCACCTTGCTCACCAGCCAAGCGAACCCAGCAGCCAGCACAATCCCGAAAAACAACACAAAATCATGAGCGCTATAGAGCGCCGCAATATCTCGCTCCGGGTGCAGCGCCTGCCACAAGGAAACGGTGATTGTCAGCACGGCGATGGCGGCGGGTATAGGGAGCCAACGCGGCAATATTTCACCACCGTCCCGGGCAATTCTCCAGCCGCTTACGAGAAGTCCCAATCCGAGAACGATGAAGCCCAGTGCCGTATGAATGGCCATCGGCGTCAATTGCCCCCAACCATACGCGGCTTCCAACCCCACGCAGTAGCCAAGGAGAGCAACCACTCCCAAGCCAAGAACAAGCGATCCCAATGTTCCGTTAATCGGCGCGGCCAATCGGCGCATCAATCCTGCAGACAATAGGATGGCAATGCCGGTGAGCGAGAAAGACAAGGCCGTGTTCGGAGCCATCCTTCCCGGATGGGAGGCCTGTACTGTGATGTAGTGTTTCATCAACAGTTGATCAATGCCGAGATCAACAGCAAGAATATATTCGACCAGCGTCAGAATGCCGATCGTCGCCACAATCGCGGCAAGAGTCATCTCCGCACGCCGGAAGTCATGGGCATGCGCCAACAGCATCAGACCACTTAACAGAAACCCGGTGGCCGTGTTGTATTGCATCGGCACCAGCTCCGGATGTATCTGGATCAAGCCCGTAGTGTGGGTGTGCCAACCCACCAAAACAATGAACCCCAGCGCCGCCGAAACTCCGCCGGTGACGATAATCCAGCTTCTAGGATTGAGCAAGC
>JAJFKQ010000016.1 GCA_021773155.1 Woeseiaceae bacterium | reverse complement strand
GAGGTCTCGCCATTATTCGACCAGTGCTCCACATGGTGGCATTGCAGGAAGCGGCGATTGTGGCAGCCCGGGAACTTACAACAGTTGTTGTCACGTGCACGAACAGCACGTTCGATGCCTTTGGGAACAATCCGTGACTTGCGACCGATGCTCAGTGGCTCACCCTTTTCCGTCTCTGTCAGTACAACCGCATGGCCGTCACAACAAATGCGTTTTACCGACTCGATCGGTAACGCAGAACGACCTTCCTTGCCCTGCAGTGCCGACTGCTCGACATGGATCGTCACGAGGTAGTTGTCGTTGCTCTGTTTGTCGTTCTTAGTATCACTCAGATATCCCGTCACCATGTTAAGAAAGGCATCAGCTTGTCGCGTAGACCATGAGGTATCGACGAGATCCGGTATTTCGAGGACCTCGTCATCGCGTGCCTTGTCGAGGGCTTTCTCGAGCAGCTCCCCCGTATCCATCGGCAGTTCCACAGTCACAATCATCGTGCCTCGATGTGGGTCGCGGCGTACGCAGAGCGAACGGTTGGCAAACGCACGTGCAGCCATATCGATGGAGGCGTCATCGCCCATGCGCAACTCACGGCAACGCTGTGCCACGTGGGTCGCCGTCATGCGCAAGGCTAGGTCCAGCAGATCCTGTTCATTATTGCGATGGGCCACGCGCGTCAGTTCCCGCACCTTGGTGTAGGACAACACGCCTGAGGAAAAGGCCGCCGAGATTGCCGGCAGTGTCTTCAGAGCATGGGCCACTCGTAGCTTTTCTTTGGCCGTAATCATGCTCAGATCACAACGCCAGGCCAGCCACTCGGCGCAGTTGCCAAGGCCCCAACGCAGGAATCCGGCGCGCTCGTCGAACTGCCTGACTAACACCAGCAATTCGTAAGTAGCCGCGTTAATGCGGGCGGCGCAGGAGACGATCGCGTGGCCGAGTTCGTCGATGGAGATGAGATCAGTTTTGGCTGAATTCGCAGGGCTCATGGCACGTCCTTGTGAGCAGAAAGAGACCCTTAATTATAAGCAGTAGTATTGATTAATTCAATTAAAAACAATTAGTTAGGCTATTTCATGTGGCGAGAATATTTCAGTTGCTCGCATCGCACGCGGTCATTCAGATTGTCAGTCTCGAGGTCGTATTCTCTGCTCGCGTGTTAGCTCACGTGGATGCGGGACCTTTCGGAATCCATCCAGTTGGTGGGCAATGGCGAGTAACGGATGGCGCAATAACATTCGGGGACCAGCGAATCGCATGATCACGCGTGCCTGATCTTTGCGCGCCGGTTTGTAGCAGTGAACCGGACAGTTGGCGCAGGTCGGTTTTTGGTTCCCATAAGGACATTTTCGAAGGCGCAGCTCCGCATAATTCAGAAATTCACGGCACGTCTTACACAGACTGTCCCCATTATTGTCATGGTGGGCGGCGCAATAAATGCCAACCATCTTGCTCATGGTTAGGCGTTCACGGGCCAGGCGTTTTTTGATTGAGACCATTGAACTCAGGCGTTGGACCTAAAGCGATGTCAGCAATGTCTTCAGGACATTAAATGAGATCAGCGCCAGCGAAAGAAATATCACGAAAAAAATGACCTGCCGGTTCTTAAGCGCTGCGCCCTTTTTTCTTTCCATTGCGCGGATAATCCAATCGGCTACCAAATAGACAACGATCGCGTTGAGTGTAAATACCACTATTTCCATCATGAGCTTCGCCTCTTGCGCATAGATTTGTACGCCACTATCAGGAACAGCAGCCCACCGATTACGGAGATCAGGCCGCCGAGTCCCATCAGTCCCATTCCCATCGTTTGACCCAGTCCTTCCAGACCTTGTGCCGCACCGGCCGTTTTTCTTTGCACGCCGTAGCCACCGCTCCAGGCGAGCCCAATGATGTGGATCAGCTGGCCGCCTCCATACAAGTACGGTTGCCATGTCGCCATGCGTTCTGGCAGATCACCGAAACCGAGTCTTGGCAGCAGGTAATAGGTCAGCCCCATGAAGGCGATCGTGACGCCGACGGTCGCACCGTGATAGTGCGCGGGGATAACGATATCGAGCCCGGCGATCATGAAGCCCATAATTCCGCCGACAGCGAACAGCCCCAAGGAACTAATAAGTGCTGCGCGAAGATATCGGCGCTCGCCTTGTGGTTTTTCAGCGCGCCAGAGACTTGCCGCAACCGCGAGGCCTAGCGGCAGGCACGATAGGCCGCCGTATTTCATAAGTTCAGTAAAGGCGATGCGGTGGCCGGCCGTTGTAATGTCATGCGCGAGATAGAGGAAGGGCACTGTGATAACCGGCAGTGCCAGAAAAATCAAAAAGACCAGTGTGAGCCGCGGCGTCAGTTCGAAGCGACAGCCGCTGGCCGTCGCGAGTACTACCCACACAATCATCATGAGTAATGTGTAACTGAACTGTATGACATGGCCGCCACCCCAGAACAGAAACTCAAAATAGATCCGACCTTCCATCTCGTTGGGCAAACCACGCCAGGATGCGATAACAGCGAGGATTGCAAGTGCAGTCAACATCGCTGAGACCGTAATACCCAGCTGCAGGGCAGTCGTACCACTGAGTTTTTCACTAATTTTTGGGCGATAGATCAATGCGCGAACCAGGTGGCTGACTATGCCAGCGATGAACAATACGAGGCCGCCGTAGAACAACGGATGTTGCAGTATCGGCACGTAGTTGTTCATGAGCGGATCACCGGCGCCGACAAATGGGCAGATGATGATGGTCGCTGTACCGAGTGCCGCTAACCAAAATGACAATCGATCCCATGTGGGCCTGTCGTTAGTCGTGCTGAGACTCCAGCTTGCCGC
The DNA here is from genome assembly GCA_021773155.1 of Woeseiaceae bacterium. Classification (GTDB taxonomy): domain Bacteria; phylum Pseudomonadota; class Gammaproteobacteria; order Steroidobacterales; family Woeseiaceae; genus UBA1847. The sequence goes on along the minus strand of JAJFKQ010000016.1, from coordinate 23,331 downwards.
TGAAATGGCCAGTAACCAAATCAATACTGACAACGTCACGTGCACGACTAACGCAATGTGAAAGAAGTCCAGAAATGGAATCAGTCCTTGCACGATTGGCGTACGGGCAAGTACCAGCAATATGGAAAAAATGCCGGCAGCGACCAGCGAGACCAGGCCCAATGTCAGCCAGGCAGTGACTGTGCGGCGATTCGCTTCACTGCCAACGGGTAATGCGTAACTGTGACTCTGAGTATCTGACACGCGTTAATCCTGAAAAGTATTAGCGCGAACGCTACAGGCCGAAAGCCACATGCGTCAATGCGTGATAACCTCAAACCATGAAAATTGCACACTGTAATAACATCATGGATTTTCGCCGTATTGCGCGGAAAAAACTGCCGGCGCCCATATTCCATTATCTGGATGGTGCCGCCGATGACGAATGGACGTACCGCAGAAACACTTCCGCTTTCGATGACTACGAACTACTTCCGGCACAGCTATCGGATGTTAGCAACGTAAGTCTTAAGACTACATTGTTCGGCGAAGAAATTGACTGGCCGGTCATGATTTCACCGACGGGCGCGTCCAAGTTGTTCCACGCCACGGGTGAGCCGGCTGTCATTCGGGCAGCAGAGAAATTCGGCATGATCTACAGCCTGTCGACGCTCGGTACGATGACTATCGAAGACGTCGGTGCGACCTGCAGTGTTCCAAAGATGTATCAGTTGTATGTCTTCAAGGATCGTGGACTAACCAAAGATCTTGTCGACCGGTGCAAAGCGGCGGGATTCCGGGCACTTTGCCTCACCGTTGACACTCCCGTACCCGGCAATCGCGAACGCGACCATATTTACGGCTTTGCCACCGGAAAATTCCGGCTGCGCAGTGTTCCCAGCCTGTTGCGTCACCCGGGTTGGCTGTACAGGGTGTTAGTGAAAAAAGACCTGGAAATGGTGAATCTTGCGGCCAGCGTCCGACCGGATCAGTTCACGGATATGAGTTTGCTGGAATACTTCAACAGCCAGCTGGATCGCTCATTGACCGTGAAGGATATCGAATGGTTGGCAGAACAATGGGACGGCCCGCTGGTTATCAAAGGTGTGCAAACAGTCGCCGACTGCCGAGATGCGGCGAACGCCGGCGCGACGGCCGTCATGCTATCCAATCACGGCGGACGGCAGCTGGAAGGGGCGCCGGCCCCGGTCGATTGTATCGCCGACGTTGCCGATGCGTTACATGACCGTCTCGAGATTATTTGTGATGGTGGCGTCCGTCGCGGTACACACGTTATTAAGGCTCTCGCGATGGGTGCCAGCGCGTGCAGTATTGGTCGCGGTTACTTGTATCCGTTGGCAGCCGGTGGTCAGGCTGGGGTAGAGCGGGGGCTGACACTGTTGCGTGACGAGGTTGAACGAACCATGGCGCTGGTAGGCTGCAATTCAATCGAAAATCTCGGCTCGAGTTTCATTCGGCGACGCATCCAGCGTGGGTAAAACGTGAGTTTTGGGGTCCTTTCGTCGCGAAAATTAGGAATTACCGACCATTTGCGGTTACCATTTCGACAGCTGTGACCATGGGGGGTGCAGTGTTGAAGCCGCATTACAGCGGTAGTTTTTGATACGAGGTAGATATGTCAGGTGAAAGAGTTTCAGGAACCGTAAAGTGGTTCAACGACGATAAGGGCTTTGGATTTATCGAACGTGAAGGTGGTCAGGACGTATTCGTGCACCACACCGCGGTCCAGATGGAAGGGTTCAAATCCCTGAAAGAAGGACAAAAAGTCACCATGGAAGTGACCCAGGGCCAGAAAGGGCCGCAGGCGGAAAACGTAGTCGCCGAATAAGGCCGGTTGCGCCTGACGCGTGTTGAAGGTGGGCGGCCGATACACTCGATTCGAGAAAAAGACGATCAGGTTCCTGACGGAACTTGGCGCAAATAACAATCGGGAATGGTTCAAAGCCAACAAGTCACGGTACGAGGAAGATGTCCTCGATATTGCTTTGCATTTCATCCAAAGCATGCAGGCCCCATTGGCTGAATTTGCGCCGCACTTCACAGCGGTTCCGACCCGGGTTGGCGGGTCATTGATGCGCGTTTATCGTGACACGCGGTTTTCGCACAACAAGTTGCCCTACAAGACAAACGTCGGAATTCAATTTCGTCACGAGCGTGCCAGGGATGTGCATTCACCGGGTTACTACGTGCACATAGATCCTGACGAGGTGTTTGTTGGCGTTGGCATGTGGCGTCCGGATTCCGACCCGTTGCGGCAGATTCGAGAGCGAATTGCCGCAAGACCGGGAGAGTGGCAGCGTGCGATTGGTACATCGGCGTTCAGGCGCCATTTCAGCCTGGGCGGTGAATCGCTACAACGTCCACCGCGTGGGTTCGACAAAGAACATCCTTTAATCGAAGACATCAAGCGCAAAAGTTTCATTGCCATTCGCACGATGAGCGTGGAGGACTGCCTGAAGCCACAGTTCCAGCGCAGCGTCGAAACCTCGTTCAAGCAGGCGACGCCTTATATGGAATTTCTGTGCGCTGCAGTTGGCGTGAAGCTGTAGCGTTCTGCTAGTTTCTTAGCGCGACTCGCAATTCCCGCAATAATGTTGATGGTTTGGGCCGGTCAGCAATAAACTTTGATAATTCCGTGTAGCGGATTATGCCGCTGCGGTCGATAACCAGTGCTGTTGGCCAAATAGTATCCGCACCGTATTCCTTGCGACTATCATCCGGCACTCCGGACTCCAGCAGGAGCCCGAGTTGCCTGGTGACAGACAGATCATCATCGAGCCAAAATTCGAACTCGACCTCAAAAAACTCTGCAACACGGCGAGTGGTTTCCAGTGGTTTCGGTGTAACGAGAATCAATCGTGCACCGAGATCGACAATGTCTTTGTAATGGGCGCTCAGATTCTCGACTTGAGAACTGCAGAATGGACACCAGTTGCCGCGCACAAACAGCATCACCACCGCCGTTCCGTGCAGTTCTGTTGACCGTACAGGATCGCCACTTTCATCGACGGCATGAAAGTCCGGCAACGGTTGTCCGCGACGCAGTATGGCTGGTACAGGCCGGCCCGCTTTTCGGAAGCGCCGGTACGCAACAATGGCGACGCCGATTACGGCGGCGATAATCAGGAGTGCTGTAGTGCTCATGGCTGCGAGTATCACCTTCGATTGGTCATGGACACAAGGATGGTTTTATGGATACTGGCACATGCCCTCTAATACGTAGAAGAAATGAGCACCAATCCAGTCATTTGGGAACCCGGTACCACTCGAATTCGCGCGTCTGCGATGTATCGCTTCATGCATCAGCAGGGATTCGATAACTATGCAGAGTTGCATCGGTGGTCGATAGATAATTCCCCGGCGTTCTGGTCCGCGCTCTGTGAGTTTTGCGGCATACGATTTGACCGGCCCGCGAAGACCATACTGGCGCGCCCGGACAATATTATGGATGCCGGCTGGTTCGAAGGCGCGCAACTCAATTTTGCGGCGCACCTGCTGCGACATACTGGTAGTGAGGCCGCCATCGTCTTTTGTGGCGAGGACGGGACCCGAAGAGAAATAAGCCGGGATGACTTGCGCAAGTTGGTTGCTCGCATAGCTGTATCGCTGCGCTCCAGCGGCGTAGAGAAGGGTGATCGAGTCACAGGTTTCCTGCCCAACTGCCCTGAGGCCATTATTGCAATGCTTGCAACGACGAGCATCGGTGCGATTTGGTCGTCATGCTCACCGGACTTCGGTATCAACGGTGTCGTTGACCGCTTTGGCCAAATCGAGCCGAAAGTCCTATTCGCCACGAATGCGTATTTCTACAATGGCAAGATCTGCGATTCGCGCGCGACAGTTGCTGCCGTGGCGAAAGCGATTCCGTCGCTCGTAAGAACGGTCATAGTACCGTTTATTGACCAGGCGCCAGTCGATACGGGTATCGACAGCACGGTGCTTTGGCAGGACTTTCTTGCCGAGGACGCATCACTTGAGATTACGTCTGTCGATTTCAATCACCCGTTGTATGTCATGTACTCATCCGGCACGACCGGCGTTCCGAAATGCATCGTGCATGGCCACGGCGGAACCTTGCTGCAGCAAAGCAAAGAGCATGTTTTGCACACCGGAGTCACAGAAGGCGACAAGCTGTTCTATTTCACAACCTGTGGTTGGATGATGTGGAACTGGCTGGTGTGCGGACTCGGTACGGGCGCTACCCTTATTCTTTTTGACGGAGCCCCGTTCTTCAGAGAGGGGCGCATCCTCTGGGAAATTGCCGAGCGCGAAGGGATTTCAATCTTTGGAACCAGCGCGAAGTACATTTCGGCGCTGGAAAACACCAGCGTTAGACCAAAGGACGATTTTTTGCTGCCTGAATTGCGGGCCGTGCTGTCGACCGGTTCACCGCTCGCTCCTGCGAGTTTCGATTTTGTCTACGAAGCTATCGGTAGCGATTTGCAGCTTGCCTCCATATCCGGTGGTACCGATATCTTAAGTTGCTTTGCGTTGGGAAATCCGATGTTGCCGGTTCGTCGTGGTGAGTTGCAGTGTAAGGGCCTTGGCATGGCGACAGAGATCTATGACGAAAACGGTCGTTCAGTAACGGGTGAACACGGCGAACTCGTCTGCACCAAACCCTTTCCGTCAACGCCTGTTGGATTTTGGAACGATCCCGATGGCGTACGCTATCGAGCGGCGTACTTCGAGCGCTTTCCTGGCGTTTGGGCCCATGGCGATTTCGCTGAGCTGACTGAAGACGGCGGCATGGTCATACACGGAAGATCCGACTCGGTGCTTAATCCCGGCGGGGTTCGAATTGGAACAGCAGAAATTTACCGGCAGGTTGAGAAACTGGACGAAGTGGTCGAGAGCATTGCCATCGGCCAGAACTGGGACGACGACGTGCGTGTTGTTCTGTTCGTACTGCTAAAGGACGGTATCGATCTCAATGACGAGCTGGTCGATCGTATCCGCAAGACAATTCGTGAAAACACCACGCCACGACACGTACCTGCAAAGGTCATCTCGGTGCCCGAGATCCCGCGTACCAGGAGCGGCAAGATTGTCGAACTGGCAGTGCGCTCTGTGGTGCATGGGGAAGCAGTGAAAAACACTGAGGCATTGGCGAACCCGGAAGCCCTGCAATATTTTCGTGGCTTGCCGGAACTTGAGACGTAGGGAGCGGGTGCTTGTCTAATACAGATATTGTGGGACTTGAGGTAGTTCGCGGCATGGTATTGCCCGAGTGGATTGACGTCAATAATCACATGAATGTCGCCTACTACGTTCTGGCGTTTGACCACGCCGTCGACGCATTGTGGGAAAAGTTTGGCATCACCAATGATTACATCAACGTTAGCAACAGTTCGACATTTGCGGTTGAGAGCCACATAACGTGGCAACGCGAACTTGGCGTAGACGCACCGTACATTATCACCGCACAGTTACTTGCCTATGATGACAAACGCATTCATCAATTCTTGCGCATGTATCATGCGGAGAATCACTTTCTTGCGGCAACGGCGGAATGGCTAAATTTGCATGTTGATCTCGATATACGAAAGGTCACGCCCTGGCCTGATGCCATACGCACGCAAATTGCTGCCTTCGCGGATCTGCAGGCCGATTGCGACTGGCCCGCCGAAGCTGGTCATCAAATGAATATCGCTCAGCCGATTTACTCTTCCAGGGGTACTGACTGATGGGCAAATACCTGCTCGCAATTGATCAGGGTACGAGCAGTAGTCGTACCGTTGTTTACGATCACGCGACCTCGGTAGTTGCCAGCGCACAGCAGGAATTCCCACAAATATACCCGCAGCCCGGCTGGGTAGAGCATGACCCGGAGGCCATTTGGAAATCAGTATGTGAGGTAACCAGGAGAGCGATAAGCGAGGCCCATACCAATGCGTCGGATATCACTGCGATCGGAATTACAAACCAGCGCGAAACGACAGTGGTCTGGGACCGCGATACGGGTGATTGCCTTTATAACGCGATCGTCTGGCAGGATCGCCGCACTGCTGCAGTATGCCGCGGGCTGAAAAATAACGGCCTCGAAGCTAAAGTGTCGGAAAAGACCGGCCTGCGACTGGATCCGTATTTCTCAGCGACCAAGCTCGCCTGGATACTGGATAACGTCGATGGTGCACGTGAGCGCGCCGCAGCGGGCGAACTGGCATTCGGAACCATCGATTGTTTTCTCCTGTGGCGACTAACGGGTGGAAAGGAGCACGCGACCGATGCAAGTAACGCGTCGCGCACCTTGTTATTCAATATCCATACACAGCAATGGGATGACGAGTTGCTGGAAATATTCAATATCCCGAGCGAGCTACTGCCGGAGGTGAAAGACTGTGCCGCCGATTTCGGTGAGGCAACGGACCCGTGTCTGGGTGGAAGTGTTCCGGTCCTGGGTATGGCCGGTGATCAACAGTCAGCATTGATCGGGCAGGCCGGATTTGAGCACGGCATGACCAAGAGCACCTACGGTACCGGGTGTTTCGTGATTGCCAATACCGGGCAGGAAGCGCTGGCTTCGCGAAACCACCTGTTGACCACAGTTGCGATGAGACTGGATGGCAAAGTCACCTACGGCTTGGAAGGCAGCGTCTTCGTCGCCGGATCCGCGATTCAATGGCTACGGGATGAGATGAAAATTATTGCGTCAGCGGCGGAGACGGAAGCCATTGCGCGGCGTACAGATGTCGTTGACGATGTGGTCGTCGTGCCTGCATTTGCAGGACTTGGTGCGCCGTATTGGGATCCCGATGCACGGGGAGCTATTCTTGGACTAAGCCGTGGTAGCGGCAGCGATCAGGTCGTTACGGCAACGCTGCAGTCGGTCGCCTATCAAACGCATGATCTAATCAGCGCCATGGGCGACGATGGTATTTTACCCGGCGTCATTCGCGTCGATGGTGGCATGGTCGCGAATGACTGGTTCCTGCAGTTTCTGGCCGATATTCTCGACACGCCTGTGGAGCGGCCAGTCAATGTAGAGTCGACCGTGCTCGGTGCTGCCTGCCTGGCGGCGTTCGGAGCAGGCATACTGAAAAGCAGTGCACAAATCTCGAAGAACTGGCGTTGTGACTCACGCTTTGAGCCGAACATGTCTGCAGACAGGCGCGGGCATTTACTCGACGGATGGCAGACGGCCGTCAATCGTATACGCAGCAATGGATAAGGTTCTTTGTTAAAGGCGCGCCAACGACTCGGCAAGTACAGAATTCTCGGGCGCATCGCATCCGGGCCGCTTGCCGACGTCTATCGTGCTCAGGATACGATTCAAAAAATAAAGGTCGCGTTGAAAATTCCGAAAGCCGACGACCACACAGGGCACGAAGAGTTTCTGCACGAGGTTCAGGTCGCAACCAAGCTCCGGCACCCGAATATCCTGTCGGTCATGAACGCGAGTTACATCGACGAGAAATTCGTCATCGCGATGGAGCTCGGCGAGGAATCGCTGGCCGATCGAATCGAGCGCCGGATATCAACTGCGCGGGCACTTGATCTTGCCGGGCAAGCATTGGCATCCATGGAACACGCGCATGCGCACAAGATCATCCACTGCGACATCAAGCCGGAGAATTTTATTCTGTTTCCGGGTAATCAGTTGAAACTGGCGGACTTCGGTTTCGCCAAACTTAACTTGCGCACGCTAAAAGCGTCCGGTTCAGGAACGATCGACTACATAGCACCAGAGCAGGCGATGGGCCGGCCGAAATTTCAATCCGACGTATTTTCGCTGGGCCTTGTGATCTATCGACTGTTGTCAGGACGGTTGCCTGAATGGCCATTTGAATGGCCGCTGAAAGGCCACGACCAGCTTGTGGCTCGCGTCCGTCCAGAGCTTGTTGAAGTACTAAGAAACGCGATTCAGCTGGACCCCAGGAAGCGCTACCGGGATGCGGTGCAAATGCAGGCGGCTTTTGGCAGAGCGCAAAGCCATGTGCGAAAACAAAAACGCGCGAAATCCAGAGGCAATACAAAACGTGGAACGTCCTGGCGGCAAATGCAATGGCGGGAGTTCCAGCGCCACTTCAAGCAACAACTTGAAACACGCCACGCATGCCGACGCTGCGAAGGCCCGGTATCGGAAAGTATGCAGTGCTGCCCCTGGTGTGGAATCGACAAACCGGCCCGCGGTTGTGAGTCACGCATGCCGTCCAGTTGCCCGCGTTGCGAACGCGGTGTGAAGAATGACTGGGATTATTGTGCCTGGTGCTACGGCCCGGGATTTGTCGAGGAAAGTAGCCGCACTTACCCGGACAAGCGATATACGGCGCGCTGCGAACACGAACTTTGTCGCGGCCCGCTCATGCCCTTCATGCGCTACTGTCCCTGGTGCCGAAAAAAGGTTCGACGAGCGTGGAAATTGAAGGGCAGTCGACATTCCTGCAAATCGTGCAACTGGGGAATCGCACGCGACTATTGGAACTACTGTGCCTGGTGCCGTGAGCCTGTCCGACGTGGGTGACACTCCGACGGACATAATATTGCTCGACGGCGCGAGTGAGCCGGACTGCGTAGCAACGAAAATTGCGGGCGGGCACGCTATCGCCTACACCTGTCGCGACCCCTACAAAGAAACCGACAATGAAGACACGGTTGCCGTGCTCCCATATGGACCTGGCGCAGCTGTTTTTGTTGTCGCGGATGGGGCAGGTGGCCTGCCGGCCGGTAAACGCGCATCGCTCACAGCCGTTAATACCCTGGCGGAGTCATTGCAGGTGGCAATGGATAAAACCACTTTGTTGCGCACCGCTATATTGAACGGTATCGAGGCGGCCAACACTGCTGTGCTCGAACTCGCGAACGGCTCAGCTACGACGATGACGGTTATAACTCTGGAGGGGCGACTGGCACGCTCGTATCAGATTGGTGATTCAGAAGCGATCGTGATCGGGCAAAGAGGGCTGGTGAAGCTGCAAACTACAGCGCATTCACCGACGGGCTTTGCGGTTGAGGCAGGTTTTCTCGACCAGCGAGAGGCACTGCATCATGAGGAACGGCACCTTGTGTCGAACTTCATCGGCACGACCGATATGCGAATCGATGTCGGTGCAGCGGTGGAGCTCGACCAGAGGGATACCATCCTGTTGGCCAGTGACGGGTTGATGGACAATGTGCATGTCGACGAGATCATCGAATTCGTCCGCAAAGGGCCATTATCGGAGGCTGTGCTCTCGGTCGTCGCTCAAGCGGAGCAACGAATGAAAAATGCGCGCGATGGGGAGCCGAGTAAGCCAGACGACCTTTCGCTAATTTTGTTTCGAAAACCAGATTAAGTAAAAGTAAACAAAAACAACAGCTTACTCTCTGAGCACGGCGGTGGGTGAAGATTACAAAACTGCGGTGCAAGAGATGATGATCCCTTTCGAGGGGAGTAGTATCTTGAATAAGCAGCATTCGCGGGGTGTTTGCGGAACTCCACGGCCCTTTTGGTGCTCAAACCCTTAGATATTAGTGAGGCCGAAGATCATGAAACTGACATTGCCCGGTAGACCCTTTATCGCGATTACTCGTTCCTGCGTTGCGATCGCCGCTACTTCTTTGATTATTGGCGGCTGTGCTGGCGCCCCGACCGGAATAGGGCCTCCTGGTGGCGGTACAGGCCTGCCCGGTGGCGTGAGTATCCCCGGCGGTGGTTCGTCAGGTGGTGGCATGCCGAGCGGCGGTTCCTCTGGTGGCGGCGCTTCAGGCGGGTCTTCTGGTGACCCCATGGGTGGCGGATCATCCGGTGGTGGCGCGTCCGGCGGGGCCGGGTTGCCCTCAGGTGGAATGGGCGGCGGCGATAGCGGCGGCGCCGATGGCGAAGGTTGCGAAGACGGCGGCATCACGGGTGGTGGATTTGGTGGCGGAGCCGGTTGCGATGAGTCCGGCGAGCTTGGCCAATATCCCGGCGGTGGACAAAGCGCCGAGCAACTGGGTGAAGAACTGGACAAATCGGTTGGTGATTTCGACGAAGCACTCGGTGAAGAACAGCGTCAGGTTGCGTCAGTCGGTCGCGATACAGAAGGTTTTGGTGACGGCTCCAGTGGCTCCGGTGGTTCAATCGGCCTGGGTGAACAGGAGGCCGGCGGTTCCAGTGGTGGTAGCACAGGCGGTGCAGGCGCTGGCGGCAGCGGTGGTGCTGGAGAGAGTCAAGCGGGCCCCCTCGACGGCATGAGTGATCAGGAAATTGAGAACCGAACGCCTGATGATATCGTGGTGAACTCATTCGACGATATCGTCGCGCGACAACTTCGCGAAGCGGCGTTGGCCGAGGATGATCCGGAATTACGTGAACGTCTCTGGGAGGAGTACCGCAAGTACACCGGAACCAAGTAAGGTCGTCGACAACAATGATAAGACTTTTAATAACACTATTTGCAGTCGCCATTTTCAGTTCCGGGTGCTCAATTCAGGAGCTCGTTCTTGCTGAAGAGACCGAATTGGCGGTTGCCACAACATCGGTTGAGGAAGCGCTGCTGCTTGATGTCGGTATCGTCGAATTCGACGCGCAGATTCCAGAGCGTAATCGCCCGGAGAAAACGGGAATCTACGACGGTATTCGTCTGGCAGAAGCGAAATACATTCCCTATCACCTGAAGACAACGATGCAAAGTGCAGGTCATTGGGGTGCGGTTCGCGTCATTCCATCAGAAGATGCGTTTACTGACGTCATTGTCAGAGGCGCGATAGAACGGTCGGACGGCGAATATATAGAAATCGAAATATCGGTGTCGGATGCAAGTGGCCTGCATTGGTTTACACGTTCCTACGAAACGCAGACGGGATTGACGTCGTACTCGAAACGCCGTGACCGTCGACGCGACCCGTACCAGAAGGTGTTCAACGATTTCGCCAATGATTTGCAACAGTATGTTGCGGCAATGCCGCCACAGCAGCTGCAGCGAATGCGGCAGATCTCGGAACTGAAGTTCTTCCGCGATATGTCATCTGTTTCGTACAGTGGTCATCTGGCAAGCGATGAAGACGGTATTCTCAGCGTTGTTCGATTACCGGCCGAAAACGATCCGTCGGTCATGCGCATGCGACAGATTCGTGAGCGTGATCGTCTGGTTGTGGACACACTCAATGAGCATTACGCAAATTTCTACTACGGCATAGCAATTCCGTACCGCAACTGGCGTAAGAATGCGCGTGCCGAGACTGTGAAGTTCCGACAGGAAAAGCGCTCTGCGAAAATTCAGGCATTGGTTGGCGTGGTGGTGCTCGCCGGTTCAACGCAAATCAATACGAATTCTTCCAGCCGCAACACAAACAATATCAATAGAGCTTTGCAGTATCAGGGAATATCGCGTGGCATGAACACAGTATTCGGTGCATTGAAGCGCAACCGCGATGCGGGGCTGCATCTCGACGCGATCGCAGAGCTTTCCGAGTCTTTCGGCAATGAAGCAGCACCGATGGTCGTCAATGTTGAAGGCCAGGAGCGGCGTCTGACGGGTACCGCTGAAGCGCAGTTCGAAAGCTGGCGGCAGTTGTTGAGGGAGATATACGAAGCTGATACGGGCTTTTCGCAAGCCGTAGAAGTGGGTGCTCCGGCACGGGCGCCGGAACCAACAGGGTAAGCGGTCCTCAGCAATGCTCGAGCTCAAACAAGGCACTCAGCTAGCCGATCGATACACGCTCGTCCGCAGGTTAGGCGGCGATAGTGAGACACATACGTGGCTCGCCAAGGATCGACTGACGCGCGCTTTGGTCGCTCTCAAAATCGCGGATGGTGGCCAGCAGAGCAGCGACAAGCTGCGCGCGGAGTGGCAGGCCAACATCCGGTTAATGCACGCGCACATCGTGCGGGCATTCGAATTTCATGCCGAGCCCGAAGCCGCATTTTTTAGCCAGCAATTCATCGATGGCCCTGATTTCAGCGTACTCGCCGGACTCCCGGTGGCAGATGTTCTCGGTCCGGTAGGACTGTTGGTTGGTGCGCTGGCTTATGTCCATGCAAAAGGCGTAGTTCACCGTGATATCAAGGCATCCAATGTGCTGTTTGACGGTAACGGTGCTCCTTACCTGACGGATTTCGGCGTTTCATGTGCGGCAGGACAAATCGGGACGGGTGGATCGCTTGTTGCGCAAAGTCCTCAGTCACTTGATGGCCAACCGACTTCTGCGGCCGATGATATTTTTGCGCTGGGCAGCTTGATTTTCGAGCTGTTGGCCGGCCGACCGCCATGGTCATCAGCAGATATCGCAGAAAGCATCAGGCATGATTCAGCAGCGCCGTTGCGTGCTGTGGATGGTTCTATGTTGCCGCGGGAGATCGTATCTCTGGTGGCAGGAATGCTCGATAAAGACGCGAGTAAGCGGCCAAGCGCGAGTGAGGTGGCCACAGAGTTGCGACAGGCAGGTTTCGTACCGCATACGGCGACGATCAGTGGCGGCCCGGCACCGTGGCTCGACGATGAGGCCATCGAGGAGACAGTCGAATCCATTCGCCCGGTTTCACGGCCCAAGAGCGACGCTGTGGAGATCGTCAGCAAGGAATCAACTGGACTAAGTCAGACAACGGTGGCTATTGGGCTGGGTGTACTGATCATGATCCTGATCAGCGTCGTTTTTGTGTTGCCAGACAATGTTTCGGAGGAGACGGGGCCATCGGCTGAAGAACCGGTGGTCTTGCTGGATGAGGATGGTGTACCGCCACCTTTCGCGAGAAAAGACACAAATAGCCGCAGCAGCGTTTTTGTTGACCCGGAAGTACGCCAGCGCGTGAAAGGTACAACGGACGCACCGACACGCAAGCTCGAAGGCGACGATGATATTACGTTCTCGGAAAACCGGGCAGACTACAGTGGACTTGATGAAGAGGGCCGTGCCCGATTCGAAACTGAGTCGACGCTGGGAGAGCTGTTGTCCGCACTGGAGGTACTTGAGGCCCGTGGGGTTGAACGGTGGGCGGTCCAGGAACACCGTGCGGCACGTGACCTGTATGCGAAAGGCGATCGCGCCTATCTTGAAAAGGACTATGCGTACGCCGAGGAATTATACCTGGGTGCCCTGACCGTCCTCGAACCGCTTTTTGAGCGTATCGAGCCGACCTTTCGGAAAGCCTATGAAGGTGCGGTTGCGGCATTCGAGTCGGGTGAAAGGCTCGAGGCATTGCGACTGTATGAGCTCGCTGTCTCCATAACGCCGAGCCATCCTGATGCGCTGGCCGGATATGAGCGGGCAAAGAACCTGGAGGCTGTACTGCGGCTCGTAGATCAGGGACTTGAGTACGAGAAAGATCTCGAGCTTGCCGCGGCACAAAGGAGTTTTGAGCAAGCCGTTGAGCTGGATAATCTGTGGCAGCCAGCGCATGAGGGAATTCTGCGAGTCGAAAAAACCCGCACCAAGATCGAATTTTATACGCGAATGACAGAGGGTTTCGACGCCATCGCCGCTGGCGACTTTCTCGGCGCACGCGCGGCTTTTCGAGTCGCCAAACAACTCATTCCGGAATCGACTGAGCCAGCTGATGGCCTGCTGCAGGTTGATCAGGGTCTGCGCTTGCAGGACATCACGACGCTGGAGCGTGAGGCAAAATCTTTGCAGCAGGATGAACACTGGGATGCTGTTGTGCGGACGTATGAAGAAATTCTAAAAGTCGACAATTCATTATCGTTCGCGCATGACGGTCTTGAGCAGGGGCGGCAAATGAGTGCCTTGCATTCGCGTCTGGACAAATTGATTGCTGAGCCGGATCAACTCAGCGTCCCATACGTGATGCAAAATGCGACGATGTTGGTCGTCGATATTACAACTCGACCGAGCATCGGTCCGCGGCTTGCAGGACAGCGCGACGAGCTGTCGCGCCTGTTGAAGCGAGCGGCAACGCCGCTGCCGATACCGTTGGTGTCAGACAATGTTACCGAAGTGTTTGTCTACAAGGTTGGTAGACTGGGCAATTTCATGCGCAAGGAAATTAGACTGCGCCCCGGGACATACGTTGTTGTTGGATCTCGACCGGGCTATCGCGACGTGCGCCTGGAATTTCGTGTTGCACCGGAAATCGACATGGAACCAGTCATAATTCAGTGTGAGGAACCGATTTGAGCTTCGGAAACCTTGTAATCAGGGATGTAGAAGGTGAGCGTAGCTTCGGCAGCGACAAACTGCCTTTGCGCGTGGGTACCGGAAGTGAATGCCAGGTGCGGTTGCCCGGACCGGGCGGTGAACCTGTCGCGATGCTGGACTTGCTGGATGGCCTGCCGATCGTACAACCGGTTGGCCGAAATACATCATTGCGTATTAACGATGTTGCTCTGGAAGCGAGCCGTCGTCTTGTGGACGGCGATATCTTGCAGTTTTACGGCAGTGAAATGCGTGTCAACGTCAGTGAAAACGGCGTTGCCGTCGATGTTCGTCTTGAAGACAGTGCCTACGTCACCAGGCCGCCGGAATTAGCAGATGATTCGGCTCGACCGGATGACGAATCGATCGCGCCGACCGCTTTTCGACGCGCTGCTGAGGCCAGAGCTCAATCTCTGAAGCCGAAACGAAGCTTCCTGAAATTCATCGTGGGTGGTGCTTTGGTTGCGCTGCTATCGATGTCGTTTCTGCTGTTCACATCCAAATCTGTTGACTTTGATATTGATCCGGGTGGGCCGGACTCTTTTGATATCGAGGGCGGTTGGTTCCGGCTGCCGGTTGGCGACCGCGTATTGCTGCGAACGGGCAACTACACTGTGCATGTAGAGAAAGATGGTTATTACGATATTGGCCAGACATTTGTTGTTGGCGATGAACCATCGATGACGGTGCGGCTCCGAATGCGCAAGAAGCCGGGAAAAATGTTCGTTGTAACGGAACCTGCTGCGGATGCTGTAGTGACGATTGACGAATCACTGGTTGGTAAAGCACCTTATGGCCCGGTCGAGCTAGAGCCCGGCGTACATTCGGTTCGGGTCGAGGCAGAACGCTTCCTGCCGTTCACAGATATTGTTGAGGTTACCGGGCTCGATAAATTCGAACGTCTGCATATCCAGCTAACACCCCGATGGGCTGAGGTTAATGTGCGCTCCGAACCAGCAGGTGCGTTGATTTATTCCGGCGGTAACGAGGTTGGCGTGACGCCGGCGACGGTCCAGTTGCTTGAGGGAGCCCATGACCTTACCGTGTCCAAGGACGGCTTTAGCGCCTGGGACGGGAATGTCGTTGCAGAGCCCAACGTCAGCCAGAGCCTGCCAATTATACGGCTGCAACCGGCTGACGCTCGCTTGCTGGTAAATACGATACCCCGTGGCGCTAATGTCACCGTTAATGGTCGTTATCGTGGCCAGTCGCCACTCACACTGTCGCTTACGCCGGATGTCGATTACCAAATCGGCATGTCGAAGGCAGGCTACGGCGTGACCAGCCGAAGTCTGCGACTGCAATCGGCGGCGAGTGAGTCGATAATGGTGGACCTGTCCGCTCGCGTCGGCACCGTCACTATGAACGTTGAGCCAGCGGATGCGACAGTCTATGTGGACGGTCGAGCCCGAGGTACCGGCAAGACCATCGTCAGATTGAGTTCTGCGCCGCATCGCATTGAAGTAAAGCGGCGGGGTTTTCGCGACTGGTCGACAACAGTAACGCCTCGCCCAGGCTATCCGCAGACCCTGACGGCAAGTTTGCGATCACTGGCTGCCATCGCGCGTGATTCAGTTGCCAGGACAGAACAGACCTCAGTAGGGCAGACGCTGCGTCGTGTCGAGGGCGGTACGTTTTCCATGGGTGCCTCGCGTGCAGAAAATGGACGGCGCGCCAACGAAGTGATACGACCGGTCACGATCGCGTCACCGTTTCTGATCAGTGTCAAAGAAGTAAGCAACAAGGAATATGCCGAGTTCCGCAAGAATCATGATTCGGGCGCCGACGTACACGTATCGCTGGGAGCGGACAACAACCCGGTTGCCAACGTCACCTGGGCCGATGCGGTTCAATATTGCAATTGGCTTAGTAAGAAAGAAGGCCGGACACCGGTCTATAAGCAGGAGTTCGGTAAATGGGTCGCGGTTTACCCATTCACGGATGGCTATCGGTTGCCGACAGAAGCAGAGTGGGCCTGGGCGATTCGCTACTCGGAACGACCGGCGCCGCGCAAGTTCCCCTGGGGCAAGAATTGGCCGCCACCGAAGGACGGTGGCAATTTTGCAGACCTGTCAGCGCGAGAGCTGGTGCCGTCGATCATTCCGAAGTTTAACGACGGTTATGCATCAACAGCGCCCGTTGGGACCTTCAAAGCAAGCGTGATCGGGATATACGATGGTGGTGGCAATGTCGCGGAGTGGGTCAACGACTTTTATACGGTGCCTACTCCCGGTATTACTGAGCCCATCGTCGATCCAACCGGGCCGCGCCAGGGAACCAGCCACGTCATTCGTGGTTCAAGCTGGCGGCATGCAGGATTTACTGAAATGCGGTTAAGCTACAGAGACTACGGCACTGATGCGCGCGTCGATGTTGGATTCCGCATTGCGCGAAATGTTGACTAGTATTTGCTGAGACTTTTTCGGGCTTTGCTGGTCAGAACATATAAGCCGATTTACACGGACTGACAGGAGGTCCGAGATGTACCGATTAATATTGCTCGCCATTTTCGTAACGGCGACTACTGTCCGGGCACAGGACCCACCGCCGGCAGACGAGTCGGCGACGGAATCCGAGACGGACACAGTAGAAGCACTGTCCGGGGAAGAATTCGAAGATATCGACATTGACAGTCAGGAAGATCACACAGAAGAAGACGAGGACGTCTTCAAGCCGACGGATGTAGTTTCCTTTACACAGCCTGTACCGTTTCCGGTCGATATTTAGGCGGTATTGCCAATGAGTTTGCAACTATGAAGAAAAAGAACATCCCCGCTGAATTTGTATACCAGTTATTTGCGTTGATCATCGCCATTATCATCGTGCACGCATTTTATGTGTCGGTTATCCGTCCAACTGCGGCACAGGTTATCGAACAGCAAAATATGCAGGCAGAGGCGGATCCGGATTTTGTCCGCGAACGTAGCGTTTGGGTACTGGTCAAGGATTTCGAGCAGGAGGCCTGTTTTGTTCTGATGTTCTGGGCGCTTGCGATTATGGGCTACAAAGCCGTGCAAATAGGCCACGAACGGCGCCTGCTGGAGGTTGATCTCGTGCCGGTCGCGGAAGGAATGCGAATACTGCCCGAAGATACGCGCGAGTTCGCACGCCAGGTGCAGGCGCTACCGGAGGACAGGCAGAAAATGCTGCTGCCGAGAGCCCTGCTCAACGCATTACGGCGATTCGCCTCGACACGCAGCATTCAGGATGTCTCCTCCAGCACGCATACAATCTGTGAATCGGAAGCAGAGCGCCTGGACTCTGAGCTATCGATGATTCGATATATTTCCTGGGCTATTCCGTCCATCGGCTTCATCGGTACGGTTCGCGGTATCGGTGAAGCGCTCGCGCAGGCAGACAAGGCTGTGCAAGGTGACATCGCGGGCGTTACCCAGAGCCTTGGCGTTGCGTTTAACTCAACTTTCATCGCGTTGTTGATCAGTATTTTCCTGATGTTTCTTGTGCATCAGTTGCAGCTCGTTCAGGAGCGGCTGGTATTTGACAGCGAAAACTACTGCGACGAAAAAGTCATTCGGCATCTGAAGACGGACTAGGAATAATCTGAACAATGGGATTGCTGGCCGCACACTTGAACGACGCAGGAATTCTTGTCGTAAATGACGAGAGTATCCTGTATCGCGAGCCGGGCTTTGCGCTGCTGGAAGACGATCACCTGATCACCGGCGCTGACGCTTACGCCAACGCCAGCATAAAACCACGGCGCATTCAGAATCACTACTGGTCAGCGCTGCATACGGAGCCGTTACGCGACCAGCGCTTTAACCATATGAGTGCAGCCGATCTTGTGAGCCGTCAGCTCGAACAAATCTGGCAGCGCGTCGCCTCACATGGGGACCAACTCGCGATAGCAGTGCCGTCGTACATGTCGAACGAAAACCTCGGGTTGCTATTGGGAATCGCAGACGAGTTGAAAATTCCGATCGTCGCGATCGGTGACGCCGCCGTCTGTGCGACTCGTCGCCATTACGAACATGCCGTACCTGTGCACATTGATCTCAGTCTGCACTCGAGCTCTTTGACCCGATTGATGCAGGAAGGACAGGTGCAGGTTGACCGCACAATGGTTATTGAGGGCAACGGCATGCTGCTGTTGTACGAGAACTGGTTGAAGGTAATCGCCGATGCATTTGTTCAGCAGTCTCGATTCGATCCGCTGCACACCGCGGAAACTGAGCAGATGCTGCAGGACAAGATGCAGGGCTGGCTGACGCAGGCATCGAGCGCCAGGAGCATTCCGCTGGAAGTCGAATACGACGGTATTAGTCATCATGCGGAGATCGAATCACTCGAGCTGGTTGCCGCTGCAGCGCCGGTGTATCAGAGCATCGTCAGTAGTTTGCGAGCCCTCTACAAGGCCGAAGAAACACCCGCGATACAAATGTCCGATCGAGCGGCTCGAATGCCAGGCTTGGCGGATACGCTAAAGACCCGGGTTGGTGGCGAAGTGTTTCTGCTGGAACCTGGCGCAACTGCACGGGGTTTGATCAAACGCTGTAATACGGAACAAAAAAGCGGCGGCGTTACTTTGTCCCGACATATGCCCTGGGATCAGTCACCGGTCAGCGTCGAAAGCGTTACTGCAGAGGGTGGTGGCCAGCCAACGCATCTGTTGTTCGGACACAATGCGTTTAGCGTGATCGGAGAACCTTTGGTACTCGGTTCACAGGCGGCAGACGGTGAACGATGGCTGGATCTGCAGCAGGAAATGCCTGGCGTATCACGCCGGCATTGTGTCGTCAGTCCGGACAACGGGCAGTGCGTTTTGACTGACCACAGTCGCTACGGAACATTTCTGAACGGGCATCGAATTGAGGGGTCGGCCGTATTACAGACCGGCGACCTGATCCGGATCGGCACGCCGGGTTTTGAGTTACGACTGATTTCCGCGGAGGATCACGGTGGTTCGTAAACGGCGCTCAAGCGAGATTTTCAGCATGTCGTTTCTCGACTGCATGAGCTGTGGGTTCGGCGCTGTAATCCTGTTTTTCATGATCATCAATTCACGCAGCGATGTGGAACCCAGTGATCAAACAAAAGCATTGCAGGCCGAAACCAACAAGCTGGAAATAGAAGTTCTGGAAGGGCGCAAGAACCTGGCGCTGGCACGAACGTCTATTCAGAAACTCGAGACCGAGGAGGACGAAGCCAGCGACCAGATTTCGATCATCAAGGCGTTGATCGCCGAGCTGCAGGCGGAGCTGGTTAAATACGACAAGGACACGCTGGCGAAGATCAAGTCCATTGAGAAGCTGCAGTCTGATATCAAATCACTGGAAGATGAGGTCAAACGGCTGCTGGCATTAAAGAAAGAAGGGGAGGCGGCAGGCGAGCGTGCGCGTGCCTTCAAGGGAGAGGGCGATCGGCAGTACCTGACCGGACTCAAGCTCGGTGGCGAGCGAACGCTTATTCTCGTTGATCGATCAACGAGCATGCTGCATGAAACCATCGTCAACATACTGCGTCGCAAAAGCCTGCCTGAGGCCGAACAATTGCTATCGAGGAAATGGCGTCAGGTCGTGGCGAGTGTCGACTGGCTGTCGTCACAGTTCAGACCGGGGACCGAGTACCAGATTTACATGTTCAACAATGTGACCGAACCCGTGCTCAAGGGAACGGATGGCCTCTGGTTGAAGGCGGATGATGCTGATCAACTGGATGAAGCCGTACGTCAGCTGCGTCGCACCGTTCCCAGAAACGGTACCAATATGTATGCCGCTTTTCAGGTGATCCGGGATATGAAACCGCGGCCGGATAACGTCATATTGCTGGTTGACTCAATGCCGACAATGGACGCAGCGACATCCAGCAAATCCGTTATCGGTGCCGGCGAAAGGGCCAATCTGTTTACGGCGGCTACGCAGCTGATACCCAGCGGCATACCCGTCAACGTCATGCTGTACCCGATGGAAGGCGACCCTGCAGCGGTAACGTCTTTCTGGTCACTGGCGTTGAAAACGCGTGGTTCCATGATCAGTGTCAGTCATGACTGGCCGTAAGTATGGATAAGTAATGGCAAGAAAACGCGGAGACATTGGAGCCTTCAGTCTGTCGTTTCTCGACTGCATTTGCTGTGGATTCGGCGCAATCATCTTGTTGATCGTACTAAGCAAGATTTATGAGCCCGTGGTCGTTGAAGAATCCGAGCAGGATTTGCGACAGCTGATCGCGTTGTTGCAGCAGGAGTTGTTCGACATTCGCGGCACGTCAACCATTCTTGATCGTTCTCTGAAGGAGGTTAAGGAAGAAACGCGGGCGACCAAAGTACATCTTGGCGAACTCGAGGGCGACTTGAGCAAGATTGAAGGACAGTACAAAGCCAGCCGGGAGAACGAAGACGAAACCATCGACATCGGTGAGTTGAGTGCGGCCAGACAGCGACTGTCTGAAGAGCAAAAACGCCTGGCACCTTATTATCGCAGGCCAGACGCTGATGCTGTTGCTGGTATTCCTGTCGACAGCGAGTACATTATTTTCGTCATTGATACTTCCGGCAGTATGCTCGATCAAAGCTGGACGCTGGCTCAGAAAATGGTTCGCGAGACCTTACAGGCCTATCCCGAAGTCAAAGGGATACAGATCATGAATGATGACGGTTTGTATATGTTCCGGGACTATGCGGCCCGCTGGATGCCAGACTCGCCAGGTCGCCGGCAAGCCATTGTTTCTCGTATGCGAACCTGGAATGCGTCCAGTGACAGTAACCCTGTCAACGGCATAGAGGCCGCCATCCGCGATTTTCGAGCGGATGACAAAAAGATCAGCATTTACGTCTTCGGGGACGACTATCAGGGTGTGCGTACTATCGACAAGGCGATGGCATCTATCGATAAACTCAACCGCCCAGGACCCGATGGTGAGCGTATGATCCGCATCCACGGTGTTGGTTTCCCAGGGAGGTTTGGTAGCAATTCCGTGCCGACGTCAGCCCGATCTTTCGCAACTTTCATGCGCGCTGTTTGTGCTTCTCACGGCGGTACCTTCGTTGCGCTCAGCGGTCGTTAACTGACGCCCGCCATTTTTCGTCACAATTGATCGCAAGCTCTCCATTTTGGGGGCGCTTCGTAAACGCTATTCCACGGTGTAATTGATTCCGAGACCGGCCACTTGGGCCAATAATATCGGAGGAATCAATCATGCGTTACACAACAACCATTGCCACAGTCGTTATCCTGGCATTCGCAACTCAAACGGCATCGGCTGCCGCATCCAGGGAAGAAAATATCGGCGTTGGCTCAGGAGCTATCGTCGGCGCCATCGCCGGCGGTCCGGTTGGTTTTATTATCGGTGCCGCAATCGGCGCGAAACTGGGCGATACGATGAATAGCAAGTCGGAGCGTATCGACACGCTGCGAGGAACATTGCAGGACTCACAACAGTCTGCTGCAGAGCTACAGCGCGGCATTGATGAACTGAACACCGAAGTAGAACACCTGCAAAATACTGCTCGGCCAGAGCTCATTAGCCTCATGCAAGCCGGAATCGATATGGACCTTTTGTTCCGCACGGATGAATTCGCACTGACAGATACAACGGGCGATCGTCTCACGCAAATGGCTGCAACGCTGGCAAACATGCCTGGCGTCAGGATTCAGTTGGACGGTTTCGCGGATGAACGCGGTGATGCCAGCTACAACCACGCCTTGTCAGAAAAACGCGTCGAATTTGTGCGTAATCTGTTCATAACAGCCGGTGTTCATCCAACACGTATCAGTACCTCTGCACACGGCGAATCCGTCGCGCAGAATCCCGACGTAGACAGTTATGCACTCGAACGACGAGTCAGCGTAAAGCTTTTCATCGATAACGCCGAATCGGTGGCATTAAATCCACGCTAGGCAAACAACTTCCCTGTGACTCATCTCGAGTCTCCGCCTGGGCCGGCCTGTAATGGGTCGGCCCTTTTTGGTAGTGTTGCGGCATGTCAGAAGATCTTTCAAAGCGCCGTTGCAAGCCGTGTGAGGGTGGCGTGGAACCATTGCGCGCGGATCAAAGCAGCGCATTGCTCAAAGCTTTGCATTCGGGCTGGTCGATCAGTGATGACGGTTTGGAGATCTCAAGGACATTCGATTTCCCGGCGTACAGTCGAACCCTGGGTTTTGCGAACGCCATTGCCTGGATTGCGATAGCCGAAGGCCATCATCCGGTATTAACGGTGAGCTACGGAACGTGCGCGGTCACTTACACCACGCATGCGATCAACGGTTTATCGGATAACGACTTCATTTGTGCCGCGAAGATAGACCGGCTTGCGGCAGAGACTATCTAGTGGTTGAAACCGTCAGTATTGCCGATATTGAAAAAGCGGCGGCGCGTCTGGAAGGTGTCAGTATTCGTACGCCACTGTTGCAAAACGTTGAGCTTGATCAAGCCGTGGGCGGCAAGGTGCTGATCAAACCCGAGTGTCTGCAGGTAACCGGGTCGTTCAAGATTCGCGGTGCCTACAATCGATTGAGTCAGCTCACAGACGAACAGGCGAGCAACGGTGTGGTGGCGTGGTCGTCCGGAAATCACGCACAGGGCGTCGCAGCAGCGGGGGCAATGCTGGGTATTCAGACAACGATTGTCATGCCCGAAGACGCACCGCGGGCGAAACTCGAAAACACAAAGCGTCTCGGTGGTGAAGTTGTTACCTATGATCGATACACGGGTGATCGAGAAGTCATTGCGAAGCAGATCGCGGCCGAACGGAGTGCGGAACTGGTGCCGTCCTATGATCACCCACATATCATCGCCGGACAGGGAACCGTTGGACTTGAACTGGCCGCGGATGCGATTGATATGGGGCTGCCGCCGGACCAGGTTCTGATTCCTTGCGGCGGTGGCGGCTTGTCATCGGGCAGCGCTTTAGCACTGAAGTCCCGTCTGCCCAATGTCGATATCTACGCTGTGGAGCCGGAAGATTTTGATGATACAGCGCGCTCGTTTGCGGCCAATAAACGTGTGCGGATCGACGATACCGCAAGATCTATCTGCGACGCGTTACAAACGCCAATGCCAGGTGAGCTGACCTTCGAAATAAACGAGAGGCTGCTGAGCGGCGTGCTGACGGTTAGCGATGCAGAAGTTCGTGCCGCGATTCGATTCGCTTTCAAGAATCTGAAGCTGGTCGTCGAACCCGGTGGCGCTGTCGCACTTGCGGCAATCTTGTCGGGCAAGCTGGAAACAAGAGGTTTGACTACCGCTATCGTTCTAAGCGGCGGCAATATCGATGTCGATCTATTTGCCGAGATTCAAGCGGAGCCGAACTGAGCACGGCGA
>JAJFKQ010000150.1 GCA_021773155.1 Woeseiaceae bacterium | reverse complement strand
CCCGGAGGTGAATATCGGCCAGGTAACGCGCGCGTCTGCCATGAGTTGCGATGAGCCGCTGAAGAGCGGTAACTGACCGGGCAGGCCAGCACTGCTGAAATCAAACGCCGGTGTTTCATTAAAACGAACCGCATTCGCGCTGGCTACCAGAGCTGGCCAGCGGCCTCCTTTTGCCGCTGCCAATTCTGCTTCAGCTGCGGTCACTCGGAGCTCTGCCGCCTCAATGGTGAAATCCTCTGCTGTAGCGATTTGCCAGGCCTCCTGCAGGGTTTCGCCGCTTGCCGGCGAAGCTATTGCGAGCAGCGAAATTGTGGCCGCCAAAAGGTAGTGTCTGAACTTGTTCATGAGAAAAGGGCCTTTGCCGGGCTGACGTCTCTGTCGGTTTCTGGATCAGTGTTCATGTGATTATCGCTCATGAGGACTCACCTGTTGATGTGCGCAATTGCTCAGGGCCATGTAGCCCCGGCAGTGTGACGTTATTTTGGCAGCACAGGGGGTAGTGCGCCATAGGTATTACCGCGTCGCCAACTATCAGATTCGTTTCGCAAAAACGATTGAGTGATATCATCTCCGCGCACCCATTCCGGATCACCAAAAAATGCTCGAAAAACTCGGCGCTATCCACCCCCTGTTGCCGCCCATAGCGGGCCTGCTGGCACTGCTCGCCATCGCGATCATTATCGACTTAATCGTGAAGCAGGTTTTGGTCCGGACCGTACGTGCGTTCGCGAAACGATCCAGCGCCACTTGGGATGACGCCCTGGTTTCGAACAATGTTTTCGGCCGCCTCGTGCAGGTCGTTCCGGCGCTGATCATCTACGTCGGTGTACCGTTCGTCCCGGGTCTGCCTGCAGGCGGTGCACAGCTTATTCACAACATCGCGATGGGCTACATGGTGTTGATGTTGACGTTGACCCTGACTGCGTTACTCAGTGCCGCAAACGCGATCTACTCGGCTTCACCAATTGCAAAGGAGCGGCCGCTAAAAGGGTTCGTACAACTCCTGCAGATCGTCGTTTGGATCCTCGGTGGCGTGCTAATCGTTGCGACGGTACTGGATCGTTCACCGCTGTTGCTGCTCAGCGGCTTCGGTGCAATGACCGCTATTTTGTTGTTGGTGTTCAAAGACACTATTCTGTCACTGGTCGCCAGCGTACAACTCACGGCGCAGGACATGGTCCGCGTGGGCGACTGGGTAGAGATGCCTCAATTCGGGGCGGATGGCGATGTGGTCGATGTGCAGCTACACACGGTCAAAGTGCAAAATTGGGACAAGACGATCACCACCATCCCGACGCATCGTTTGATCACAGACTCATTCAAGAACTGGCGTGGCATGTCGCAGTCAGGCGCCCGGCGGATAAAGCGTGCCATCTTTATCGACGTGTCGTCGATTCGCTTCCAGACACAAGATGAGGTCGATCACTTCACACGTTTTGCGTTGTTGAAGGATTACATCAGGAACAAGGAACAAGAGCTGGGCGATTACAATGCGGGACTCAAAGATGAGGTGGACGCGGATGTGAACAAGCGGCGGCTTACGAATGCAGGAACATTCCGTGCGTATGCGTACAACTACCTTAAAAACCACCCGAAGATACACGATGGCATGACGCTGATTGTTCGCCAGCTGCCCCCGGGCCCTGAGGGCCTGCCGCTGGAAGTTTACTGCTTCACGAATACGACTGTATGGGCGGATTACGAAGATATTCAGTCGGACATCTTTGATCACCTGCTGGCAATCGTGCCGGAGTTCGGTTTGCGTCTGTTCCAGAAACCGGCAGGTTCGGACTTGCTAAATCTCAAGTAAACTGGCGCCACGCAGAGATGAAATAGGAATAATCGATGTCGCAAGTACCTGACTTCGCAACCGTAGATCCGTTCAATGGTATGAGCACCGATGATCCGGGCACCGTACAAAACCTGGCGGCAGGGGAGTGGTGCGATGCACCCGTATATCGTGATGACATTGTCGATCCGATGAACGGCGGGGCGTTTCTGAGGGTTCCTGACACTACAGAATACGGTCCTTTTATCGCTGGTCTCGGAAGTTGCCCGAAATCCGGACTTCACAACCCACACAAACATCCAGATCGATATGTGATGCTAGGTCGGGTATGCGCTAAAGCAGCTGCTCTGATGGCAACACCGGAGGTCGCAGACTATTTCTCCAGGCTGCTGCAACGAGTGATGCCCAAGAGCTGGGCGCAATGTGCCGGTGAGTACCACGTAACCAGAACTTTCATGGAAAATTTCGCGGGTGATGGCGTGCGTTTTCTGGGCCGCGGATTCTCAAACCCAGGCGATCATCCGGGCCAGGAGTCCCGCGGTTACCGTTGGCCGTTTGGTCCTGTGGCCGTCATCGCACCATTTAACTTCCCGCTGGAAATACCTGCCCTGCAGGTCATGGGAGCCCTGTTCATGGGAAATCGTCCTTTGGTCAAGGTCGATTCCAAAGTCAGTGTGGTATTCGAACAATTCGTTCGTTTGCTGATCCACGCAGGCCTGCCTGCTGAGGATCTCGATCTCATTCATTGTCGCGGCTCGGAAATGGGCAAACTACTTGAGGCAGGCCGGGACAAAGTCCGGCTTGTGCAATTCACGGGTTCGAGCGGCGTTGCCGAGCGTATTTCTACGCTGATGAACGGTGCTGTTCGGCTCGAAGATGCGGGCTTTGACTGGAAGGTAATCGGTCCTGACTACGATGCGAAGTGGCTGGACTATGTTGCCTGGCAATGCGAACAGGATGCGTACAATGCAACCGGGCAAAAATGCTCGGCCCAAAGCATTCTGTTCGTCCACAAGAACTGGACTGGTGATTTGTTGCCAAAAATCGAATCACTGGCGGCTCGACGCAAGATTGATGATTTGACGCTCGGGCCCATTCTGAGCTGGACGGACGAGCAGATCGATTCACATATCGTTGCTGTGACAGCGATTGACGGCGCGCAGTTGCTGTTTGGCGGGAATCATCTGGCCGGACATTCAGTGCCCGATTGCTACGGAACGCTTGACGCCACGGCCGTGCAAGTTCCACTGAGCGCTTTGGCCGGTGAACACTTCGACCTGGTCACTACGGAGTTGTTTGGCCCGTTCCAGGTCGTCGTTGAATACGGCAATGATGATCTGGATACGGTGTTGGCAATACTTGAGCGTATCTCGCACCATTTGACCGCCGCTGTAGTTAGCGCTGATGTTGCGTTCCAGCAAGCAGTTCTTGCGGCGACCGTGAATGGCACTACGTATTGCGGCATGCGTGCTCGAACGACCGGTGCACCACAAAACCACTGGTTTGGACCAGCGGGCGATCCACGCGGCGCTGGCATCGGAACACCGGAAGCCATTGCGATGACCTGGAGCTGTCACCGGGAAATCATTATGGACCAGGGACCGCTGCCCGAGGACTGGGAGACGCCGCCCTCAGTTTGATACGGCACTGTTTCACGATAATGCGTCCACATCGAGCGACTAACCTGATTCTTGAGCCTGAATAGCCGCGTGTCTATTCGTGATAGAAGCGGGTCTCTGTGGCCTCTACTTATTGGCAATACCGGGGTTTCGTCGGAGAGTCTCTACATAACGAGGTACAGCAATTGTTATGGACGGTCTGCTAGACAATCGTTTGGTGGTGCTAAGGCGTTGGTTTCATCAGCATCCGGAATTGTCGTTCGAGGAGGCAGAAACTGCGAAGCACATTATCGCGGAGCTTAATGCGCTTGGCATTCGTTACGACTATGCCGGCGTTGGGCATGCGGTGATTGCAACTATCGATGGCGAGGACTCGACTGCGCCTGCGGTTGCACTGCGAGCGGAAATGGACGCGCTGCCCGGCGAGGAAACGACGGGCCTGCCTTACGCTTCCGAGAACCCTGGAGTTATGCATGCCTGTGGACACTGTGCCCACATGGCGATGCTCGTTGGTGCCGCGAACCTGCTGCAGAGGAATGCACCTCCCGGACCTGTCCGCCTGATTTTTCAGCCGGCTGAAGAGCGTGGGGGCGGGGCACGTGTTGCGATAAAGGACGGGGCTCTCGACAATGTCGCCGCGATTTTCGCGGGCCACGTAACGCACGAATTCGAGACCAATACGATCATGGTTCGCGATGGCAACGTAACGGCGCAGTCCGATGGTTTCACAATTCGTGTGAGGGGCAAGGGAGGGCACGGTGCAAGACCGCATGAAGCAATCGACGCCGTTGTCATCAGCGGATTCCTGATTACCGCCGTGCAGACTCTCATATCGCGAGAAACGAACCCGTTACACTCGTCCGTTATTACGGTCGGCAGTATTCACGCCGGATCAGCCAGTAATGTCATCGCTGAAACAGCGGAGCTGCAAGGCAGTATTCGTACTTCACGTGAAGAAGTTCGCAAGCATATACACCGTGGCATACGCCGCATGGTGAGTGCGGTCGCCGAACTGCACAATGCCAGTGTCGAAATTGATATAAGGCAAGGGTATCCGCCGGTCATCAACGAGCCAATTTCAACCGCAATCGCACGCAAGGCCGCCGCAGATATCGTTGGCAGTGACAATGTTGTTGCGGCGGAGTACCCAAGCATGGGATCCGAGGACTTTTCGTTTTATCTGCAGGAAAGGCCGGGCTGCTTTTTGCGCTTTGGTGCTCGAGCGCCGGACTGGGAGCCGGTACCGCTGCACAGCCCGGCGTTTGATATAGATGAGCGTGTAATAGGAGTCGGTGCACGCTACCTCGACCGGGTTGCACGGCTTAGTTATATGCATCTGGCGGAACTGGCGAATGCAATTTGAACCCTCACCAGCAAACACCGTGGGCGTCGAATGGGAGCTGCAGCTCCTGGATCCTGAGTCATTGGATTTGATCGACGGCATCATGCCGTTGATGGAGTTCTTCCCCAGCGCCACTTACGTCAAACCTGAATTCATACAATCTTGCGTTGAACTGACCAGTTGTATCAGCGAGAACAGCGATGCGGCCGTTAAGCATCTGCAGGAGTCGCTGCAAACGACGTTGCAACGTTGTAACGAACTGGAAATGAGTGCCTGCGGCGCCGGTACGCATCCGTTCTGCCGCAGGTTGGCTTTGATCACACCATTGCCGCGCTACCGGGTCATGGCAAAGGAATCAGGATACCTGGCTCACAGACAAATAACGTTTAGCACCCATGTTCACGTCGGTATGGCGTCGGGCGATCAGGCGATTCTCGTAATGTCACGCCTGATACCAGCATTGTCCGCATTCATTGCGCTGTCGGCCAACTCGCCATTCTGGCGCGGCCACGCAACTGGCCATGTAGCCTACCGACACCGCATTCTTGCGGCGGCACCCAATTACGGGTTGCCACCGCGATTTGATGATTGGCAGGTGTTCGACGAGTTTCTGAGCGCCGCGCGGCGAGCGAAAATGATCCAGCATTTTAAGGATATTCACTGGGACATCCGGCCGCACCCCGACTTCGGCACGCTCGAGCTGCGCGTCATGGATTCAGCTTCGGATTTGCACACGGTGCACGGTCTTGTTGCGTTTGGTCGCTGCCTGATCTTGAGGTTGGCTGAGGCGTCAGCGGAGGAGGTCAGCGAAGTGTTACCGGGCGGCCTGCCGTACTGGATAGAAAAGCAGAACCGATTCAGGGCGGGGATGCGCGGGCTGGACGCCGAGTACGTTGTCAACAAAAACGGTGTTCATCGACCGCTGCGCGACGTTATCCACGATCTGTTTGAGTTTTGTCAGCCGATAGCAGCCGATATCAACGAAACGCAGGGTCTGCAGATCGCGCGAGAACTACTGGACGGCCTACCGGCATATCAGCAACAGCTCGACGCTTACAATAGTGATCATTCCGCTCGATCTGTCGTCAGGGTATTGCAGCAATCGCTCGTCAATATGGCCGCTCGCTAATTCGGTCGCACATCGGCGGTCGGTAGCTCACATCCTACAAAATCAACAAAGCGGTGATGACAAACGCAGCCAGCAGGACAGTCTGCAATACCATGGCTATAAGTGGACGCGGACCGACGACGGCAAGTGAGCCGATTGAGGTTCGAATGCCCAGCGCTGACACCGCGCAGAGCAGACACCATCGGGATATCGTGCCCAATGCGGCGGCCAGGTCAGTTCCGATCCAGCCGATGCTGTTCGCCGCGACCAGCATCACAAATACAACCAGGAACATCGGCAGTAGTGGAACGCGTTGGGCGCTCGTTGTTCTTGAGCGTCGCGTCGCGAATCCGATCGCAACAACCGCCGGTAACAGACACGATACGCGTAGCAACTTGACGATAGTGGATGTATCGCCGGCTTCAGTTGATATCGTGTAACCGGCACCGACTACCTGGGCTACATCGTGGATCGTCGCGCCGATGAAAATGCCGGCAGCCTTGTCGTCGAAGTCGAGCATCGTGGCAAGCAATGGATAAACCATCATGGCCAAAGTGCTGAGTGTCGTAACGCCAATCACAGTGGTGATCGTGTTGCGCTCTGACTCTTCGTTGTGTGCAAGCACAGAGGATATTGCGAGTGCCGCAGATGCTCCGCAGATTGCGACCGCTCCGGCGGACAATATCGCGAAGTCACGCGGCAGCTTCAGCATTCGGGCGATGACAGTTCCGATCGTCAGCGTGACAATTACGCCGCCAACCACCAGCCCAACTGTTTCGATTCCCAGGTCCTGCACCTCACCCCAGGTGATTCTGGCGCCCAGCAGTGCAACGCCGATGCGTAGAATGTACCTCGAACTAAAGCGGATTCCCGGCCCGGTGTTTGGGCTTTCCGCGAGGTAGTTAAATGCGATGCCCAGCAGCAGGGCGAACAGCATGGCAGGGCCACCATAATGCTCTGACAGGTATGAGGCGGCGAGTGCGATCGTGGCGCTTAGTATCAGACCGGGGAAAAACAAGCGAGCGTTTGCAACAACGTCTTCATATTTATCCCGTAACATTTCATGAATTTGCATTAAATTGCCGCCTTCAATCCCCTGAGACAAAGCTCGACATGATCCGTCGTGCACGATGCTCCCATTAGACCGATACGCCAATACTTGCCGGCCATTGGACCCAGCCCGGCACCGATTTCCAAATTGAAATCATTCAACAATTTTGCCCTGACCGCTGCTTCATCCACCCCGTCAGGCACTCTTACGGTATTCAGTTGTGGCAATCGGTACTCCGGGTCCACCAAATATTCGATACCGAGTGCCTGCAGGCCATCACGTAATTGTTGATAAGTGTCCCAATGCCGTTGCCAGGAGTTTTCCAGGCCTTCCCGATGCAAGATTTCCAGGGCGGCATGCAGCCCATACAGATTATTAATTGGCGCCGTGTGGTGGTAAGCGCGTTTGTTGCCTGAACTCCAATAGCCGGTCAGCAATTCCAAGTCCAGAAACCAGCTTTGCACGGGTTCTTTTCGATTCCTTACTTTGTCCATTGCTGCGTCATTGAAAGACACGGGTGACAGACCCGGTGGTGCTGACAAGCACTTTTGAGTACCCGAATAAACGGCGTCAATGCCCCAGTCATCGACGCGCAACTCGATACCACCCAGAGACGTCACGGCGTCGACAATACTGAGACAATCGTAACGGCGTGCCAATTCGCACAGGGACTTCGCATCCGACCGCACGCCGGTCGATGTTTCCGAGTGCACAAACGCGAACGCCGTAGCATCGGGATGTTCCTTGAGAACGTCCTCAACCCGATCAGGGTCAACCGGAGTTCCCCATTCGAATTCGACTGCAACAGGGCGCGCACCACAGCGCCTGGCGTTCTCCATCATGCGGCCGCCAAATACGCCGTTAATAGCGATCACCACCTTGTCGCCCGGCTCCAGGAGATTGACAAAGCAACATTCCATGCCGGCGGACCCGGGCGCTGAGATCGGCAACGTCACGGCATTCTGCGTGATAAATGCGCGACGCAGCAGCACATTGATTTCGTCCATAAAATCGACGAATGCGGGATCCAGGTGGCCGATCGTTGGCTGCGCCATTGCCTGCAGCACTTCCGGGTAGATGTCCGATGGGCCCGGACCCATTAATGTTCGCTTTGGTAGCACGGTTTTGCCTGCGAATGGGTGGTTTTTGGTATGTCGATTGTATTGGACTAGACGTCTGATCGAAAGTGTAGTCGCGTCAAGATATGCCGCACCGATTGCGACGGTCAAGAATCGATCAGTGCAGGCCGCGTTTTGAGTGGACAAAGCGCCGTGATATTGTCACTGGGGAAGTAAAAAATCGTCCAGGGGACCTGCAGCCATGTCGAAGTTTATCGTCTGCAACGTTTGTTCACTCATGTTGTTCGTGGCCACGAGCGCGTACGGCAATCCGGCATCCGAACACACGATTGAGTTGCAAAACGTCTCGCGACAGAGCTTGCCCTTCGAAGACGAGCGCGATTTCGAGGAACATAAGCGCGGCTTTATTGCTGAACCACCGTATCGCAGTATCGTCGATGAGTCTGGAAAGGTCGTCTGGGACATGGGTCGGTACGATTTCCTGCTGACAGGCGAAAATTTCGACAGCATTCACCCGTCGTTGCAGCGGCAAGCCACGCTAAACATGAATTACGGTCTCTACGAGGTCGTGCCCGGCATGATCTACCAGGTTCGCGGCTTCGATCTGTCCAACATGACCCTTATTAAAGGTGGAACGGGTTGGATCATTTTTGACGTACTGTTGACCAGTGAGACTGCGGCTGCAGCGCTTGAGCTTGCCAATAGCGAACTCGGCAAACGACCGGTGGTTGCCGTTATTTACTCCCACTCGCATGCCGACCATTTTGGGGGCATTCGCGGTGTGGTCGACGAAGATGAGGTTCGATCCGGAAAAGTAAAAGTCATCGCACCGCGCGATTTTATGCAGCATGTAGTCGCCGAAAATGTGTACGCCGGTAATGCAATGACCCGTCGAGCGTCGTATCAGTACGGCATGGTGATTCCTTCGAACCCGTTTGCGCAGGTTGACTCGGCGATCGGCAAAGCCACGGCGAGAGGCACGATTGGACTGATTGCCCCGAACATGGGCATTGAAGATGATTTTGAAGAGCACACGATCGACGGCGTTCGCATGGTCTTCCAAAACACACCGGGCACCGAGGCACCGGCGGAAATGAACACCTGGGTTCCCGACATGAAGGCGTTCTGGGCGGCGGAAAATATCACGGCTACAATTCACAATATCTACACTTTGCGTGGAGCCTTGGTGCGTGACGCACTGGCGTGGTCGAAGGCCATCAACCAGTCCCTGTATCTTTTTGGGACCCAGGCCGATGTGATGCTCGCATCGCACAGCTGGCCACGCTGGGGCAACGAGCGCATCCAGGAAGTCATGCGCGCTCAACGCGATGCTTACGCAAACCTGAATAACCAGGTTCTTCATCTCGCCAACCAGGGTGTGACCATCAACGAGATTCACAATGAATACAAGGTACCCGAGAGCCTTCGGCAGCAATGGTCTGCCCGGCAATACCACGGCTCGGAGTTTCACAACTCTCGTGCCGTGATCAATCGTTATCTCGGTTACTGGGATGGCAATCCCGCGACGCTCGCGCCTCTGTCGCCGAGTGACTCCGCACCGCTTTACGTCGAGATGATGGGCGGCGCCAGCAGTATTCTGGACAAGGGTGGCAAGCTCTACGATGACGGCAAGTACCAACTCGCCATGGAAATCGTGAACAAACTTGTGTATGCCGAACCCGGTAACGCAGCAGCCCGATCGCTGCTCGCTGATATTTTCGAACAGCTTGGCTACCAGTACGAGAGCGCGAGTATGCGAAATTCCTTTCTGTCTGCCGCCCAGGAACTGCGCAGCGGTAAGCTAGACGCAGTCGGAGTGCATGCCGGCGGGCCCGATACGGTTCGTGCGGTGACGACATCACAATGGTGGGACGCGATCGCAATTCGTGTTGACAGCAAGAAAGCCGACGGCATCAACTTCAAGCTAAATCTCATAACACCTGACAACGATGAGCAGCTTGTCGTCGAGATGAATAATGGCACGTTGACGAACATTGTCGGCGTCCAGGTGCCTGATGCGGATGCAACGCTGACGATCAACCGCAGCGACCTGATCCCCGTCATGATGCAACAGAAAACGTTTGCAGATCAGATCCATGCGGGCAAAGCCAGGATTGACGGAAAGGCCGAGGTTCTCGCACAACTGCAATCGACATTGGTCAATTTCGACCCGATGTTCGAGATCATGCCGGGTACGAGCCGTTAGATCATTCCACGACTCGATGGCAGCAAAAGGCGAATAATTCGATTGGCGACGAGGTCTACTTCTTGTTCGGTGGTCGTCCGACCCAAACTGAATCGAATTGCGCCGGCACCCAGGTCCCGGGAAACGCCCATCGCCCTCAGCACCGGTGACAACTCCACCAGTCCCGTATGACAAGCAGACCCGGTGGACGCTGCGACCTCAGGCATGGCCGCGATTATATCGGCACCAATCTCGCCAACGAACGAGACGTTAAGCGTATTTGGCAGGCGTTCGCCTGGGTGACCATTCAGTACGACGCGATCACCGAAAGCCTGCTGCAGTTCAGACCAAAACCGGTCTCGCAGTGCCTGGATGCTGACAACGGAAGAGAGGTCACTGGCGAGTTCACAAGCTTTGCCAAGGGATGCCACCAGCATGGCGCTTTCGGTTCCCGCACGATGGCCGTGCTCGTGACTTCCGCCATGAATCAGTGGCTCAAATTTCATGCCATTACGTGCATAAAGCGCGCCGACGCCTTTGGGCGCGTACAGTTTGTGTCCGGCGATCGTTAGAAAGTCGACCCCAAGATCATCAACTTGAGTAGGCACCTTGCCGATTGACTGGGCCGCATCTGTGTGAAATGGAATTGCGTGCTCCCGGGCAATACTCGCGCATTCCTCTATCGGTTGTATCGTGCCGACCTCATTGTTCGCATGCATGATGCTGATGAGGATCGTGCCAGGCGTGATGGCCTGCCGAAGATCTTCCGGATCGATTCGACCGGTTCTGTCCACAGGTAACCAGGTGATACGCGCGCCAAGTCGTTCCAGGAATAGGCAGGGTTCGACGATTGCCGGGTGCTCGATTTGCGTCGTAATGATGTGCGCACTTTCACGCTGCGCTGCAAAATAGGTGCCTTTCAGGACCAGGTTGTTTGATTCGCTGCCGCCGCTTGTGAAGATGATTTCATTCGCGGAACAGCCCAGGAGATCAGCAACCTGCTGTCGAGCTGATTCCACTATCGCGTGTGCCGGCGCACCCGCCCAGTGCAGGCTTGACGGATTGCCGAAAGCATCGTGCATCAAGTGCTGCATCACTGCCGAAACCTGCGGGTCGATTGGCGTACTCGCGTTGTAGTCGAGATAGATTTGTTTTTCGCCTTTAGCGGCCATGAGCGGAACCTCAGTTGTCGTCCATTGGATTGATTCGGGCAAGAGTCTCTTCCATTGCAAGGGCGACCCATAGGCCCGACAGCACCATCGCAGCGGATGTAAACCAGAATCCCGCTTCCAGTGCACCGAATGCGTCGGCTATCACGCCAAGCGATAACGCTCCGATGCCGTATCCGAGGTCTCGCCAGAATCTATACACACCCAGGCTGGAGCCGCGCCAGTTGGGGTGCGATATATCACCGATCGCAGCGATCAGAGTCGGATAGAGCAGGGCCATGCCAACGCCGGTAATAGCGGCTGTAATAGACCACTCCACCATTCCCTCCGCAAACAGCGTTGTCGCAACTCCAACGGCGCAGGTCCACATGCCGATTACGATTGGCCACTTGCGGCCGATGGCGTCAGACAGAGGACCCGTCCAGAGCTGACTACCGCCCCATACAAATCCATACACACCGACAATCCAGCCGATGTCGATAAGGGACAAACCTTTCCCGTGCAGATAGACCGGGAAAAAGCCCCAAACCAACGCATCGACGAACTTCTCCACACATCCTGCCTGGGAAAGTGCTGCAAAGGTTCGGTGGCGGAACGAGACGAGAGTGAAGATTTCCTTTGTCGACGGGTGCTCGGAAACGTTTTTCGGAAAACGAGGTCGTGGTCCGTCGTGAGTGCCGGCTTCGTGAGCCGCAGCTTCAGCTCGCGCCCAGTGCACGGTTTCTTTTGAGAAAAGCAGAGCGGCAACGAGTGCGAGCAAAATGACGGACAGCCCAAATACGAACAAGGTCCAGCGCGGATCGAAGTCGGTCGCAAGATAACCGGTTATGAGCCCAGCGAGCGCGACGCCACCGTAGCCTGCGAATTCGTTGAAGCCGGTGGCGACGCCACGCTGCTCTGGTCGTACGATGTCGAGTTTACTCGTAACCGTCATCGACCAGGCGAAACCCTGGTTGA
>JAJFKQ010000149.1 GCA_021773155.1 Woeseiaceae bacterium | reverse complement strand
TTGATGTTGACGGGCTGCAGAGAAAAGCCATGCTGCCAGTCCATCGAAGAAATATGCAGGCGATAAGTCTGCCCTTTCTCCAGTTCGAGCAACGGCCACCATTGCCACAATCGACCCAGCAGGTACACATCACTGCCCGGTGGTGGTTTGACCACGGGTAGCTGGGCATCTGTCTCGGTCCTGATCGTGTACTGATCGACCATTGCCTGAGTCTTGGCCATGTAGGCCTGGGGTGTTGTTTTGTACGCTTCGCTTGAGAGATTCTGTTTTCCGTAGATGTGCCAGAACGGCATCATGAAAAACATGATCAGAGACCAGACCAGCGCAATCGCGATCCAGGTCCCTTCGACCTTGTCCAGTGGTTGTCTCCACCAGACGATTTCAGCAGGAGGTTGAATGGCGCTCATATCGTCACCTGTTCCTTTGTTATTAGTCTGATGGTTACGGGGCGATTGGAATATTTACGATTTCTACGATGCCCCAAATGATATAAAACACCGCCGGAAAGACGACGCCTATGAAAAGGAGAATAAAAGGATTATCGAGTATGCGTTGAAAGGTTGGAACGCGTTCAGACGGCTGAACGTCACTGGATTCGTCATTCATGGTCTATGATCCCCGGTCGATAGATACAGAAATACAGGGAGAACACTATGCCTCAATTGGCCCGGAGAGTACTGGGGAAAATACCTAGGGCCCTGACGGGCTTCCCGGCCTACACGCCGACGAATTTCCGGTATGCTCCAAATCCATGAAAGCGCTCACTTTGAAACTGTCACTCGCGTGCCTGTTTTTGGCGTCCTGCAGTCAAAACCCGGACGACATAGCAAATCCGCACGACACCAAATACTCGACCATTAGATCAGGATCTGGCACCTGCGTTCTGGACACCGCCACGCAACTGACGTGGCAAACCAAGACGTCGCAGCCTGGCCTTCACAATGCCATGAACACCTACTCCTGGTTTGACCCGACGGAGACTAATGGTGAACTCGACTTCCGTGGTCTGGAAGACGGTGGCGACTGCGATGGCAGTTCCTGCGACACCTGGCACTACGTGCGGGCAGTCAACGAGGCTGGATATTGCGGCCACAATGACTGGCGCATGCCTATCAAAGACGAGTTGTACTCGGTCAGCGACCTTGGACGCGCCGAGAATCCACCAACAATGAACACAGCGTTCTTCCCGCATGCCCAATCAGCAGAGTACTGGTCAGGCAACGACTACAGCTTCCAGTACAATACGGCCTGGGCATGGAGCTTCAAATATGGCCACGATCGCGTCGACTGGAAAAAAGAGCCGAAGTTTGTGCGCCTGGTCCGTGGCACTGCGGGTGAACTGGAAGAAGTAAAAGAATAGTCACATGAAAAAGCTCGCAACAGTGTCTTTGCTACTGGTAATTACCCTGGTCTCCGTCAGCGCTTACCTGCGCCTGGACAATTCCGGTATCGGTTGCGCGGACTGGCCCGGATGCTACGGCATGATCGGTACAGCCGAGGAAGCGGCACCGACTGTCAGCAGCACCTACGAGCGGCTCGCCATTGACGCGCAACAACCTCTTTCCTGGGCCACCCCCGTTCACCGACTGGTCGCCAGTATTCTGGGCCTCACGATTCTTGCCATGGCCCTGTTCTCCCTGCGGCAAAAACGGGATCGGCTGATTTCGTTTACCTTACTTGCGCTCACCGTCTTTCTGGCCTGGCTCGGTATTTATTCGGGAGGGCTGCACAGTCCGGCAGTAGTCATGGGTAACCTCGGTGGTGGGTTCACGATGTTGGGCCTGCTCGGCTGGATGACGTTTCGTGACGCCAAACCCCGTGCGAATGCCCCAGTGGTAATTCGTTACTGGGTCACCGCCGCACTTGTGTGGCTATTCGTGCAAATCGGACTCGGTGGTCTAACGAGTGCCAATTTCGCGGCATCTGCCTGCCAAACCCTGCCAGATTGCCATGGCAGCTACCTGCCAGGCGACAATCTCGCAGCGGCATTCGACATAGGCCGTGCTCATGAGATTGGTCCCACCGGACTCGCCATTGGCGGCAGTGAGCGAGCCGATATTCACAAGCTGCATCGTATCGGGGCAGTGATTGCCACTGCGATAATCCTGTTCGCTGGCTTAAGGGCGCTCCGCGCGAAACTGGGCCTGACTGCGATTGTGGTCCTGGTACTGGTCACCGCTGAATTCTCGATAGGAATAGCCGCGATACTTACTGATATCCCGATCAGCATCGCTGTTGCTCATAATGGGCTGGCGGCGATGCTGCTTCTGGGCCTGTTAAGATTGCAGGCTTTGTGCAATAACCGACAGGCGCTTCTCTAGATGAATGAAATGAATCAAAACCAATCGCAGAATCGCGCTGTCGCTATCTGGTTATTGATCTGTTGTGGGCTCGTATTCGCGATGGTTGTATTGGGCGGATTCACGCGCCTTACCGGTTCGGGCCTGTCGATGGTCGACTGGCGACCACTAATGGGGTGGTTGCCACCGATGTCTGATGCCGAGTGGCAACGCGTATTCGAGCTATACCAGCAATCGCCCGAGTTCCTGAAAGTGAATTCGCATATGGACGTCGACGCGTTCAAGGGCATCTTCTGGCTTGAGTTTCTGCACCGGCTGCTTGGACGCACTATCGGCATCGTCTTTCTTCTGCCCGGCATTTTCTTTTTTGCCAAAGGCTACATCAAGCCATCCGAGTGGCCGAAGTACCTCCTGATGTTCGTTTTGGGCGGCATGCAAGGTGTGCTCGGCTGGTACATGGTAAAGAGTGGCCTGGTTGACATGCCGCATGTCAGTCAATACCGGCTGACGGCACACCTCGTGGCCGCTTTCATTATTTATTCGTACATGTTCTGGATCGCCATGTCCTTG
>JAJFKQ010000148.1 GCA_021773155.1 Woeseiaceae bacterium | reverse complement strand
GGATCTGCTGGAAGTTATGGACGAGAAGGTCAACCTTAATGGCGGTGCCATTGCGCTTGGGCATCCGTTCGGCTGCTCCGGCGCCCGTATTACTGGTACCTTGCTGAACGTCATGCGACAGAACGAAGGCACGTTAGGCGTTGCCACGATGTGTGTCGGATTGGGACAGGGCATTACTACGGTGGTTGAGCGTCTGTAGACACGCCGAATTCCGACGAACAGGTGTCAGATCGAAAATGGTTTTTCTCTGCCGAAATCCAGGTTCTTTGCGCCCTCAAGAGTGTAATTCGGCGTCTGAAGTTCTGACTCGTCAACTATTTCACCTGCGGCGCGGGACTCCGATGAACCACCGGCAAGCCGCTCGAGTTCCTTTTTAATCTCTGCGTAGAAATCATCGTACGTTCCACTAAATCGGCCATCATTCCATATATCCATTACTGCACGCGTGAAAAACCCGTTGAATGAATCACCGTCTGCTTCCTGTTTGTCCTTGCAGGCAGAGATCAATCGGATCACGGCTTTCACGTTCTCCGGCCGGGTCTGCGGGATATCATCTTGAATCTGGTCGTATTCCTTCCGTCTGGCAATGTAAATCGGCCGGACCGATTCAGGTGGCATCGCTCGAGCCGTCGGAGACTGCTTCGGCGGACGAAGTGGGCCTCCTCTGCTTACAGAGCCACTATGGCACGAATCCGACAGGATCAGAATCCTCACGCCTGGCTCGAATTCGCTATACAGGGCGTACTGCTCGTCGTCTAGAAATTGACGGTTGAATAAACACCAGGTTTCGTCGAGGCGGTCATCCTTCTCATCCTTCGAACGATCAGGAACCTGTCCACCGTGCCCGGCATAGGTCAGGAAGAAAATGTCCCCTGACTTGAGCACTTTAGCCGCGCGCCGAATCTCATTGCGAACATTCTCAGCCGTTGCTTCCGCCGACCGAAGAATCTTCGTTTCGAATCCCTGACTTTCTGCGATCCCGCACATCTCCTCCGCATCAAACTCACAGGCTTCGAGCACACCATCCCAACCATCCGGATAATCCGGATGGGCCGGTTTGAGCGGATAGCTTTTCTTATCGAGAAAATTGACACCAATGTGCAGTGACATGCCGGTGTTTTCGCTCACTAAAAGTCTCCTGGCTTCATTACGACTTGATTGCCGTCTCATGCAGACGGCCAAAAGAGGCCGCGCCATCCGATGACTTGCGTCAGC
The DNA here is from genome assembly GCA_021773155.1 of Woeseiaceae bacterium. Lineage (GTDB taxonomy): Bacteria > Pseudomonadota > Gammaproteobacteria > Steroidobacterales > Woeseiaceae > UBA1847. Next base: position 18,224 of record JAJFKQ010000148.1, on the reverse strand, counting down.
GCTGACGTGGACGCCGCACTGCGGCATCCAGACCTTTCAACGACTATCGTTTGGTGCCAGGACCGCTCCGTTTGGTACCAGGGCCGCTTCTCTTGGCAGCAACTTTTTTCTTCTTTTTCTTGCTGGCCGGACCACTGCGCTTCGTGCCTGGACCGCTCCGTTTGGTGCCGGGGCCGCTCCGCTTGGTGCCGGGGCCGCTTCTTCTGGCTGAATCTGTTCTTTTTGTCGCCATTTTCCTGATCTCCGAAAAACATGCCTTGGCTTTGAGCCGATTATTATCTTCTTATGTTAACAAGAACATACTAGCACGAAGATCGGGCAGTGCATGCCACCGTTATCGTTGATGGGCGGCAACGCGAGCTTCGAAGTCGCTGTCAGCCCGCAAAGACACAAGATCAGGATCACTCATGATCAACTCTCTGGAGAAACCCCGATCGAGTGCTTCCGCAATGTACTCATAGGCCTTATCACGATCACCCAGCAGCAAACTGGCGATCGACGCAAAATAGAATGCGGTCTGGTCCGACGTCAATTCAAACAGCTTGTCAAGCTGACGCTTCGCGTCATCAGGCCGACCTGTGTGCAGGTAATACATGCCAAGCCGGACTACACTGTCCCAAAAGGATGGATTAATGGCCAGTTCCTGTTCCGCAAATTTGATCGCCGTTTGATACGCGGAACGCGCATCCTCTTTTCTGCCTGGTACGAATCGATACGCATCGGCAAGACGCCCCCACGCCCTATGTTCCTCTGGTGCAAGCTCAATCGCACGTAACTGATCTTGTACTGCTTCCGCGTACCTGCCTCGATAATAATAGACAAGCCCTCTATTGGTGAACGTCCATCGAGACGGTAATGGCGAGTCATTGAATGCTTTTTCGGCCAACTCCAACTCGCCCATTGCAAGATAAGTGTTACCAAGATTGTCCTGCCCAATACCATGATCGGGTGCGAGCTCCGCAACCTTTTTGTAGCGCTCGATAGCCTCGGCATAGCGGGACTGGTCGTAGTAAAAATGACCGAGTGCCCGGTGGACACCCCAGTAGCCACTCTCCACTTCCTCCGCCCGTTGAAACGTGGCTTCGGCTTCTTCGAGGTGGTTTTGTGTAGCGTATACGGACGCCAGTGTAAGGTAAGCATTCACCGCATTCGGTTGCTGATCGATGGCGGCTTCCAATTCCACTATCGCACGGTCGTGCTGCCCGTTAATGCTGTACAAATTTCCGAGAGCGACACGAACTTCCCAAAGGTTGGCATTCAGCGTCAGTGCCCGGTGACATGATTTCTCGGCATTCTCGAAGAATTCCGAATGCCTGGAGTACTCGTATCTTCGCAGACTGGTATCACATCGACCCGCATATGCCTCCGCAAACTGCGGATCGAGATCAATCGCCCGATCAAATAATTCCGCGGCACTCGTCAGAGTCGCCTCTATTGCAGGTTGTCGCAAATAGTCCCGACCACGAAGATAGAAATCGTAGGCGTCACTGCTGGTAGTCGGCCGGGCAACAATGCGCACCTCGGATTCAGGGGATAATACCGGCACTATAGCGGATGCCACCGACCGGGCGATTTCAATCTGGATATCAAGAACATCATCAAACGTTCGGTCATACGTTTTGGTCCACAGCAACTGACCCGTACTCGACCTGTCCAGCGCTGCGGTGATGCGAATCCGGTCGCCCGAACGACGCACGCTTCCCGACAGAATATTGTCAACATTCAGGGTCGCCGCGATCGTTTCGTTGTCTACGTCTTTGCCTTTGAAATACGCGGTTGACGTTCGGGATGCAACCTTGAGCTCCCGAATGCGCCCAAGAACGCCAAGCAACTCTTCGGCAATACCGTCACCAATATACTCGTCGTTCGAGTCAGCGCTTATGCTGTCGAACGCTAGCACCGCTATCGAATTTTGAATTCTACTTGTTGTCGTCGGCAGCGCATTGTTGAGTACAGTATCGGCACCGATGTCATTGTCAGCGGGTGGGGATTGATCAACCCGATCCGAAACCGTTTCCTGCCACGATTCAACCTGACTGGAAACCATGAGGCCTATCGCAACGACCAGCAACACTGCTATAACCCAGTCCCAGGCGTGGGTATGCACATGATGCTCTCCCGACTCGGTCTGCCACTTGATACCGTCCGGTGTCAGATCAAAAGCCCAAGCCATTACCACGGCAACAGGAAAACCCATCCCGAGTAATATGACGGCGAGCCTGGCGGCCCAATTCGGAATATCGAACAAGGGAAAAACAGTCGTGACGACCTGCAAAATGAGCCAGCTGACGACAACGTAAATAGTTGCAACCTTGAATACGTTTCGTCTTTTCAATTCAGCAAGAATATTCGCCATGCTCACTCTCTGCCTAGTGTAGGCAATGTGGTCAAAGTATCCAGGTGTCACATCATGTTCGAAAGTCTGTTGATCTTGACGTCAGACCTCGACATCCTGATCCAGTACAGAACCCGGATTATAAGTTATTGAAATTTATAAGACGAGCGTCAGCTACAGTCCGTGACTACTGTGATATTATACGACAAGTCTGCACATTGTCAGTGTAGACGAGAGCATGACCCTGCAATAATAAAAACAAGATATGGCCTGATTTCGAACCGTGATCAAATGACAATGCGGTCGAGCGAATGAAAGCAATAAATATTGCTCGAATAACATCACAGAACGACGTCTGATCACCTGCAAAGCAAGCGAGAGGACTGGAGTCCGCTTATGCGAATACTGTTCGTCTCTGCAAATCCTCATTGGAGCTCCCGGCTCGACCTGGGCGACGAAATGCGTGAACTATTGCAAAGCCTGAGAGGACAGGACATCGAATTGATGATGCTGCCCGCTGCCCAGCCGGAAGACCTTAAAATCGCTGTCACCAGTAACCAGATCGACGTCCTCCATTTCAGCGGTCATGCGACTGAGGAAGACGGAATTCTATTGCGCGATAAAGACGGCATGGAACGGGCTTTTTCTGGTGCGGAGTTACGCAAACTTATTGATGGCGAAGGAATCAAGCTCGCGTTTCTAAATGCCTGTCGTACCGTAGAGACGGCGAAGGAAATCGAAGACAGCGTTGGTGCGGTAATCAGCACCACCGAGCTGCTGGATGACGAAGCAGCAAAGAGGATGACGAAATCATTCTACTCGGCGCTGTGTCATGGCGGATCTATTGATCAGGCCTTCAATGATGCCACAGCGATAATCGCTAGCGACGGCTATGACAATGTCTACACTCACTCGGGCCGATCAATTGAAGACTCGCTGTTAGCCGCGCCTGACTCGGACGCTCCAGCGGCAACAATTACTGGCCAGTCGTATTACGATAAATATTATTTTATCAGTTACCTCGATGAACAAATTCGAAGCTTGAAGGGGCGTGTTGCGCTGAACAGGGTCATGTTCTGGATTCTGTTTGTGTGTGGACTGATATTCTTCGGTGTGATCTATAGCAAGGGCGATAAGGTCGAACTTGAGCTGCTCGTTAATATTTTCGGGCAAGACAGAATCGATCAGTACCTCGGAAAACCGTATCTCGATTCGCTTCTCGCCGTCGGAGCGGGATTGCCTGCTTTATTGGCGTTATTGCAAAGCCGCCTCACCATCAGCACAAACCAGGGACTTCAGTCATTGCTGCAAATGAAGGAAATGGCAAAGTCGTCCGAAAACCTGACGCCGGAACTACAGGGCCAACTTGAGAAAATTCTCGAACAATGCATTCGCGGTGCGGACAACCGGTATCAGCCGTGGATCGATTGGTTCAAGGTCCGCAGTTTTTTTCTGACGTTGTTCAAAAAGAAGCAGAACCAACAAACTTAATTTGGGTGTGATATGACGATGCTGGTCGATAGAAGAAAAGACAACTACGACGAATTACTAATGCTCGCGCGCGATTCCCGCCTGGTCAGGGCACGGACCAATCGCTGGACCACGGGCTTGGTTGTCGGCGCGATGGCAGCGACCGGCGCTTACGTCGCAACGACGAATCAACAAGTGGAGGAGTTAAGGGATACCGCTGCACAAGCTGAGAAGCAGCGCGACGCGATCAGAGCCGAATATTCGACACTTTTGGATGAGCGAAATGACCTGATGTTTAGTATAGATGTCCTTGCTCGTCAGCAGGATATGTTGGTAGACGTAGGCCCGACACTTAAGCTCAGTCAGTCAATTTCGGAACTGGCGAGGAGATTGGGTGGCGAGCCGTCGACTAATGGTGACGCTGAAATCACCACTATTGCTACGTCCAATATTGTTTGGATGGTTGACGGTTCACGCCGATTTCCGGTGATTGATGGCGACATCGTATGGGTTCCGGAGGGTAATTTCTGGATTCGGTATCAAGGCAACGCTGCCGATGGCCACAGTCTTTTTCGTCATTCGACAAAACCCGTGGGTAGCCCCGCAACCGGCGGCGTTCTACTCGATGCAGTGCATAAAGAGAGAGTGGATCGAGGCGCTTCCAACTGCGTTGAAATCAGATTGCATAATCAATCAATAAGGCCGCTTTTTCGCGACACGGGTTACGCGGATATTGAGATTACCTACTTCACCAGTGACGAAACCAATACCTGCTCCTGACCATGTTGGATATCAGTACATGCCGATGATATCCACAAACCAGCCGCGGTTGTCGTAGCTGTCTATTCTTAACTGGTCGTTGAATTCGGTAAAATTGAATCCTACTCCGACCTTGAAGTAGTCATTCACCTGCCGGTAGGCCGCCAAAAGAACCCCTTGTCGGTCGTTGTCGCCGTCATGATCCGAAAGCCAGCGATATTCAGCAAGCCCATCCCATTTCCTGTTCACCTGGTAGCGGGCCCGCACGCTTGCCAGTCGGAGCCCGAAATCCTGCCACGGTCCGGTATCGCGTAACACGCGCTGCTCACCCTTGCGAATCGCCAGCTTAGCAGCAAATTCCCAGCGATTTTCCGGGTCGTGAATTCCTTCAATTGACAGCAGGTGCGAACGTTCATCCGGGCGAATGGTTGCCTGACCCTCCGTTGGCAGATCGTAGAGGAAGCTGTATCGGGCGATCACATTGAACGTTTCATTTCCTGTTGGCCGATACGCGTGACCAATGTCAAACTCAACGAACCGCGCATCGTGACCACCATTCAATTCATCATCCGTCCATGAGATATTGAGCCCACCTAGCAGTCGGTTGTCTTCATCCAGCTTCAGCGTAGCGCTGTTGCTCGACACATATTGCCGTTGATGCACGCTGGCTCCTTCATCCTCCCGAAACTCGATCCGCGATGAGAATTTCAGATCATCCTTGTTACGGAAAGCGCCAAACGATAGTGCCCGCCGTTCAAATGCCAACCCCAGGCCCTCATTTTCGCTGAACTGAACCGACGCGTTGAACCGCCAGTCATCCTCACCTTCAAATTCAAGGCCAAAGACATGAGCGACGCTCGCATATCGATCGTCTTTGCCGAACTGCGATTCGGCAAATAAACCGAGCCCTCTTCCGAACACGCGACGTTGACCCAGCGTCAACAAATTGCGCGCACTGTCGCTGCGATCCTGGTCGACCGCATAACTGCCATACAGTTCATGCCCTTCGCCGATCGCATACCGCGTAGCAAACTGGCTAATCGCTCCTGAACCCACGCCACCCGAGAGATTAAAATTCAATCCATCCGCAACCGCGTAGTCGACCCCGGCAATCAGTGCGCTGCCACGATCGCCATCGCTGGCCTCAAGACTCACGCCCAGATTTTCACGTGGTTTTGTATTGATACCCAGGGCGAAGAGATCATTTTTCTTATAGGTGCCCTGGTCATAGGCGACCTTTTGTCCGACCGCATAGATAGTCGAGTTTTCGCCAAAGCCATAACCCAGGCGAGCACCAAGCAACAGTGCCTCGCCGTCGACGTTGGCGCCATTGAGATCGGAAACAGGCGTGGTCGCCGCCTGAATGTCGACATCTTCGTGCCGAACTTCCAAACCTGCATCGAGATCGCCGAGCTTCCCGCTGACTTGGAGACGTGTAACGCGTTCGCGTGATAGTTGCTCTCGCTCAAGGTCAGTGTGGGCCGCGGTCACCTCGTAGTCATCACCTATCTTGAGGTGCATTTCGACGCCGTTGTCATCGACGCCAACACCCTGAGCGAGTCGGCCAGTCGAAAATTCCGCGCCCCGGTTCTTGGACCAAGCATGGAGATCGCCGTCCAGCGAGTCGCTGATGTCCGCCAAATCCAGATTCCCTTCAAGTGCGGTCACGTCACCGTGCAGACCAGAACCCGTGCCGCCGTCCGTTTGAGATTGAAACGTCAGCCCGCCGTCGGACGAAATGAAGTTTGCGCCTTGCTGCCTGGCACGACTTTGTGCGTACTCGGCACGCAGATAGGAATTCTCACTGTGCTGCAGAATCAAATCCCCTCCCCGCAACGTGTAGTCCGTGCCATTTCGTTCGTCAGTTATAGCCGTCGCACCAATCGCAACATGATCGCCCAGCCATGCCTGGCCACGGCCCCCGTAAGTCAGGTCGTCGGCAACAAAAGAGGCGGGCACATACTCGTAGTCGGCCAGCAGAAAAACCTCATCACCCTCGAGTGGAGACGACCGAATGATGGAGCGTTCACGGTCATTCACTACCTGTGACAACGGTCGCCGCAAAATGATCCTGCCCTGGATCGCATCGATTTCGTAATCCCTGCCTTCAATGAGCACCATGCGCTCGACCACTTGCTCCGTGTCGCGACGCCGCACTTCAATCCAGACTTTTTCCGATCCCTGAACGATGTCTGTGTCGCGCAGGTAATAGAGCGAACCTCCGGTTGCACGAAAAGTCACGTGTGCGGCGACACTCTGTGCCTCCGAGCCGAAGACGGTTAGCTTCGTTTTTGAATTGCCAAATTTCGTTGCCTCGCTGGCCTCGTGTGTGATCTTCGTCCCATACAACGATCGGTTGTACTGCATGAACTCCGTATCCGTCAGGCCGGTGTTGAAGTTGCCCCACAGCGCCAGATTCTTATCCCAGTCGACCCTGGCATAAAATGCGCCGCGAGTATCGACATCGCTTGTCACCGTTGAGTCGTCACCGTAAACCGGGTAATAGAGATTCGGATCGAGCTGACGAAATATTCTGCGCGGATCCTTTCGTTTCAGGTTATCTCCCAGATTTTTTAGTTCGTCCTCCGTACTATCCAGTTGCGCTGTAATCCGATACTTGCCGCTTAATTTTCCCTTCGCATAAAACGCGAGCCGGCCATCCGCATAAGTCGAACCATCGAAGTGGTCGTCGGCAGACAACAGCGAAACATTCCCCGAAGCATCATTTTCGCCGACAGTAAGGCTGGCAAACCCTACGGCGAACCAGTAGTCATCGTTCACTGAGACTGGCGTCGCCAGTCCCGTAAGGTCCTGCTGAATCTGTCGGGGAGACCCTTCATTAGCAATACGTAATGCGGACACTATTGTCGAATCGGTGTAATCACGGAAAGGCGTGACGACCAACTTCTGTTGATTCATGCCGGCTGGGGGGTGCTCTTCGGATGAAATATCGCCGGCGGCCGTAACGCAAATTCTGGAGCCTTCTTTCGAGAGAATTTCGATGTGGCAATTAGCCGCCCTTTGTCCGGGCGGGCAGGCTTGAACGGCCGCCGCGTCGGCGTCGGGAACTGCAGCAACTGTCAACGCATGTACGGCGTCGCCACTATTCTTTTGCCTGCCGAGAAGAACATCGGCCACTACCTGACCACAGCCAAACAACCCGCCGGATACCTCGATATTATGGGCATCGGCGGTAACAATGCGACCGGCCTGCCCGCCAATATTGCGACCGTCCCCTCGGCTGAATTTGTAGTCGCCCGAGGGCAAGTGCTCCTCAAGGACAAGCAGGTTGTTTTTCCCGACCGGCACGTAGGATCCATTCACTTTCGTGTCGATGATCGTGGGATCAACGCTGTCACTAATGCGTACACGGCTGCCGCGAATTGGAATGCGCTGCGAAACCAGATTGGTCTGTCCCCACAATTCACTATCAGGATGCACTTCCGATGCATCGCCTCTGCCATGCAGATTCAAGATCCGGGCACTGGTGATATCGTCGAAACATCGATTGTCATCCGGTGCCGAGCGACAGCTTGATGCGATCAATCGGTATTCGAGTTCAGTGAACCGCCCTTTTTTCAGGTTTATTCCCGCAAACTCTCGCGGCCGATCGAACCGGTATTCAGAAAACTCCTCTTCGTAAAACGGTTTCTTTTCCAGAACGTTGCCAACTTTGCCGTAGATTTCCAATTTGTATCGATCGATGAAGCTCGAATAATTCGTGTAGATTCCGAACTTGATTGGAGCAGCCAGGTTGCCGTCCATATCAAATACCGCGCGATTCAGAGCGAGCACATCAAGTCTTGGGTCGGCGACAAGCGCATCGACCGTGGCTGACTTGATCTGCCTGGCTACTCCGCCTGTTGAGTCTATGTCTGCTGCCTGGAGGCTCGGACCCATGCCGTCGTTTATGACCCGTAAGGCAGAGATTACCGTGTTGTCGGTGTCGTCCCGAAAGGGCGTTACGATAATGTGCTCGTCGTTATTCGGATCACGCAGCCTGACGACATCCCCGGCACCCGTAATTACGAGCGCCGTGTTTGCCTGCGTTTTCAGTTCTATTGGATACCTCCCGGCTCTTATGGTGTTACCGGATTCAGCGCTTACATAACAAACGTGATCGAGCGGGAGGTCGGTACCTTTTTTGCTGCCGAATACCGTCACTTTGGAATCATTTGCAGCGGCACGGCCGGGCAGCGTGCTCGCTACCAGAGTGCCACAACCAAAGAGACCACCCGATACCGTAATTTCTCTCGCGACCGCATTGTGCAATGGACCGGTGTGTGGCGAGGTGCAGCGGGTCATCGATGGGTCAATGATACTGGTTGTGAGGGGGCCATTGGGCCACTCCGGGTCAAGCGGTAACGCATCAACGCACATTTCTGCGCCGAGCCGCCGGTGCATTATCGGTTGATCCTCGACAAGACAGCTTTCATAACATTCAGCTATCACCGTGTCAGGGAGTTTTACCGCGAAGTTCACTTTGGACAACGTCGCCTGGGTGAGACGGATTACGCGAGGATTCTCGCTTATCATTTTGCTTCGCTGGGGTAACGTAGCCATGTCGAGCTTGATGATGAAATTGGCGCCGCGCTCGAAGCGGTCTACGTCAACATCTGCGATGTGATAGCGACCGTTGGCGTCGGTTTCGACAGTCAGCCCGTCAACGGTTGCCAAGCGAACACCCGGGATGCCGCGTTCGAGGCCGTCGTGAAGCGCGTTTTCATTCTGATCGTCGAATACCTTTCCAATCAGCGTCGTTTTTTCGAAAACAGGATCACCCACAACGGTGACCGGTGCTGCCGATGTTGAAAAAAGTTTACGTCCGAAACCAGCGACGGAAACGTTGTTGACGTAGTCGCCATCGACCACTCCAATACTGACCCGCATCAGAAACCGAACTTGTACACGCTCATTCGGTGCAAGATCGAAAACGTCGAACACGATCAGATTAATGCCGCTCGCTGCAATAGGCAAAATAAGGTCATCGGCTGAATCGAATGATCCGTCTGGCCCGGCCCGAATCAGCATGGCAGTACCGTCAACGAAACGGAAGCCAGCCGGTGGATTGTCGGATATGACAATGTCGCGGATGGTTGTGGTGGTCAGGTTGGTGACTGACAGAACGTATCCAAACGTGTCGCCTCGCATGACCTGGGTTCTGTCCGCAGACTTGGTGACAAATATGCCGGCCGGCCCTAACGGTGACGGTCCTGGTCGCTCAAACGATGCCTCACTTCTGTCACTGACGTCGGTACCGCTGACATCACCGGTTGCCGTGACTGCTGCCGTGATCTGAAAGGATTCCGATTCGTCCCCCGGGTTGAAACGAAGCGTGAAACTGACCGATGCGCTGTTAGCAACAGGCAATGTGTCCGAGCCATCCAGCAACAACGTGTCCATCAGTCCATCGAAACCGGGATTCAGCGTCAGGCCCGCGGCAACGATACCCTCAATTGCAATCAACTGACCTGAACCGAAAATATCGAGGTCAATCTCAAGCTGCAATCGGTTCAACAACTCATCGCCGCCATTGGTCCCGGTCAGTGAAATCGGCACCGACAGACTGCCATCATCATTGGATGTTACGGCACCGACGACCATGTCCAGCACGATCGCAGGCCTCGGCGGCAAGCGAATTACCGCTTGATCAGCAAAATCGAGATTGGTCCCGGATTCATTTCCGCTGGCTGAAATAAAAGCAACATTAGTAAACGGACCCGGTTCTGCGCCCGGATCAAATGTAAGATCGAAGCCAAGACTCGCCTCTTCTGCAGGTGCCAGCGTATCGCTGCCATCAAGCAAGCGGATGTCACTCAACCCATCAAAATTCGGGTTAAGCGTCAGACTGCCACTCAAGACCTGTGGCGGACTGACTGAAACCACCTGCCCGGCACCGAAAATGTCCAGATCGTCTTCGAACTGTAGTTCGATGAGCGTCTCGTTGCCGGTATTTGTCGCCGCAAGCGTGATCGGCACCGTGAAGGTACCATCGCCATTGGCCACCACTTTACCGGCCGTTTTCGCCCAACTCACGTCCGTTTTCGACGCCGTTGCAACGAAGGATGCCTCGCTGCGGTCACTGACACCGGTTCCGCTTGTGTCACCGGTAGCTGTGGCTATAGCCGTGTTCAGAAACGGCTCTGATTCGCCACCTGGATCGAATCGAAGCGTAAAGGTGATTGATACATTACTGCCAATCGGCAATGGGGCTGAACCATCCAGCAACAACGTGTCAGTTTGTCCATCGTAATCCGGATTGAGCGTCAGGCCCGGAGCAGCGAGATCTTCAATCGCGATTAGTTGGCCGCTGCGAAAAATGTCGAGATGGTCTTCGAGTTGTAATCCATTCAGCAATTCAGTGCCGCTGTTGGTCGCAACCAGCGTTATTGGCACCGACAGGCTGCCATCACCGTTGGCGGTTACCGCTCCAGCGATCTTGTCGAGCATTATCCCAGGTATCGGCGGCAACCGAATGATTGCGTCATCATCTATTTCGAGAATATTTCCGGAGTCTTCTCCCTTGGACCGTATGACTGCAAGATTCGTAAAGGGACCCGGTTCGTCGCCAGGGTCAAAAGTGACAGCGAAGCTGAGACTGGCGTCTTCCGATGGTGCCAATACGTCGCTGCCGTCGAGCAAACGGATATCGCTCAATCCGTCAAAATCCGGGTTAAGTGTCAACGTGCCATTTCGAATCTGCGGCGGACTGACTGAAATCAACTGGCCGGAGCCAAAGATATCCAGATCGTCCTTGAACTGGACCTGTGCCAACGATTCCCGACCTGTGTTTACGGCCGCAAGGGTGATTGGCGCGGTGTACGTTCCATCACCGTTGGCGACCACCTGGCCGACCGACTTCTCCCAACTTGCCGCGGGCTGTACCGGAACTGTGATGTCGGCCGACGCGTAAAAATCGAGAACCTCTCCGCTGTTCTTCCCCTCTGTCCAGATCAACGCCTGATTGTTAAAGGGGCCGGTTTCCGTGCCGGGGTCAAAGGCAATTTCAAAACGCAGACTTGCCGTTGTACCGGTTTCCAGACTGTCGCTGCCAGCGAGCAAATTGATATCACCAAGACCATCGTAACCCGGGTTGAGCGTAAGACCTCCAGCCAACACCTCTGGCGTACCTACTGCTACAAGCTGCCCGGAACCGAAAATATCCAGATCATCTTTAAACTGGAGATCAATGAGCACCTCGTCGCCGGTGTTTATGGCCTCAAGTGTAATCGGGGCTGTATACGTGCCATCGCCGTTGGCCACCACTATGCCCACCGACTTTTCCCAACTTGCCGCCGGCTGCAGCGGGATCACGATATTAGCCTTCGCGTCAAGGTCGAAAACCACTCCGCTGTCCATCCCCTTCGTCCAGAGCTTGGCCTGGTTACGAAATGGGCCTGCTTCCGTGCCCGGGTTAAAGGTGATGTCGAACTGGAGCCTGGCCCTCGCGCCCGGCTTGAGACTGTCGCGACCCGTCAGTAACCTGGTATCTGCAAGACCGTCGTAGTTGGGGTTGATCGCAAGTTTTCCCGACAATACCGTTGGCGTGCTTACCGCGACGAGTTGCCCCGAACCGAAAATATCAAGGTCGTCTTTGAACTGAAGATTGATGAGGGTCTCGTCGCCGTTGTTTTTGGCGTTGAGAATGATCGGCGCTGTGTAGGTACCGTCACCGTTCGCCAATACTTCGCCGACTAATTTTTTCCAGCGTACCGTCGGCGGCGGTGATATGCCGATGCTGGCCGTTGCATAAATATCGAGCGTCTCTCCGCTTGCTGCTCCCTTAGTCCAGAGCTTCGCCCGATTTCGAAAGGGGCCTGATTCCGTGGCCGGATCGAAAGTTATTTCGAATCGCAGACTTGCCTTTGCGCCAGGGTCAAGACTATCGCTACCCGTGAGCAATTGGGTATTGGCAAGACCGTCATAGTCAGGATTCAGCGTGAGGTTGCCTGCCAATACCGCTGGCGTGCTCACCAAAACGAGCTGCCCGGTACCGAAGATATCCAGGTTGTCTTCGAACTGCAGCTGGACCAGCGTTTCGTTGCCGGTGTTTATCGCTTCGAGCGTGATCGACGCGGTATAGGTGCCATCGCCATTGGCCGTAACCTCACCGGCTGTTTTCTTCCAGCTCGCTTGTGTAGTCGAGGGCGTTGCGACAGCGTCGTGAGATGCGCTCAGCAGCAGAATCAGCCCAAGCGCACACGGGCACAGAACGCGCCATTCGCACAGACCGAATACGCCGCTTACTAGACGGATCAAATACCCTCGCCAGAAAATCATCTGGGCCTCTCATTGCAGTCGCGCCTGAGATACGGACCGATCGCTCCGTGGTTACTGGCGTATTCTCAGTCGTTCCCTGATCTTGTTCTTATTGATAGGAACTCGTGTTTTTGTTCTCGTGGTGAGCACCGGTAGCCGCCATAAGGCCACCGGTCTGCCCGACCCGCTTATGTGCCACAGTGTAGGCGGTAACCCGCCTCGAAGAGGCTTATTTTACATAATGTTAACGCGCTTTGTTCGTAATCGTCATTAATAGCCGCTGCGATTGCCATCGCTGTCGGAAACCAGGCCCGAAATCCGCACCTGCTGGCGTCACGGTGCCGGCGATTTTGTCACAGGTTCGGGCGATCTGGGGTACTGACAAGTGACACTTCAGTGGGGCTACGGCTACGGACGGCGCAAACTGGTAAACATCGTTCGCCGCCGCAGTCCCTTGGCGATTTCATCCGTGATAAAGCCTCCCATCGGCACCTGGAACTTTGGGGCCCACAGAGTATTGCCCTCAATAATCAAAGGCCCTTCGTCGGTTGCCGCGATGTCCCAGCCAATGGTGCCTAAAAAGCCAAATTTGAGAGAGGCTTTCAAACCTAATTCAATGATCTCCCTGTGGCAGTTCAGCTTGATACCCACTAGCGGCACACCTGTGTCCGGATGGTGAGCGATCGATTGGTGAGCAACATGATCATAGGCATTGTACGTAAGGCCGGACGCGTCAATGGACACCTGAATGCCGCCGCCAGCTAGATTGTCAACCCAACTGCCGCCATTGCCCAATTTGAGCGCACAAGCCGGTGAGTGCCATACCCCGTCGTTAGTTTTGATGGTGACTACACGAAACGTATTCAGGCTGTGTGGATATATTGTTGCGATCTCCTGGGTGTTCTTCACGCGCTTCTCTACCAGGAAGCCACGCTCCAGGCCTTTGCTGACATGCTTCCATATTTCGCTCATCGAAATTTTATGGCCAGAAGCTTCGAATCCATCGTGTGTTCGCGCAAGAACCAATATATCTCTGCCGCCACTTGCGCTGACCGGCTTCACCACGATATCGTGCCGGCAGGACGCTAGAAAAGCGCTGAAGGAATCCTCGTCTTTAATATCGAATGCACTACCAACTGTTGCCAGCAACTCTGGCGTGGGCAGTGCAAAGCCGGCTAGCATCGTTTTTTGGATATATTTGTCCGTCAACGTTACCGCAAATTTGGGTTTGTTGTTCTCATACGGCCAGTATCGTGAGCCCGCGAGACCAACGTAGCGGCTTTTTTCTTCCATCGTTTTGCCGGACTTATAGAATTCGTACCGATGGTAATCACGGAATGCGGTATTGATAGCAATTTTGTGAATTATGGCGTCGACAATCTGACTCGGGACACTTTTGTAGACGCTCGCGGCCCGGGCGCGCTCCATGAACAGGCGCACGTCTTTAAAGAGATACGATAGCGATTTCACACTGTGCTCCAAATAATCATTGGTGTTGCGTTTAGCTCTCGGCTGTATCGAGCATGATCTGGAACGGTTGACTGCCAGTCACATTCAGTCACCGATTCGATCCAGTAAACACTCATTCAAAAAAACCTGATCCGCTAATTCCCCAGGAATTTCGATATTGCAGGAGTTGTCGCCGAGTGGATATATCGAAAGTTTCCGCATTCCAGGAAAATAGTAATCTCGATGTAGTCTTATCACGTCTTTAGCTGTCAGATTACAGCTCTGATCGGCAAAGAACGCCCCATCAATTATGCCATTATCGAGCGTGATAAATGGATTGGCAGTAAGAAAAGCGGATATCCCATCAGTTATTCGTTGGAAGCGGATACAAAAACCATTGGCGCTGGAATCTGCTAATTCCATACCCCACTTTTTCTTAAACTTAAGCACTCCATCATTAAGCCAGGCTCGCGACTCCCCGAGACTGACGTGGCTGCAGCCTCTTTCCTTCAAGTGCAATAAGCCGTAGTAATAGAGTGCGCCCATCACCCCTGCTTTCACGTATTCACGTTTGCCTTCTTTGACCCCAATCTCACGCGTTCGTACGTGGTCGCCCTCATAGATGAGAATTTGTCCAGCAAGCGCTTCTTCGTCACGCTTTACAAGAAGCAATTCGACCGACTCGTTCATCTTCAGCAATTTTTCCAGCGAATGAAGCAACGCAGTGTCGCCAAAGACGTTCCGAATATATGGCAGATACATCGTCTGATAGAATTCAACGATTCGTTGACTGTCGCTGGTGACTTCGTATTCCAGGCTATTCTTTCTAATCCTACGCAGATCTTCCTTTATATTTCCAACCTTCTTTAAACGGTCAATGGCAACAGAGATATCTATTACACCATTGACCCACATCGGAACGTAAAAACCGAATTCGTGCATAAAGCGACGATAGGCGCCCTCAGGTACATCTATGATTTGCAGTAAATCTGTGTGGGGAAGTTTTCGGCTCAATCGTGCCGCAGACCATAGCCATTTCCTACCAAGGTATGTCTCACTGAGCGCTTCGCCAAACGCCAACCTACGCACAAAATTTAAACCGTTTTGATGTCCAACATACAGGATAGTAAGCGGGCTCTTTGTAGATCGCTCTTCGCCTTGCAGGATCCAGCAATTCACCCTATAGCATCGCAGGAGATTTCTTATTGAAGTCAAACCGAAAGAGTCCAGCGGCCGTAGGGAGCTGTAATAACGCAAACAGGTACCAAATTATTGGTTGACTTCTTATTGCCAACGCTCAACGTGCACTCCATATTTTCGTCCGAATTCTTCAATCTGGCTGGCATACATATCTCGTAGAAATTCTCTAACACTCTCTGGCATTTGCGTATCGCTCGATTCCCTTTGCCCGGCAATCTCTCCTCTGTACACCATGCGATTACTTTCGTATACCGGTACGAACACTCTATTGAAAGGGAACGACGTCCAATCAACGTTTGTTGAGACATTCAGGTACCGAAACAGTAGTGTCAGTATCTTCTTCGGTTGCTCCTGTATTTCGTCGAGCGTTGTAAGGAATAGTTGCGTGGAGGGAAACACGCTCAACCACCGGTCCAGGATCTCGACATAATTGCTCCGCCTTGGGCAATCACCAGAAGTAAAATACTGAATAAACATCTCGTCACTGACGTCTTGAATATTGTTATTCGGCTTGACGATCAGGTTCATGTACCCCTCCGACCAGCTTCTGTAGACCGGGTCCCTTGCGATAA
The DNA here is from genome assembly GCA_021773155.1 of Woeseiaceae bacterium. GTDB lineage: Bacteria > Pseudomonadota > Gammaproteobacteria > Steroidobacterales > Woeseiaceae > UBA1847. The sequence goes on along the minus strand of JAJFKQ010000148.1, from coordinate 2,180 downwards.
AGATTAATTTTGCACTTGGCATGATTCGTTTGATAAAGCGAATGCGGTTTAAAGGCATGATTGAGTAACCGGGTGTTATTTCACCTTTAACTTTTTCGGCGCCCGGCTGGAAGCGAGTTGCGTAGTGACGCAAGCTACCACTGTTGTAGTTGAGACTGAAGTAGTACAGCTCCTTCTGATCGGGCAAATAGATTTCCGGATGACAGCGCAAATTCTCATAGAGCCACGTCGAGCCACTCTTCATTGCTCCGATACCCAGAAAGTCCGGCAACGTCATTCCGGTCGTAGGTAATATGCCGCTTTTGTAAAGCGGCTTCTCGGCCCTGCTGTAAAGCGTTCTGATAATATTTCGAATGCTGCGCATGGTAATCCTGCCTGTCTTGTCTGCCGCACATTCTTGCCCTCATTTAGAAACACAATATGGGGCCCAGGGAGACGTTTGTCAGCGACTCCAAATAGCGGGCGCCTTATTGTATTCGCACGAGCGGCCTGATCTCAGAGAGACTTTCAGCTCATCATGTTCATGGTTATGCAGCCTTCTTTTTGTAGTATAGCCGACGTCCTTCGGCCAGGATTTTTCTCTTGATGCGTTGACGTCGATTTACACCCTCCTCCTTTCTACTTCGCTCGGTTTTCTTGCTAAACTCGGCCCAGGTATCCTGAAAACAAGTGATTAACGAAATTTCGCGGGTCGTTGATTTACGGGGAACGGCACGCGATGTGGATCCTCCTGCTCAAGACACTACGGTGGACGGTACATGAAAGATGACCTGTCACTATACGAAACCAAGATTCTGTCAGCCACGGAACTTGAACACGGTAAGATCATCGAAACTGCGCTAAGAAGGGCCGTCTGGAAATCCCTGAAGCCTGTTGCGTTCGTCCTGGCCTTTATGTACTCGTTCTTTGCTGTTTCGCATATTCTGGTAATCGTGGCCGCCAGCTTCTTTATCCTGTCTACAACCCGGTTTTTGCTCTCGCTGGCCCTGATACTGGGTTCATGGTCTGTGGTTGTGCTGAGCTTAGGCGCACAGCCTTACCTTATGCATTTTGGTTTTGCTGTCTTTAGCGCCACGATGGTATCTGTCGTTTTTCATCACATCCATGTTCGAAATCCCAGGGACAACTATCGTTTGCGCCTCATTGGTGACTATCAACGGAAGGAAGTCGAATTCCTGGCTACGCACGATTTCCTGACCGATCTGGCGAATCGCCGTCTATTCCTCGAGCGACTGACGCTTGAAATCGCTCATGCCAAGCGCGCCGACAAAAAGGTTGGTGTGTTGTTTTGCGATCTCAATGACTTCAAACTAATGAATGATACCTACGGCCATGAATTTGGCGACGAATTCGCTGTGTTGGTAACGAATATCGAAACGCAAAAAGACATTGGCTTAGTCAAGTCCAAACTTGATGCCGCATGCGAGGCAATTGAACTCATCGGCAAGGACGCCAAGGTTAGGATCAGTATCGGGACCGCACTGTTTCCCGACGACGCAAAAGATATTGATACCTTGATGGAGCACGCAGACCATGACATGTACGAAACGAAGCAGGCAATAAAAAAGGTATCGACAAGTTAACTGACTGAATCCATAAGAATCTGGCCTCGTAATTTCAAGCGACCGCCCTGCTCCAATCTGCAGGCGCACTTTCCCTCAAATCTCAATAGTGCCCAGCCGATACCAGATGGCGAACCAAATTGAATAGATTCTGGAGAGCAGCATGCGTGGATATCACCGAACTTTCTAATTTTCGCGGACCTCTTGAAGTAACCAATCTCGGAAGGCTGCGATGTTCGCCCTGAGCGAATTCGCCTCCGGATAGACCAGGTAGAAGCTGGACCCTAGTGACTGGATGAGGTCGAAGGGTTCGACAACGCGTCCGGCCGCGACGTCTTCCGCTGAGAGAAAACGCCAACCCAGTACAACGCCCGCACCATCAATACTGGCCTGCAATCCGTGGTCGGGCAGGCTGAAATGTATGCCTCGCGAAGCATCCACATCGCTTGCGCCCGCTGCTTTTAGCCACGATTCCCAGGTAGGCGATTCCGGGTCGTGGTCCATAGAATGATTGTGTAGTAGCACGTGCTTGCACAGATCGTTCGGGCTCTTTAGCGCATCGGGTCCCTTAAGCAGACGAGGGCTACACATTGGTGTAACCGTTTCGTCGAAAAGTTT
>JAJFKQ010000147.1 GCA_021773155.1 Woeseiaceae bacterium | reverse complement strand
CTGTGCCACGAAAAGCGAAATCATCAAGTGCGACTTGCTATGCATGGCCGTGGGCTACATGCCGGCCTACCAGCTGGCCTGTCAGGCCGGCGGGCAGCTCGGCTATGACGACAATAGCGCGAGCTTCACACTGACGAACCTGCCGGATTCCTGCCAGATTGCGGGCTCGGTGACCGGCACCTGGGATATTGACCGCGTCATCACCGAAGCCCGGCGTGCAGGAACTATCGCCGGCGATGCCGTCGGCACGACAAAGCAAATAATTGCCGACGCACAGCCGGGCAACGACGCGGACAGCATGAATTTTCCATGGCCGATATTTCCCCATCCTGATGGCAAGGAGTTTGTAGACTTCGACGAAGACTTACAGATCGCCGATATCATCAATGCGGTTCGCGACGGATTCGATCACGTGCAGCTAGTTAAGCGATACTCCAGCTGCGGGATGGGGCCGTCGCAAGGCCGCCATTCGGCACTCGCGACCGCGCGCGTTGTTGCCCAAGCCACCAATAAGACGGTCGCAGAAACAGGGGTTTCTACAGCACGACCGCCTTTCGTGGCCGAACGCCTCGCTCATAGTGCAGGGCGCAGCTTCTACCCGTCGCGCCGTAGCAATATGCACTATCGTCACTTGGAAGCAGGGGCACAAATGCTACATGCGGGGGCCTGGTACCGGCCGGCTTACTATGGCCCCAAAGATTCGAGAATCGCGGCGATTCGAAGCGAAGTCAGCAACGTTCGAAACAACGTCGGTCTGGTTGATGTGTCAACCCTCGGCGGCATTGAAGTGCGAGGCGCCGACGCCGGCGAGTTTCTAAATAGAATCTACACCTTCAATTTTGCGCAGCAACCGGTTGGTCGCGCGCGTTATGCACTGCTCACGAACGAGGCCGGTACGGTTATCGACGACGGTGTTGCCTGTCGATTTCACGAACGCCACTACTATGTGACGACCACGACAGGCGGTGCCGATCGTGTGTATCAAAATATGCTCAAGTGGAACGCCCAATGGCGTCTCGACGTTGATGTCGCCAACGTTTCTTCTGCCTGGTGCGGCGTCAATATTGCCGGACCGAAATCGCGGCTCGTGCTTGAGACGCTGTGCCGTAACGTCGACCTCGGTGCAGACGCGTTCCCCTACATGGGTGTTCGCGAGGGTACCGTCGCCGGCATACCCGCCCGTCTGATTCGTGTCGGCTTCGTCGGCGAGCTCGGATACGAGATTCACGTCGGTCAGCACTTTGGAGAGGCTCTCTGGGACGCACTGATGGCGGCGGGTAGTGACCACAAGATGATGCCATTTGGTATCGAGGCGCAGCGTGTCCTCCGATTGGAGAAAGGCCACATCATCATCGGTCAGGACACCGACGCCATGTCCAACCCGCTGGAAGTGCAAATGGCGTGGGCCGTATCGCGTAAGAAGCCGTTCTTCGTGGGTGGTCGGACCATTGCCGAACTCGAGAAAGCGCCACTCAATCGCAGTCTCCTGGGGTTTGTCGTAAATGACCGGCAGGCGCCGATTCCGCTCGAAAGCCAACTCGTGCTGGATGGAAAGCAGATGGTAGGACGCGTCACGTCCTGCGAGTTTTCCCCCACGCTCGACAAACCAGTCGGGCTGGCCTATGCGCCTTGCGAAAAAACCGAAGCGGGCAGCCAAATCGTCATCAAGTCAACGGGCGGCGTGAGAGTCACAGCAGACGTTGTCGATCTCCCCTTTTACGACCCGGGCGACCGGCGCCAGGAGCTCTGAGAATGAGTACGACACCGATAGCGCAGACCATAGCACCGACTCATTACCCTTGCCGCAGCCAGCTTTATCGGCGGCATATCAGCTCCGGAGCACGATTCGAAGAGGTGGATGATTCTGCTGTCGTGGCCGATTATGCCGACGCCGGCGACGAGGTGCATCAAGCAACTCATCTCGCACTCGCCGATTTATCAACACTGCCGAGGACGGGATTTAAGGGCGCGGGCGCGCCCGGCTGGCTCGAGGAACACGGTACACAGTTACCGAATTCCCCAAACCAGGCTGCGCAGCAAGAGGATGGCAGCCTGATCGCCAGGCTCTCCTTTGGGGAGTTGCTGATCCTCAGCGATCTGAATTCGGAATCCACTCTGCCCGCGATACTGCAGGATAGATGGAGCCTCGAATCGGCAAAGAGAGTCTACTCGCTGCCTCGCCGAGACAGTCATTGCTGGTTTGCACTAACCGGCAAACACGCCCCCACAACGCTCGCAAAAGTCTGTGGCGTGGACATGCGCACTCATAAGTTCGCCGAGTGTGCGGTGGCCCAAACCTCGCTGGCGCGAGTCAATGCAATCATTCTCCGCAATGATTTAGCAACAACAACCTGTTTGTTCATCCTCAGCGACGTGAGCTCCGCGGAATATTTGTGGGACGCATTGCTGGATGCAATGGTGGAATTCAAAGGCGGTGTTGTGGGCATGGCGGCACTTCGGGCGCTGGCAGTAGCGCCGGATTGATCATAGACGAGCGTCCTTGCGTTGGCAGTTCATTCTGCTAATGACGAACTGGAATACAAAGGTACAGAAAATGGCATTTCCAACAAAATCGCCTTACGTCATCATCGGCGCTGGAATACACGGGCTGAGCACCGCATACCACCTGGCAGTGGAACTGAAAGCCCGGGGTAAAGGTAGCGGTGAAGACATCATTGTTCTTGATAAGTCCGGTATCGGTGCCGGCGCATCAGGAATTGCATGCGGCGTCGTTCGCAACAACTATTTTCAGCCTGCCATGCGTGAGTTGATGGCTCACAGCGTCAAGGTTTGGGAGAGCGATGCGGAGACCTACAGCTATCACCCGGTCGGCTATATGCAGATCAGTTGCGAAAGTATGCACGACGACATTCGGTCTATTTACGAACAACAGCAAGTCATAGGCTACCCTTCCACATTTGTCGAGGGCGAAAAGGACTGCATGAACTACATGCGGCGTATTTTCGACGACTGGCGTGCGCAAAACATTACTTCGGTTTTACATGAGAAGTCGGGTGGCTACGCGAATAACACGAAATCCATGTATGGGCTCGCAGGCAAGGCCGAGTACGAAGGTGTTCGCATTATGACCGGTGTCGAGGTAACCGACCTTGCTCAAGACAGTCAAGGTGCAATCAAGTCGGTGCAGACTAACAAAGGCTCGATCGATTGTGACTATGTCGTTGTCGGCGCCGGCCCGTGGATCAAGCAGTTTTGGGACATGCTGGATTTGCCGAAGACTATCAACATCAAGGACCCGGCCAACGGTGGCATGATCACCGATGTTCCTATGTGGGTTTACTGGTGTCTGGAGGAAGGAACTCTGGGTATCGATCCGGAAACTCAAAAGACCAATGACGGCAAGGTGCCTCCGGTGATTCATGTCGATACTGATGCACCGTTGTTTTCAGACGAAGACGGGGCCCTCATTACGGACGAACAGTGGGGCATTTACTACAAGCCCGATACTCACTTTGGTGGCATTCAGGGAGGTGCTGCACCGTATAAGGTTGAGAAGAACCCGGATGAAGTGGCTGTTGACCCTTATGGCCCAGAATCACCCGAGTTCATCGTGGGACCGGAATTCGCACATATGTGGGTATCGGCGCTGTCTCACTGCCAAAAACGCTTTTCAGGTACATTATCGAAATTCAAGCGAGAACCTTCCGGCGGAATTGGCGCATTCACCCCCGATAGCTTTCCGGTATTCGATATATTTCGGCAGAACTGCTATGTGATCGCCGATTCAAACCATGGCTACAAGATGCTGGGTGTCGGTAAGCTGGTTGCTGAGGAAATCTGCGGTGACCGATCGCGCCTGTTAGAGCCTCACCGGTTTTCGCGATTCGAAGAAGGCAAATTGCATCCAGTTTCAAACAGCCCGTTCCCCTGGAGCTAGTGGTCCATCAATGCTAACTTGTTGGACCACTACGTCGAAAGTACAATGGGTTGGAACTGTCTTCTTAATCAGGCCCATTCGTGAAAAACGACAGACACATAGACTTTCGTGCGCTAAGGGTATTTGCCTCAGTCGTCGAATCAGACACCCTCACTCAAGCTGCAGAGCGACTCGGTATTACTCAATCGGCGGTCTCGCAAGCCATTAAGCAACTTGAAGCGCAGACTGCTTCGGAGCTGGTTATTCGACGCTCCAAACCGATCAAACTTACAGCGAGCGGCAAAATATTTAAAGAATATGTGCTTCGCACACTG
>JAJFKQ010000146.1 GCA_021773155.1 Woeseiaceae bacterium | reverse complement strand
GCCATATCCGGCAGTTCGTGTGCGATGCCCTTGTGGCAGTCGATACAGGTCTTTTCACCAGTGGCGAGCGATGTCGAGTGTTGCTCGGACGCGCGCGGGCTCTGTACTGTGAAATCCATGAAGTCGTAGTTATGGCAGTTCCGGCACTCCAGCGAGTCATTCGCTGACAGTCGGGCCCACTCGTGTTCGGCTAACTCGCGGCGTTTATCAAGAAATTTCTCACGTGTACTGATGGTCTGGAAGATCTTGCCCCAGATCTCTTTGGTTGCCTGCATTTTTCGGCCGATCTTATCGGTCCACTCATGCGGTACGTGACAGTCGGGACATGTTGCCCGGACGCCTGATCGATTGGAAAAGTGAATCGTTTCTCGCAGCTCCTGATACACATTTTCCCGCATTTCGTGGCAGCTGATGCAGAACTCCTCAGTGTTCGTTGCCTCAAGCGTGGTATTAAAACCTCCCCAAAACACGATGCCCGCGGTAAAACCACCCAAGGTGAGTGCCCCGATACTGTAGTGCACACTGGGGCGGCCGATATCGCGCCAGATCTTTCGAAAATATTGCAGCACGTTAGTCTTCCTGTTTTTCTTCCGAACGTTTTTCGAGCAAAACGTCCATGTCCTCGAAGGTATTTTCGATCATTGGGCGTGCAGCGGTTTGATTGATGTGGCATTGATTACAGAAATAGCGTCGCGGAGAAATTTCCGCCAGAAAATTTCCGTCTCTGTCCATGTAATGCGTGACACTGATCATCGGTGCCTGACTCTCCTCCGTTCGTGTCCGCGCGTGGCATGACATGCACTTATTGACTCGCAGGTTGAGTTCATAACCGCGCGTATCATGAGGAATTGTCGGTGGCTGCATCGGGTAACTGCGCTGCGCGCGAATATCAGTATCGATAACTCGCGGTATAGCTGCCGGTGCGACTTCCTCGTCGATTGCAGCGCCGTGCCGTAGTGTGGCGATTTCATCCGCGGCCACGAGAGTCAGGTAACACATTGCAATTACGCCGAAGCTTACTACTGTCCAATTGAGACGATTCATGGATTTTCCTTCACTTGTTGGACCACTAAGCCTTTACGACCTTGACTGCGCACTTCTTGTAATCGGTTTGCTTCGACAGCGGATCGGTTGCGTCGAGCGTGACTTTGTTGATGAGTCTGGAGGCATCAAACCAGGCCATAAAGACCAGCCCTTTCGGTGGTTTGTTGCGTCCGCGGGTCTCGACTCGGGTAATGATCTCGCCTCGGCGCGAAACTATTTTCACCTCGTCCCCGCGTCGCATGCCTCGGTCCTGAGCATCGTCCGGATGCATGTAGACCAGGGCATTTGGCATTGCACGATGTAATTCGGGAACGCGGCGGGTCATTGAGCCGGAGTGCCAGTGCTCCAGTACGCGCCCGGTGCTTAGCCACAGGTCGAATTCCTCATCCGGACTCTCTGCAGCAGGCTCGTAAGGCAATGCAAAAATAATCGCTTTACCGTCGGGCTTACCATAGAAGTCCCAATCGCTGCCTGGTTTGGCATAGGGGTCAGAGCCCTCTTTGAAGCGCCACAGGGTTTCTTTGCCATCAACGACTGGCCAGCGAAGGCCGCGCGTTGCGTGATACACATCATACGGCGCGAGATCGTGCGCCTTGCCGCGGCCGAATGATGCGTACTCTTCGAACAGGCCCTTCTGGATGTAGTACCCGAAATCATTGGATTCCTGGTTCAGGTGGTTTGGACTGATCTCGGACTGTGGGAACTGGTCAACAACACCATTGGCGAACAGTACCTCGTAAAGTGTCTTGCCCTTATGTTCCGGCTTCGCGTCGAGCAATTCCTGCGGCCAAACCTCATCGGTGGTGAAGCGCTTCGAGAATTCGACAACCTGCCACATATCGGAGCGTGATTCACCCGGCGCCTCAATCATCTGATACCAGCTCTGCGTTCGGCGTTCGGCGTTACCGTACACGCCTTCTTTTTCTACCCACATGGCCGTGGGCAATACCAGGTCCGCTGCCTGGGCAGTTACCGTGGGATAGGGGTCGGAAACGATAATGAAGTTTTCCGGATTGCGGTAGGCCGGATAGACCTCTTCGTTGATGTTCGCGGCAGCCTGCATATTGTTGTTGCACTGCACCCAGTAGACATTCAAATCCCCGTCTTTAAGTTTGCGATTTTGCAGAACGGCGTGGAAACCCGGCTTGCCGACGATCGTGCCCTTTGGCAGGTTCCAGATTTTTTCGGCGATATCGCGATGCTTTTCGTTTGCGACGACCATATCGGCAGGCAAACGATGCGCGAACGTGCCGACTTCGCGAGCGGTGCCACAGGCCGAAGGTTGTCCGGTCAGGCTGAACGGGCTGTTACCTGGTGTGGATATTTTTCCGGTCAGAAGGTGAATGTTGTAGATCAGGTTGTTACACCAGACACCACGGGTGTGCTGGTTAACGCCCATCGTCCAGAACGAGACCACTTTCTTTTCTGGGTCAGCGTACAACTCGGCCAGCTCACGCAGCTTTTCGACCGAAACGCCCGACAATTTCGAGACAGAGTCTTCGTCGTAATCGCTGACAAACTCGGCAAACTCGTCAAATGTCATTGGCTTCGAGCCGCCGCTATTCGGATTGGCGGCCGCCTGCTGCAGCGGGTGCTCATCTCTGAGCCCGTATCCGATATCCGCATCGCCCCGGCGGAAGTTGGTGTGTTTGTTAACGAAGTCGTGATTAACGCGATGCGTCTTGATGATGGTGTTGGCGATGTAGTTGAGGATCGCGAGATCTGTTTGCGGCGTGAAGATCATCCCGGAGTCGGCGAGATCGAAGCATCGGTGCTGGTAGGTGGAAAGCACCGACACGTTGACATGCGGTGCGCTCAGGCGACGATCTGTCACTCGCGTCCAGAGAATGGGGTGCATTTCGGCCATATTGGAGCCCCACAGCACAAACGCGTCTGTGGCCTCAATATCGTCGTAGCAACCCATGGGCTCATCGATACCGAACGTACGCATAAATCCGCCAACCGCCGAGGCCATGCAATGACGAGCATTTGGCTCAATGTTGTTGGAGCGGAATCCGGCTTTCATCAGCTTAAGCGCCGCGTATCCCTCCATCACGGTCCATTGGCCGGAGCCGAACATACCAAGCGACGTCGGGCCTTTGGCCTTTAGCGCCGCTTTGTATTTCTCGGCCATGATGTCGAAGGCCTGATCCCAGCTTATCGACGTGAAGTCGCCGTCTTTGTCGTACTGGCCGTCCGTCATCCTGAGGAGCGGTGTCGTCAGTCGGTCTTTGCCGTACATGATCTTGGACAGAAAGTAGCCTTTGACGCAGCTAATACCCCGGTTGACCGGTGATTTCGCGTCACCGTGCGTCGCGACGACTTTGCCGTCCAGCGTTGCAACATTGATTGAACAGCCCGTACCGCAAAACCGGCAAGGAGCCTTGTTCCACTCCAGCTTTGTCATGTCCGAGCCGGTAATGACGTTGCTGGCCGCTGCCGGAACTGAAACACCTGCAACACTGGCCGCAGCGGCGATCGCGTTGGCTTTCATAAATCGTCTTCTGCTGATACTCATAAGAAAATACTCATTGGAGCTTCACTCCCGTTGATTGCAGCTCATCAGGTGGCACGGGAGTTGCCGACTCCCCGTCACTTGAAAACTCGTGGTATATCGGTGCGACCGATATCACCTTGTCCGTTTCTTCCAATACTGCTGATAATCTTGCCAGTTCACTGACGTTGCCTGCTTCTGCTGTGACGATCAGTTTGCCTTCTTCCTCGGCATGGACCTCTAGCCCGGCAACTGACTGGATCGCACCGGATACCGAGGGTCCGTCCTGCGGTCGAACCCGCACAACAAAGCTGGATACGTGATATTCGATTTCAGGCATGCAAAGCTACCCCCTCGCCTGGCGCGACAGCCCTTGTGGGTTCCAGTAGCAGTGCGTCTTCCGGGCAGGCCGAAACACAGGCACCACAGCCGTTGCAGTTCTGATAGTTGATTTCAGGTGTCGCCAGGGCGTTGATGCGAGGCCGAAATCGAATCGCTTGTTGGTCGCAGCTATCGGCACAGGTCTGACAAATTATGCGGCGCTTGGCAAGACAACGATCCTCTACTCGCAAGCGCAATTGCCAGAGAGGTTGGGTGTCGCTGTTAAGGACCGGCTCAGGGCAGGCGCTCACGCACTCGCGGCAAAAAGTGCACTCGCCACGGCGAAAATCGACCTCCGGATATCCGCCGGAGCCTCTGATAACGATTCCCTCCGGGCAGGCGCTAA
>JAJFKQ010000145.1 GCA_021773155.1 Woeseiaceae bacterium | reverse complement strand
ACTTTTTCAATAGCGACGAAAGGCCTATCCAGGCGTTCGTAGCCGATGAATCTGATCAGGGGATTGAGTCCCCGCAGCACAAACTCAATGCCACCGTAAAGCGCCTTGAGTAAGCGTGCGTTGCGCACCGACCATGATCGCATGCGATACATTCCTACCGTTCCCCCGCAGCCCGGCATCGGTTTCCACAAATGATGACAAGTACCTGCTCAAGCACTGACCGTCGCCTTACGTCGCTCCCTGACTAAAAGTGGGCTTATTTCGGCAGTCTGTGCGGCATCCCGGCAGTAAGCGTCGGCGCCAACCGCCTGTCCGAACTCTTCGTTCAGCGGCGCTCCTCCAACCAGCACGATGTAGTCGTCGCGAATATCCGATGCCACCATTTCGTCAATAACGACTTTCATGTACGGCATCGTCGTTGTCAGCAATGCTGACATGCCGAGGATGTCGGGTTTGTGCTCCTCAAGCGCGGCAAAGTAATCCTCGACCGAATTGTTAATGCCAATGTCGATCACCTCAAAGCCGGCGCCTTCCATCATCATCACGACAAGGTTTTTGCCAATATCGTGGATGTCGCCTTTAACCGTACCGATGACCATCCTGCCTATGGGCTTGACTCCGGATTCGGCAAGCAATGGTTTCAGTATCGCCATGCCCCCCTTCATAGCGTTTGCAGAGAGCAAGACTTCCGGCACGAACAGGATGCCGTCGCGGAAGTCGATACCGACAATACCCATGCCCTCGACAAGCGCCTCGTTAAGCACTTTGTCCGCGGACCAGCCGCGATGCAGCAGGATGGACGTACCTTCCTCGATCTCGTCCTTCAAGCCATCGTACAGGTCATCGTGCATCTGCTCGACCAGTTCGTCGTCGGGCAATTCAGACAAAACGATTTCTTCAGCATCATCGGTCATACGATTCAAACTCACTGGCGTCACTGAACCGCCATTTTCTGGCTTCCCTTTGATTGAATCTTTCATAAAAAGGACAGTATTTACCAATTTTGGGCGGCAATACGAACAAGACATTCTGCACGCTGGCAGACGACAGACCTTGTCAGTATTTCATCTGGTGACTGCGGCGGTGTTCAGCGGGTGTAGTGTCGAAGTGCTTTTTGTAAGACGTGGTTAAATGCGATTGCGAACAAAAGCCGACGGCGCCCGAGATTACGGCAAGCGGCAAGTGGGAGTGGAGCACCAGAGACCGCGCACGCTCGAGTCGCCGCTGTGCCAGGATCTTCCCCGGGGTTTTGCCGGTTTCGCGCCGAAAAAGCCGCAATAGCTGGCGGCGACTCAGTCCGACCCGTTCCGCAAGTTGTGTCGCATTCATGCGTTGTTCGATTCCGGGGTCGATCAGGCTCAGCGCACGCTGCACACGAAATGAAAAATGCTGACTGCCATCCAGAATCGACTCGGTCGCGAGCCCGCCCGGGTTCGAATAGTCGTGCAGCAGCATCTGCCGCGATACCTGCAGCGACAGGTCATTGCCGAGATCCTCGCGGACGATTTCGACAAACAGATCGAGTGTCGATGTACCACCGGAGCAAGACAACCGATTGCGGTCGATCAGGTAACGTTGGTAGCGCGGCCTGACCTGCGGATGCAAGGTACAAAAGCTCGGGAAGTCTTCCCAGTGCACGGTCGCCGCAAAACCATCCAGCAAGCCTGCGTGTGCGAGGACGAATGCCCCATTGGAAATGCCGCCGACCATGCTGCCGGCACTTGCTTGTGCTTGCAGCCAGGCTTCTATATTTGGTGCAACGATACTTGCCGGCTCGAATCCGGCAACCACGAAAGCCATATCGGATGAAACGGCTTCAGTGATCGCAGTGTCGGGATTCAGCCACAGGCCATTGCTGTCCCGAATCGGCTCATCGTCTTCGCAAAGAATCGACCAGGAGTAGAACGGTTCGTTGGACAAACGGTTTGCGTGACGCAGAACTTCGAGCCCCGAGGCAATGCAAAACAGCGGGAAACCCGGGCAGAGGCAAAAGGTGATATGGCGCATAGGTATGACCGATGGGGCCGATAGAACGCGACGGTATCGCTCAAATATAGCAAAAAATGTCTCAATTGTTAAAGTAAGCTCCGGGGCTATTCGCTAGTATCAGTCCGTGTACTTGGCGGGACCCGGCGCCTCCTTCGTAATGTAACGGGTGGAGAATCCCAGATGGCGAGAACCAGCCGGCGGCGTCGCCGCATCCGAGGCAAAGACGCTGCTTCTGTCACTGTTCACCAGATTGACAGGAAAGTTCTGCGCAATCGCATGGCTCCGCTTGAACCACTCGACGCAGAACAACTCGAAATGATCCACGACCTGTCGCTGCAGATACTCGAAGAGCAGGGTATCGAAGTAATGGGCGAGCATGCGCTGAGTCTGTTTCGGAAAGCCGGTGCATCGGTCGACGGCGATGGCATCGTTCGTATCGATCGTGACTTGCTGCTTGAAACCATTGCGCTGGCGCCCGCAAGGTTTGTGGTCACGCCTCGAAATGCGGATCAGACTCTACATGTCGGTGACGATGTCATTAATTTCGGATTGGTATCAGGCCCGCCAAGCGTTCACGACAACATCAACGGTCGGCGTGCGGGAAATTTCGAAGACTACAAGAAGCTGATCAGTTTCGGTCAGTACTTCAATGTCTTGACATTTTTTGGCAATCAGGCCACTGCGCCGACCGACTTACCTGCCAACTCACGACACCTGGATACTACCTTTGTCAACCTGACGTTGTCGGACAAGGCATTTTTCGCGACTGGAATCGGTGCCGGTCGTTCCCGTGACGCGATTGAAATGTCGGCGATTGCTCGCGGTTTCAGTCTCGAAGAAATAAAAAGCAACCCTTGCGTGATGACCAACATTAATGTCAATTCACCACGCAGGCTGGACGATACGATGGCATACGGTGCCATGCAAATGGCATTGTTCGGACAACCGGTGGCGGTTACGCCGTTCACCCTGATGGGAGCGATGACACCGGCCACAATGGCCGGCGCATTGGCGCAGCAAAACGCTGAAGCGTTGTTCGGTATTGCGTTGCTGCAGCTGACGCGACCCGGAACTCCATCGATATACGGTGCATTCACATCGAACGTCGATATGCGTTCGGGATCACCGGCATTCGGAACACCGGAAAACAGTCTTGCCAATATTGCCGGGGGGCAGTTGGCGCGGCGTTACAAACTGCCTTACCGAACCAGTGCATGCAACGCTTCGAATGCTGTAGACGCGCAGGCGACCTATGAAACACAAATGGCTTTGTGGGGCGCAGTGATGGGCCATGGCAATCTCGTCTACCATGCGGCAGGCTGGCTTGAAGGTGGGCTGGTTGCATCGTTTGAGAAACTGGTTATCGACTGTGAGATGTTGCAGCAGATGTCCGAAATGCTCGAGCCGCTCAAAATTGACCTGGCCGAAACCGGTTTGGATGCGATGCAAGAGGTAGGTCCCGGAGGCCACTTTTTCGGCTGCGAGCATACCAAGGAGCGCTACAAGACGGCGTTTTACGCTCCTTTTCTCAGCGACTGGCAAAACAATGAAAACTGGACGCTTGCCGGTTCGAAGGACGCCACGACAAGAGCAACTGAGCTCTGGCCGAAGATACTAGCCGAATTCACACCGCCGCCGATTGATGCCGCGGTTCACGAGGCACTTGAAGCTTATGTCGCGAAGCGTAAAGAAACGCTGGGACGAGAAGAGCCAATGCTGGAGCCGAGTGTTTAAATGCCCTCAGCGTTTTCTGGGCAACAACTCAATTGCACGTGCATAATTCGAAGCTCGGTGTAAGGGGCACAAGACCGTTTCCAACTCATCTCAGAAATCGCATCGTTTCATGTTCATGTTGGGCCTCATCCTGGCGGGTGAGGCGGTGTTTGCACTGCCATTTCACGTAGCGCGTTTCTTCCGACCGACCGTTCTCGAGGTGTTTTCGATCTCGGCTACCGAACTCGGTGCTGCGCAGGGCGTATATGGCATCATGGCGATGCTGGCCTATTTCCCGGGCGGGCCGCTCGCGGACCGTTTTTCGGCGCGCAAACTACTCGCGGTATCTTTGTGGGCGACTGCTGCCGGCGGGCTCTACATGGCGACATTCCCGGATTATCACGGCTCATTGCTGCTCTGGGGTTTCTTCGGTTTCAGCACGATCATGCTCTTCTGGGCGGCACTGATACGTGCGACTCGGGACTGGGGCGGTCACGATGAGCAGGGACGCGCCTACGGTCTGCTGGATGGCGGCCGCGGCGTTCTTGCGGCTGCGCTGGCGTCCGTAGGTGTGATGATGTTCGGCCTTGCGTTTCCCGAGGGCTACGATGCTGCCACCTTTGCAGAGAAAGAGGCTGCATTACGACTGATCATCTATGGCTACACGGCCGTGACGGTATTTGCTGGCGTGTTCGTCTGGTTTGTGTTGACCGATGGTCATCCCTCGGGCGAGCCCGAACTTAAAGAGTG
>JAJFKQ010000144.1 GCA_021773155.1 Woeseiaceae bacterium | reverse complement strand
AACGGATCGACCACGAAGCCGCGGCGGCGCAGCTTGAACAAAGCTGGCTTGGCCGGGCAGGGAAGACAGTTGAACCGTTGTTCAGGCCACTTGGTTGGGACTGGCGCGTATCGGCGGCTGTCATCGCCGGATTTCCCGCGCGGGAGGTCGTGATCGCCGTGTTGGGTACCGTGTATGCCGTCGGCGATGATGCGGACGACGCGACTTTAAGTGGGCGGCTTAAGGCGTCGACACGAGCTGATGGAAGTCCTGTATTTACGCTACCGATGGTGATCGGACTACTGATCTTCTACGCATGCTGTCTGCAATGTGCAGCAACGCTTGCCGTCATTCGACGCGAAACCAATACCTGGCGTTGGCCGGCGTTTGCCTGGGTTTACATGACATCGATTGGTTATGTCGGAGCAATGCTGGCGTTTCAGTTGGGTAGCGTCTGAGTCCTGCCTACAAAGCGCACAATTTTTCAGCGGCAGCCTCAAGTGTTGCATTGTCCTTCGCGAAACAGAATCGCAGGCGAGTGCCGGTGAACGGCTCCTCACAAAAAACGCTGAGTGGAATAGAGGCAATACCCTTTTCCCGGGTCCACTGTTGCGCAAGTTCCAGATCGACTTCGCTACTTATTTCGGAGTAATTCAGAATCTGGAAAAACGTACTGTGCGCCGGTCGCAGTCCGAATCTCGATTCATTCAGAAGGCCACAAAAATAATCACGTTTTTCCTGATAAAACGCCGGTAGCTGTTCGTAGAACCCGGGATCGCTCATCAAAAAGTCGGCGATGGCAAACTGCATCGGTGTATTGATAGAGAAGGTCGCGAACTGGTGGATCTTCCTAAACTCTTCTGATAAATATTTAGGAGCGATGCAGTAGCCGATTTTCCATCCCGTGGCGTGAAACGTTTTCCCAAATGACGAAACAACCATCATACGTTCCCATAACTCGTCATTGCTGAGCAGACTTCGGTGCGGTGCATTGTCGAACACGATGTGTTCATAGACTTCGTCGGACAATAAGTAGCAGTCTGTATCGCGCACGATATCGGCGAGGCGATCAAGATCCGCCGCTTCGAAAATTGCACCGGTTGGGTTGTGTGGGAAATTCACGATGATAAGGCGTGTTTTGTCGTTAATCGAGTCTGCCAATTGTTGCCAGTCAACTGAAAACTCGAATCCGTCGTCATCAATGGATAATGGTATATGGCGAGTGATTCCACCCGCCAGCGCAATAGCCGGTTCGTAGGAGTCATACGCTGGATCAAATACAATGACTTCGTCTCCGGCACGGACCACGGCCTGAATCGCGCAAAAAAGGCCCTCGGTTGCACCGCAACAAACCGTAACTTCGTGGTCACTGTCGACCGTTCGGCCTTGCAGGCGCCTGGTCTTTTCGGCGATCGCAGTTCGCAGCAGCGGGATGCCCGCCATCGGCGCATACTGATTGGCGCCGCTGTTCAGGTGATGGTTGATTCGTTCCAGAAGCTCTTGCGGTGGGTCAAAACTTGGAAATCCCTGCGACAGGTTGATCGCGCCCGTATCAGTCGCCAACTGACTCATAACTGTGAAGATGGTCGTACCTACATCGGGCAGTTTGCTTGAAATCATGTTTTTGGAATATCTGCGGTTCATGCGTACAAATTTACTCGATTTCCCTGCAACGAACGTCGTCTGCAACATCCGCAACAGCAGGGAACGAAACGAAAAGAAAGGCAAAAAACAGTTGCGCTATAGTAACTGACAAGTGGGCTGCTTACGTTGGTGATCGGGTGTTGGATTTATGAAGGGTATACGCTGGGCTGTCCTGGCTATCATTGTGTTCGCGAGTTTCGTCGCCTACGTACTGCGTACGAATCTTTCCATCGTTAGTGAAACAATGATGCACGACCTTGGCATGAACGAGTACCAGCTTGGTCTGGTGTTCTCGTCTTTCGCGGCTGGTTACGCGATATTTCAGTTTCCGGGCGGCATTTTCGGAGACAAATTCGGGCCACGATTCACGATTACTGCCATTGCGATCGCGTGGAACGCGCTGACGATAGTAACGGCGATGATACCCGGTACGGATGTGCTTTCGATTGCGGCAATCGTAGTGTCGCTAATGATAACCCGCTTCCTGCTCGGCGTGGTTCAAGCGCCATTTTTTCCGGTGACCATCGGTGGCTCTATCGCGAGCTGGTTTCCGGTGCGGCAGTGGGGCTTGCCCAATGGTCTAACGAGTACGGGCCTGACGTTGGGGGCCGCTGCAACGGCGCCGATCGTTGTCTGGCTAATGGATGCCTATGGGTGGCGCTCCGCTCTGTTAGTCACCGCGCCGGCCGGGTTTCTGGTCGCTATCTTGTTTCGTTGGTATGTAAGCGATGACCCGAAAACGCACCCGCAGATGACGGGCGAGGAGCTTTCGCTCATTGCGTCAGACCGGCCGCCAGAAGGTGACGTAGCAGAAAATGGCGTGTGGAAGCTGGCATTAAAGAACCGGAATATCTTGCTGATCACGATCAGCTATTTTTGTATGAATTATGTTTTCTATTTATTTTTTAGCTGGTTTTTCTTCTATCTCGTTGACGTAAAAGGGGTATCGGCGACAGAGGCGGGAATACTGACTGCAGCACAATGGGTACTAGGCGCCATCGGCGCGACCATGGGTGGAATACTTTGTGACATCCTTGTTACACGCCTGGGACTAAGGCGCGGGCCAAGGTGGTTGATAATGACTGCCCTGATATTATCGGCGGCTTTTCTTTACGTTGGCGCGATGTCGACTGATCCTTTTGCGAGCGTGGTGCTATTGTGCGTCGCATTCGGTTGCACCCAGATCAGTGAATCTCCTTTCTGGGTTGCAACGATGGCTGTGTCCGGGCAGCATGCGCCGATAGCAACCGGCATCCTGAATACAGGCGGGAATCTTCCTGGTGTGCTGGGGGGTATGCTGGTTCCTGTAACAGCGGGTCTTTTTGGGTGGCCGGCCGCGATGGCGACCGGTTCGATTTTTGCGACTATCGGTGCGTTGTTGTGGCTATTCGTTCGCGCCGATGAGCCCATGCACAATTGATACTTACAGTTGGAAAAAATATGCAGGTGATCCGCTCGCTTGATGGCGAGGTTCTGGACGGACTGTCGGATGGCAGTGTCGTTACTATTGGCAATTTCGATGGCCTGCATCTGGGTCATCGGATGTTACTTGATACTGTACTTGAGCAGGCCAGGGCGTCAGATTTGCCGGCTGTTGTCATGTGCTTCGAACCTACCCCGCTGGAATTTTTCTCACCGCAGAGTCCACCCGCGAGGCTCATGCGATTTTCCGAAAAATGTCAGGTGCTGGAGGAGTATGGCATCGACGTTTTCTGTTGCCTGGACTTCGACACCAGGATGCGCAGTGGTTCGCCTGACTGGTTTATCCGGGAGATACTCGTAGGCTCATTGAATGTGCAGCACTTGATCGTTGGTGACCAATTTCGTTTTGGCAAAGATCGCGCGGGTGACGTCGCGGACCTGCAGAGAGCTGGCGAAAAATACGACTTCCAGGTGCGCGGAATGGCCAGTCTCGAAAATGATGGCATGATCGTCAGCTCTACCCGGATCCGCAATGCTCTGTCGTCGGGGAATCTACACCGTGCAGCAGAGCTGCTTGGTCAAAACTACACAATGTCCGGTGAGGTGATCCACGGTAATCATCTGGGGCGCAGGTTGGGCTTTCCCACCGCGAATATAGATCCAGATCGAATCCATGTTGCGCTTATGGGTATATTCGCGGTGCGCGTGAGGGGTCTCGGGGAAGATGTGCTTGAAGGTGTTGCGAGCGTTGGAACGCGTCCGACGGTTGGCGGGACGAAAGTGCTCCTCGAAGTGTACATTTTTGATTTTGATGAAGATATTTACGGGCGGGAAATACAGGTCGAATTTGTGGAAAAAATCAGGGACGAGCTCAACTTCCCCGATATCGACGCACTCATCGAGAACATAAATAATGACGTCGCATGCGCCAGGAAGATTCTCGCGGAGCTGGATGCGAAGGCGCGTTAGTCGCTTAGCACAAGCCTCAAATTCAGGAAAACCAGCTTAGATGTCTATCTCACCTTCTGCAGGTATGCCAACGAATATTGTCCGGCGGGGCTGGTTTAATTTCGCTGTGGTCAGTCTGCTGTTTTTTCAGGTAACGGCTGCGACATTCGCGTCTCTCGGCGTCGCACTGCCATTCATGATCGAGGAACTGTCCTGGTCATGGTCTGGTGCTGGCCTTGGATTTTCGATGTTGTCATTCATGGTCGGCATCGCCAGCCGCGTCCCGTCCTGGACGTTAACGAAAATGGGAGCGCGCGCAACATTTGGTATCGGCGGTGTCACTATGGTGATCGGTCTGACGCTGATGGCGACGACAACCGGACTAAATCAATACTTGGTGGGAGCCGGTTTGGCAGGATTGGGCTACACCTCGTGTGCGCTGATACCGGGCGTCGAAGTCATTAATCAATGGTTGCCGCACCGCCGTTCATTCGCAATTGGTGCGTACATGATGATCGGTGGATTGGGCGGCGTGGCAGGCCCGCTTTTCGTCACTAGCATTGTGGCAGCGACAGGTTCGTGGCGATGGCACTGGTGGTTGATGGCCGGATTGATCGGTGTATTGACTGTACTAGCGGTCGCTTTTCTAAAGAGCCGCACCGAAAGTGCTGATGAGGATGCTGAGTCGACAATGTCTGCCGAAACTCATTCGGACAATGTGCATATGACACGGGTCGAGTGGCATTTCAAAGATGTAATCCGGACACCGCAGTACTACATCATCGTTGCGGCGATGACGATGACACTTTTCGGAGGCGTAACCACTAACAGTTGGGCGGTGAGCCATATGGGCAATCTCGGTATTCTGGCTGCTATCGCGGCCGGTGCTCTCAGCGCGCAAGCACTGGTCAACTCTTCATCGCGGGCATTTGGCGGCATACTTGCAACTTCTGTCGATCCGAAATGGTTGCTGGCTTCCGCGCTGGCGGGCGAGATTGTCGGTATGCTGGCATTGTCATTTGCCGACAATATGACAATGATCGTTCTGTTCGCGATCGGCGAAGGCTATGGCTTTGGCATGTGCATGTTTGCGACGACAATCTTGCTGGTTAACTACTATGGAGCGAAGGAAGCGCCGAAAACCATGGGTACCATGTACCTGATAACGACTGTGGCTATGTTCGGCCCAGTCCTTGGCGGCTACGTGGCTGATCGCTACGGTGGATTTGCTGGCGTATTTCAAGCATATGCTGTGGCGTTGGCAATCATCCTGGTCGCGGTAATTGTAATGCGGCCACCATCGTTGGCGGTACAGCGCTAAGCACCCAGAAACGCCTGCACTTCATCCCAGGTTGGCAGATTGGTTCTGGCTCCGGCTCGCGTTACCGAGAGCGTTGCCGCTGCGCAGGCAGTTTCTGCAGCTTTGGTCGCAGCAAGTCCTTTCACCAAAGCAGCTGCCAGGAAACCATTGAATGCATCGCCGGCACCGGTTGTGTCGACCGCTTGTACCGGTTGCGCTTGAATAAATGTTGTTTCTTCGTCAGTTGAAATACAGCAACCCATGCCACCGAGCGTTAGCGCGACCTGTCTTGCACCACGCTTGCGCAGCTCCGCAATGATTCGCTGTGGTCCGTTTTCGGCTGTGGCGGCGATGCCCGTTAGAGTCTCCGCCTCGATTTCGTTCGGTGTCAGGAAATCGACACCGCTAAATTCAGGCATCGTCATTGTTGCAGGTGCCGGATCGAGCATGACTATCGTGCCATGTTGATTTGCGATACGTATGGTCTCGGTCACTGCGGCAAGCGGAATCTCAAGCTGTAACATGACGATGCTCGCCTCGGCAATCAGCTTGACTGCTGATTGCACGTCTTCCGGCGTAATACGGGCATTCGCACCGGGAGCGACGGTAATTGAGTTGTCGCCTTTCGGATCAACGAAGATGGTAGCCAGTCCTGTCGCGTGGCCTGACTCACGAGTAACATGGCTGCAATCGATGCCGGTCGAGCGGAGGTCCTCAATAGCAGCGTCGCCGAAAGCATCCGCACCAACTTTGCCGATTATATGCACTGGAAGACCGGCTGCGGCCGCTGCGACAGCCTGATTTGCACCTTTACCACCCTGTGTGGTCGTGAAGTCGCCATGGCCAAGTACTGTTTCGTTGGCAACCGCGAAATGGGGTACCCGAATTGTGAGATCAGTGTTAATGCTACCAACAACCACGATCGTCATATGTGCTCCCCCGAAAATCTCGGTCATGCAGGCCTTGATTGTCCGTATTCCGGACTCAGATTGCCAGCGCTAGTCCGGTACGAGAAACCGCGCTTTCAACAAATAGTGATCGGACGGATAAAGGCCCTGCTCAGAGCGCGACTTATCCAGCAAGATCTCCTGCGCCTGCAACGCGGCATCGGTCAGAATCCAGTCAACACGACTCGCGTAGTCGATTGCTTCGAGAAAATTGTGATGGCTGGGCTCTTCTTCCTGACCGAGTTCCTGCCACGGGTCTTGCAGAGCTGGCCAGACCTCATTAATGAGAGCTCGAACACGGCCCTCCGGCGATTCGTTGAAGTCGCCCATCAACAACATTGAACGCTTCTTTCCCAAAGCGTCTACCTGTTCCATTAATACGCGAATCTGGTGGAGCCTCGTGTCGGGTTTCAGGTCGTCGAGATGGACATTGACCGCGAGCAGGCCGTTATCAAAAAAGGCCCAGGTGCAGAGCCGTGGGTACTGGCTGCCAAATGAGGACGAACCGATGGTCGCCGGTGATTCCGACAGCCAGATATCGCCGGACTCGCGGAGGGTTAAGGTGTCGGGGTTGTAGAAGATGCAGGGGTACATCAGAGATGCTTCCCATCGCCGGTGCGTGTCCGCACAACGGAGGCTAGTCAGGCGATCAGCCATATCCTGGAGCTGTGGGTACTTGCCTTCCTGAGTCGCAAGCAGGTCGGGACAATATTCGAGTAAACAACTGGCGAGAAAGTCTCTGCGATTTTCCCAGCGATGTTGTTTGTCCTGTGGTTCGTCATACCGAATGTTGCTCGATATGACGGATAGCAGCTTGGTGGAAGGTAAACGCATACTTGTTTGATCCCAGGAGAAAATAAGAATATCACGTATCAACTCCCACATTTT
>JAJFKQ010000143.1 GCA_021773155.1 Woeseiaceae bacterium | reverse complement strand
GAGGGTGGTCGTCATACGCCGTTCTTCAAGGGTTATCGTCCGCAGTTTTACTTCCGTACGACGGACGTAACAGGCGCCTGTGAGTTGCCGGAAGGCACCGAGATGGTGATGCCGGGCGATAACGTGCAGATGGTTGTAGAGCTGATTGCACCGATTGCCATGGAAGACGGTCTGCGTTTCGCTATTCGCGAAGGTGGTCGTACCGTTGGCGCCGGCGTTGTCGCAAAGGTAATTGAGTAAAAATTATGAGCACTAATCAAAACATCAGAATCCGCCTGAAGGCATTCGATCATCGATTGATCGACACTTCAGCACGCGAAATCGTTGATACCGCCAAGCGCACGGGCGCCACGGTCAAGGGCCCTATTCCATTGCCGATGAGGAAGGAGCGTTTTACGATCCTGATTTCTCCGCATGTGAATAAAGACGCTCGTGATCAGTATGAAATTCGGACGCACAAGCGTCTGATGGATATTGTGGATCCTACCGACAAGACCGTTGATGCACTTATGAAGTTGGAATTGCCGGCTGGTGTAGACGTTCAGATCAAGCTTAACTAGTACGGCGTTCTAATAACGATCGGCCCGTCGCCGACATATGTGTGACTAGGAATGGCTCGCTACGCTGCGCTTTATTTCCTGTCACACATATCTCGCCGACGCGCCTGACAATTAGTCAGGCTGCTTGGCCAGCATTTCAGGTTTACCTCGGCGTTTGCCAAGATCTTGCACCACTATCCGCAGCTGAAAGGGCGGTCTGGACAGTGTTTACAGGAAATAAAGCGGACCGAAGGGAGCCATTCCAGTAAACACTGTCCAGACCGCACTAAATCTCTCCGGCTAAGTTGTTGATTCTATTGGTATCGGTCTAAAGTAGAAAAACCTGCAAAAAAGTCTGAATACCGCTTGTAATAGGGGTTAGGAGTCGTATAATTGCGGGCTCGCTAGATTTGGCCGGACCGGGAGTCGGCCAATAGCAGGACAGCGAACAAACAGTCGCCAGGAAATTGAGGGTGACACGGCAAATCCCGGAACGGCCGAACTAGCTGTATAGCTGGATCGGAGCTTGGGTCAGCCCCAGAGCAAAGAGGACGAGGTCCTCGGCGATGGCTGGCCCTTTCGTATGTCTGCAATGAATGAAAATACAGTGGTCGCCAATCGAAGTGGCCGCAGTGAATCATTGAATTTTGGATTGTCACTGACCAAACGAAGTCGGTGCGAGGTTTTAAACATGACAATGAGTCTTGTTGGCCGCAAATGCGGCATGACACGTGTCTTTACGGAAGACGGAGTTTCGATTCCAGTCACCGTGATTGAGGCACAGCCAAACCGAATTACTCAGGTGAAAACCGTTGAGACCGATGGCTATCGCGCGCTACAAGTTGTAGCCGGCAGCCGTCGTGCATCTCGTGTACGGAAGCCTGCAGCTGGCCACTTCGCAGCAGCGAAGGTTGAAGCTGGCGACCTTATTACTGAGATCCGACTCGACGATGCCGATGAAGGCGAGTTCGAGAAAGGCAACGAGCTGAAGGTCGACCTCTTCGAAGAGGGCCAGAAGGTCGATGTTATCGGTACCTCAATTGGTAAAGGCTTCGCTGGCGCCATCAAGCGTCACAACTTCAGTATGCAGGACGCGACGCACGGCAACTCGCTGGCGCATCGTGCTCCGGGCTCTATCGGCCAGAACCAGACACCGGGTCGCGTCTTCAAGGGTAAGAAGATGGCCGGCCACATGGGTAACGTTCGTCGCACCGTACAAAACCTGGAAGTTGTGCGTATCGATGCTGAACGTAACCTGCTCCTCATCAAGGGGGCTGTCCCGGGTCACCGCGGCGGAAGTGTTGTTGTTCGTCCAGCGATTAAGACCAAGAAGTAAGGGGCGATCTAATGAAATTAAAACTTCAGGATAAGGGTTCGGTGGACGTTGCAGATGTAGCGTTCGGAGCGGACTTTAACGAGGCTCTCATTCACCAGGTTGTTACCGCGTATCTCGCCGGTGCACGTGCTGGAACGAAAGCACAGAAGAACCGGGCAGCGGTTCGCGGTGGTGGTGCAAAACCCTGGAATCAGAAAGGTACTGGCCGAGCTCGTGCTGGCACAATTCGTAGCCCGATCTGGGTTGGCGGCGGTCGCACATTTGCCGCGCAGCCGCGTAACCACGACCAGAAAGTTAACAAGAAAATGTACCGTGCCGCTTTGCGCTCGGTGCTTTCAGAGCTGATTCGCCAGGATCGCATGGTTATCGTCAACGAGCTCACGCTCGAAGCACCGAAGACCAAGCTGCTGGCAACAAAGCTTAAAGAATACGATCTGGACAATGTTCTGATCCTCAACGAAGCGTTCGATGAAAAAGTATTCCTGGCCGCTCGCAATCTGCCGAATGTTGGTATTTGCGATTTCGCATCCATGGATCCGGTCGTTCTGATTCGCTTCGACAAGGTTTTGGTCACTGTGCCAGCGCTAAAACTGATTGAGGAGCGCCTGTCATGAGTCGAGCTCTGCATCAGGAAAGATTGATGACGGTCATTCAAGGCCCGCACATGTCCGAGAAGGCACATATTGCGGCTGAGAATAACCACGTTGTCTTGAAGGTTCGTACTGACGCGACCAAGAAAGAAGTAGCGCAAGCAGTTGAGTTGCTCTTCGAGGTCAAAGTAGACGCGGTTCAGGTTGTAAACGTGAAAGGCAAAACCAAGCGTTTTCAACAGACTAACGGCCGCCGCGCCAACTGGAAGAAAGCATACGTGAAGCTCGCTGATGGAGTGTCCATCGAAGAGCTCTTCGGTACAGAGTAAGGGTTACCCAACATGTCACTGCATAAAGCTAAACCGACATCACCAGGACGCCGTTTCGTCGTCGCTGTTAAGACGCCGGAGTTGCACAAAGGCAAGCCACACGCACCTCTTCTTGAGAAGAAGTCGGGTAATGGCGGTCGCAACAACTTAGGTCGTATTACGGTTCGCCATCAGGGCGGCGGTCACAAGCAGCACTACCGAATTATTGACTTCAAGCGCGACAAAGACGGGATTCCGGGCGTTGTAGAGCGTCTTGAGTACGATCCGAACCGCAGCGCACATATTGCACTGATTAAGTACACCGATGGTGAGCGTCGCTACATTCTGGCACCGAAGGGTGTTCGGGCCGGCGCGCCGATCATCAGTGGTGAGGACGCACCGATCAAGCCAGGTAACGCTTTGCCGATTCGTGCGATACCGGTTGGTACCACGATTCACAATATTGAGATGAAACCCGGCAAGGGCGGACAACTGATTCGTTCGGCTGGTGGCTCTGCACAACTGGCTGCTCGCGAAGGCGCTTACGCGACTGTGCGATTACGCTCAGGCGAGACACGCAAGATTCACGTCAACTGCCGCGCAACGATTGGCGAAGTTGGTCATGGCGAGCACAACCTCCGCAAGCTCGGTAAAGCCGGTGCTACGCGTTGGAGGGGTGTACGTCCTACGGTTCGCGGTGTTGCGATGAACCCTGTTGATCACCCACATGGTGGTGGTGAGGGTCGTACATCAGGTGGCCGTCATCCGGTTAGCCCATGGGGCACACCGACGAAGGGCGCGAAGACGCGTTCAAACAAGCGTACGGACAGCATGATCATTCGCCGTCGCAAGAAGCGTAAGTAAAGGATTTCGATAATGCCGCGTAGCGTAAGAAAAGGCCCATTCGTTGATAACCATCTGGCGAAGAAGGTAGCCGTAGCAGCAAAGGCGAACGATCGCCGACCGATCAAGACCTGGTCACGTCGTTCAATGGTTCTGCCGGACATGGTTGGACTGACAATCGCCGTACACAACGGTCGTCAGCACATTCCTGTTTTGATTTCCGAAAATATGGTTGGTCACAAACTCGGTGAGTTTGCGATGACGCGCACGTTTCGCGGTCACTCCGGTGATCGGAAAACGAAATAGGGGAGCTGGTTAATGCAAGTTGCAGCAACACTTAGATATGCACGTATTTCTCCACAGAAATGTCGTTTGGTGGCTGACGTCATCCGCGGCAAGTCTGTCGATGATGCGCTGCGTGCTTTGACTTTCTCGCCGAAGAAAAGCGCTCGTATCGTGAAGAAGATTCTGGAGTCGGCAGTTGCCAACGCAGAACACAACCACGGTGCGGACATCGACGAATTGAAAGTCGCGACCATCGAAGTTAACGAGGCACCTACGTTGCGACGTTTCCGTGCTCGTGCAAAAGGTCGTGGCGCTCGGATTATTAAGCGGAACAGTCACATTACGATCCGGGTGGCAGACGAAAAATGATCATGGAACTTAAAATTTGCCTCGCTGATCGGCTAGGAGACGAGAAGTAATATGGGCCAGAAAGTACATCCAACAGGAATACGCCTCGGCATCGTCAAGGATTGGGCATCAAAGTGGTATGCCGATTCCAAGATGTTCCCAGAATACATCCGTGCGGACCATCAGGTGCGTGTCTTCATCAAGAAGAAACTGAAAGACGCATCGGTTAGCCGAATTACGATCGAACGTCCTTCGAACAAGATCAACATTACGATCCACACGGCACGTCCGGGTATCGTGATCGGCAAGAAGGGCGAGGACATCGAAAAGCTGCGCTCTGAAGTGTCGAAGATGATTGGTATGCCCATCCAGGATGTTCGTATCAACATCAATGAAATTCGTAAGCCCGAGCTTGATGCACAGCTGGTTGCCGAAGGCATTGCTCAGCAGCTCGAGCGTCGCGTCATGTTCCGCCGTGCCATGAAGCGCGCTGTTACGAACACGATGCGAGTTGGCGCTGAAGGCGTCAAAGTTAAGGTTGGTGGTCGTCTGAACGGTGCTGAAATCGCTCGTTCTGAGTGGTATCGCGAAGGTCGCGTGCCGCTGCACACGCTACGTGCGGATATCGACTATGGCACGGCCGAGGCACATACCACTTACGGTGTGATCGGCGTGAAAGTGTGGATCTTCAAGGGCGAAGTGTTTGAGAAGCCCGAAGTAATTCCGGCAGAGCCGGCAGAAGCGAAAGCGGCACGTTCGTAAGAACGGTCAGCTACTGGATATACGAGAATGTTACAGCCAAAACGTACAAAGTTTCGCAAGCAGTTTAAGGGACGCAACCGCGGTCTCGCACTGCGCGGAAGCAATGTTTCGTTCGGTGAGTTCGGACTCAAAGCGACCGGTCGCGGTCGTCTGACAGCACGTCAGATTGAGGCAGCTCGCCGAGCAATGACGCGTCACATCAAGCGTGGCGGAAAGATCTGGATTCGGGTTTTCCCTGACAAGCCAATCTCCAAGAAGCCGCTTGAAGTACGCCAGGGTAAGGGCAAGGGCAACGTTGAGTACTGGGTATGCCAGGTTCAGCCGGGCCGTGTCCTCTATGAAATGGAAGGTGTTACCGAAGAGATCGCTCGTGAAGCGTTCCGCCTGGCTGCTGCGAAGCTGCCGTTTGGTACCACGTTTGTTAGACGGCAGGTGATGTAATGAATGCAGCTGACCTCCGCAGTAAATCGGTAGAAGAGCTCAACGAGGAGCTCGTTGCGTTGCGCCGCGAGCAGTTCAACCTGCGTATGCAACAGGCAGCAGGTGAGTTGGCACAGGTGCATCAGCATAGCCGTGTCAGAAAAGATATCGCGCGCGTCAAGACGGTTCTGAATGAACTTTCGCGTGCAGCGGGTGAAGACAAATGAGTGAAGAAAAGAAAGCACAGCGCACGATTACCGGTCGTGTAGTAAGCGACAAGATGGACAAGAGCGTTTCTGTTGCTATCGAGCGTCTGATCAAGCACCCGGTTTACGGCAAGTACATTCGCCGTACGACCAAGGTGATGGCGCATGATGAGACGAATCAGTGCAAGCCGGGCGATCGCGTTGCGATCTCGGAGTGTCGTCCGATTTCGAAAAACAAATCCTGGTCAGTCGTTAGCGTCGTTGAACGCGCGGCGGACAAGTAATAACAGTTAGGATGCAGTCATGATTCAGATGCAGACAGTTCTGGATGCGGCAGATAACTCAGGTGCCCGTCGTGTGCAGTGCATCAAAGTGCTCGGCGGCTCGAAGCGTCGGTATGCCGGTGTAGGCGATGTCATCAAGGTAAGCGTTAAAGACGCTATCCCGCGTGGCAAGGTCAAGAAAGGCGAGATTTACAACGCCGTTGTGGTCCGTACGCGTAAGGGTGTACGCCGCAAGGATGGTTCGTTGATTCGCTTTGATGGCAATGCAGCAGTTTTGCTGAACGCACGTCTTGAGCCTATTGGCACACGTATTTTTGGACCGGTTACACGCGAGCTGCGTACCAACCAGTTTATGAAGATCATTTCGCTTGCACCCGAAGTGCTGTAGCTAGAAAAACAGTAGGAGCGCGCCCTGCGCGCGAATTAGAGAATATGAACAAGATTAAAAAAGGCGATGAAGTCATCGTAAGAACAGGCAAGGACAAAGGCCGTCGTGGCACTGTGTTGCAGGTTTTTGATGATGAGCGTGTACTGGTTGAGGGTATTAATCTCGCCAAGAAGCACGTTAAGCCGAACCCGAATATTGGCGAAGCAGGTGGCATCAAGGACCATGCGATGCCGATGAATATTTCGAACGTACTTGTATTTAACCCGAAGACGAAGAAGGGTGAGCGAGTTGGTTTCCGTGTCGAAGATGGCAAGAAAGTTCGCATCTTCGCCAACGGCGACGTAGTCGACATTTAAGAGAATCGAAATGGCACGTTTACAGGAAAAATATCGGAGTGAGCTCGCCGGAGAGATCCAGAAGAAGCTTGGCCTGAAGAATCCGATGGAAGTACCGAAGATCACCAAGATCACGCTGAACATGGGTGTGGGTGAAGCGGTTGCTGACAAGAAGATCATGGATAAAGCCCGTGGCGATATGGAAAAAATCGCTGGTCAGAGGCCGGTTACAACGATTGCGAAGAAGTCTGTTGCTGGCTTCAAGATTCGTGATGGCATGCCGATTGGCTGCAAGGTTACGTTGCGTCGCGAACGGATGTACGAATTCCTTGATCGTCTCGTGAACGTTGCGATCCCGCGTATTCGCGACTTCCGTGGTTTGAACCCGAAGTCATTTGACCGCCAGGGAAACTACAGCATGGGCGTCCAGGAACAGATTATTTTCCCGGAAATTAACTACGACGAAATTGATGCACTGCGTGGACTGGATATCATCATTACCACGACAGCGCGCAACCCCGAGGAAGGCAAGGCGCTGCTCGAAGCGTTTAACTTCCCGTTCAAGAAATAACAGTAGGAGCGCGCCCTGCGCGCGAAACAGGAAACAACATGGCAAAAACATCAATGATCATGCGCGAAGCAAAGCGAACCAAAATGGTTGCCAGGCAAGCCGAAAAGCGTAAGGCACTGAAAGCGATCGTTCGCAACATCCACAGCTCAGATGACGAGCGTGCAGTTGCACAGGCGAAGCTCAACAGCTTGCCGCGTGATGGCAGCCCGACACGTCAACGCAATCGTTGTTCAGTTACGGGTCGTCCGCACGGTGTTTATCGAAAATTTGGCCTTGGCCGAAACAAACTGCGTGAAGCCGCCATGAATGGCGAAATCCCGGGTTTGACGAAAGCCAGCTGGTAGGCGGAGACAGAACATGAGTATGACCGATCCGATTGCAGACATGCTGACCCGTATTCGTAACGGACAAAGTGCACGCAAAGTAAGCGTGTCGATGCCCGCATCGAAAGCGAAAGAAGCCGTTGCAAAAGTATTACAGGACGAAGGCTACATCACAGGATTTGCGACTGGTGGTGAAGGCGTTTTGAAAGAGCTCACAGTAGAGCTTAAGTATTTCGAAGGCGTGCCCGTTATCGAGAAGATCCAGCGTTCAAGCAAGCCAGGTCTGCGGATTTACCGTGGCAAGGACGAGCTGCCGAAAGTATTGGGTGGTCTTGGTGTGGCAATCGTTTCAACGTCAGCAGGCGTTATGAGCGATCGTCAGGCCCGCGAAAAAGGTATTGGTGGTGAGGTTATCTGCGTCGTTTCGTAGCGCATAACCCCATTAGGAAGAGACAGGACTATGTCAAGAATTGCAAAAGTACCGGTTGAGCTGCCGAAAGGCGTCGAGTTCAAGCAAGAAGGCAACGTTGTCACACTGAAAGGTGGCAAGGGCGAATTGTCGATGGAACTGAACTCCGAGGTTGAACTGACTCAGGATGACGGTGGGCTGAAAGTGTCGCCACGTTCGGGATCGCGTTTCGCAATGGCCATTACGGGCACGATGCGTTCGCTCCTGGCCAACATGGCGCACGGTGTAAGTGAAGGATTTGAGCGGAAGCTCGAACTGGTAGGCGTTGGTTATCGTGCGCAGGCACAGGGCAAGAACCTGAACCTGACGCTCGGCTTCTCACATCCGGTCGTGTACGCGGCGCCGGAAGGGATCAATATCGAAACGCCGAGCCAGACCGAAGTCGTAATTACCGGCACTGACAAGCAGAAAGTCGGTCAGGTTGCCGCTGAAATCCGCCGCTTCCGTCCGCCTGAGCCGTACAAGGGCAAGGGTGTTCGATACGCCGATGAGCGTGTCGTTCTTAAAGAAGCGAAGAAGAAATAATTAGGTAAGTCACCATGAAGTTGAACAAGAAACAAAACCGATTACGTCGTGCCCGAAGGGGACGTTCGAAGATTCGCGAGCTCGAGGCAACTCGTCTTAGCGTTCACCGTACGCCACAGCATATTTATGCTCAGGTTATCGGCGCTGATGGCAACAAGATCCTGGCATCCGCTTCGACGCTTGAGGCCGAGGTTCGCAAAGGAATCAAGAATGGCGGCAACGTCGAAGCAGCAACCATTGTTGGTGCGCGCATCGCAGAGAAGGCGAAAGCGGCTGGCATTGATACCGTTGCGTTCGATCGCTCCGGTTTCCGTTACCATGGCCGTGTAAAAGCATTGGCTGATGCGGCTCGCGAAGCCGGACTGAAGTTTTAATTCATTTATTAATTTAACAGGACTTTTGGCGGCTGCGCCACCAGAGACAAATAATGGCTAGAAACGATCACAATCAACCAAGCGATGACTTCATTGAAAAGCTGGTCACCGTTAACCGCGTCGCCAAAGTAGTAAAGGGCGGCCGTCAATTTGGCTTCACTGCACTCACCGTTGTTGGTGATGGTGCGGGCCAGGTTGGATTCGGCTATGGCAAGGCACGTGAGGTGCCGATCGCTATTCAAAAAGCGATGCAATCTGCTCGTAAGAACATGATTAGCATCAACCTGAATAACGACACGCTCGTATATGCCAAGAAGGGTCGTCACGGTGCCACACTGGTTTACATGCAACCTGCATCAGAAGGTACCGGTGTAATTGCTGGTGGCGCGATGCGTGCTGTATTTGAGGCTGCTGGCGTGCGTAACGTTCTGGCCAAGAGTTATGGTTCGCGTAACCCGATCAACGTCGTTCGCGCAACGATCAAAGGTCTGTCGGAGATTCATTCACCGCAGTCCATCGCAGCGAAACGCGGCAAGAAAGTTAAGGAAATCCTCGCCTAGAGAATGATTGAATTCCAGGTTGAAGATGAATATACGAGAGATTTAAGAGACAATATCATGGCGAAGTCCAAAGAACTAAAAGTCACGCTGCTGAAAAGCAAATTCGGGCGGCTGAAAAGCCACAGAGCCTGTGTTGCGGGATTGGGTTTACGAAAGATCCGTCAGACAGTGACGGTTATCGATACACCTGAGAATCGCGGCATGATTAACAAGATTTCGTACATGGTATCGGTAGAGGAAGCCTGACATGCGTCTGAACGATCTGTCACCTGGTAAGGGTGCGAAAAAAGTAGGCAAGCGTCTGGGCCGTGGTCATTCCGCGGGACAGGGCAAGACCAGTGGTCGTGGCCAGAAAGGCCAGAAATCACGGTCTGGTGGCTTCCATAAAGTTGGATTCGAAGGCGGACAGATGCCGCTGCAACGCCGCTTGCCGAAAGTGGGTTTCCGCTCACGTATGGCGCGTCTGACGGCCGAGCTGCGTTTGCACGAGCTCGATATTCCGACAGCTGACGTCATCGACATGGACGTTTTGAAAGCTCTGAATCTGGTACCGGCATTTGTGACCAAAGTTAAGGTCATCAAGTCCGGAGAAGTTAAGAAAGCAGTCAAGCTTAAAGGTCTCAAGGTCACCAAGGGTGCTCGTGAAGAGATCGAGAAAGCTGGCGGCTCAATAGAAGAATAGGAAAGCATCGTAGGAGCGCGTCTTCCCGTCAAGCGGGACCGAGGTACGCGCGACAAACGAAGACAGGAAGAACATGGCAAAGAAGCCCCAACAAAGTCCGGCAGATATAGCGAAGCAGGCGAGCAAACTGGGCGAATTAAAAATTCGCTTCCTGTTTCTCATCGGCGCGCTGATCGTCTATCGCTGTGGTACCTATATTCCGGTACCAGGCGTAGATCCGGTTGCGTTGAATAGCTTCTTCCAGGAGCAATCGGGTGGATTGCTGGCGACGTTTAACCTGTTTTCCGGTGGTGCATTGTCTCGATTCGGAATTTTTGCGCTCGGCATCGTGCCGTACATTTCGTCATCGATCATCATGCAGATGGCGAGTCGTATTGTGCCTAGCCTTGAGCAGCTTCGAAAAGAAGGTGAGCAGGGTCGTCGTCAGATCGTTAAATATACGCGCTACGGCACAGTAGCTCTCGCGAGCTTCCAGTCGATAGCAGCGGCATCGTGGCTGCAGGGTCAGCCAGGGCTGGTGATTATTCAGGGTCCGTCATTCCTGATTACTGCCTGCATTACGCTGGTGACAGGCACGGTATTCCTGATGTGGCTGGGTGAGCAGATCACCGAGCGCGGTATCGGAAACGGTATTTCGATGATTATTTTGTCGGGTATTGTCGCCGGATTGCCAGGCACTATAGCTGGTACAGCCGAGCTGGTACGAACCGGTGAAATGTCTTCGATCACTGCGATCATGATGTTGCTCGGTGGAATCGCAGCAATCATCTTCGTGGTCTACATGGAGCGAGCGCAACGCCGAATAACGGTGAACTACGCACGGCGCCAGCAGGGTCGCAAGATGATGCAGGCGCAGAGCACGCACCTGCCATTCAAGATCAACATGGCGGGTGTTATTCCGCCGATCTTTGCCTCAAGCATCTTGATGTTTCCGGCGACGATTGCACAGTTCTTCGGCCAGGCGGCTGAGCCGACTGTTGTACAACGTGCATTACAGACGATTGGTGCCAACCTCGGCCCAGGTCAGCCTGTTTATGTATTGATGTACGGAGCCTTGATTATTTTCTTCTGCTTTTTCTACACAGCGTTACAGTACAACTCGAAAGAGACGGCTGATCAGCTGAAGAAGGGTGGCGCATTCCTGCCGGGTATTCGGCCGGGAGCACACACAGCGGAATACATTGACCGGGTTCTGACTCGACTGACGTTCTGGGGCGCACTGTACATCGCTGGTGTATGTCTGCTGCCTGAGTTCGTTCGCATGTTCTATCCGGCCATGCCATTCAGCTTCGGTGGCACATCGCTGCTGATTCTGGTCGTAGTCACGATGGACTTCATGTCACAGTTGCAGGCACATGCCATGAGTCATCAGTACGAAGGCATGATGCAGAAAGCCAACCTGCGCAATTACGGCAAGGGTGGACAAACTCGCTGATTCGTCAGCGTTTAGGAGCAAGCTCATGAAAGTAAGAGCATCAGTAAAAAAAATCTGCAGAAACTGCAAAATTGTTCGCCGCAATGGTGTTGTGCGAGTGATCTGCACAGACGCACGGCATAAGCAGCGCCAGGGCTAGTCCCGGTTCTATTGATAAGGATAGGTTAAGTGGCACGTATAGCAGGCATAAACATTCCGTTGACGAAGCACGTCGTGATTGCACTGACGTCGATCTTCGGCATTGGAGACACGCGCGCGAAGCAAATCTGCGAAGCGGCCGGCGTTGCTCCGGACATGAAAGTAAAAGATCTGGCTGAGCCGGAAGTTGCGAAGCTGCGTACCGCAGTTGCAATCTTCACGGTCGAAGGCGATCTGCGTCGCGAGACGTCAATGAATATCAAACGCTTGATGGATCTCGGTTCGTACCGTGGTATCCGTCACAGACGTGGTTTGCCGCTACGCGGCCAACGCACTCGTACGAATGCGCGCACCCGAAAAGGTCCGCGTCGTCCGATTAAGAGGTAAGTCTTAAATGGCTGAAGTAAAAAAGAAGAAGGTCAAAAAGCACGTTGTTGACGCTATTGCGCACATTCATGCTTCCTTCAATAACACGATCATCACGATTACCGATCGCCAGGGAAATGCTCTTGCATGGGCAACAGCCGGCGGTTGCGGTTTTCGTGGATCTCGTAAATCCACCCCGTTCGCAGCACAGGTTGCGTCAGACAAAGCGGGCCGTGCGGCTCTCGAGTTTGGTGTGAAGAATGTTGATGTGCGAGTTCGTGGGCCGGGCCCAGGTCGCGAGTCAGCAGTACGCGCCCTGAATGCTCTGGGATTCCGTATTCAAAATATTGAGGATGTCACACCGATTCCTCATAACGGCTGCCGTCCGCCGAAAAAGCGTCGTGTGTAGAGGCTGAACAATGGCAAGATATTTAGGACCAAAATGTAAACTGTCCCGCCGCGAAGGCACGGATCTGTTTCTTAAAAGTGGCATAAGGCCGCTTGAATCGAAGTGCAAGCTGGATGTACCTCCAGGTGGTGCGGCTCAACGTCGCCCGCGTGTCTCGGAGTACGGTTTGCAGCTCAGAGAGAAGCAGAAGCTGCGTCGTATGTACGGTGTACTTGAGCGTCAGTTCCGTAACTACTACAAGCGTTCCGCACAGTTGAAAGGCTCAACAGGTGAAAATCTGTTGCGGCTGCTCGAAGGACGCCTCGATAATGTCGTTTATCGCATGGGCTTCGCGTCAACACGCGCTGAAGCACGCCAGCTC
This sequence comes from Woeseiaceae bacterium, assembly GCA_021773155.1. Classification (GTDB taxonomy): domain Bacteria; phylum Pseudomonadota; class Gammaproteobacteria; order Steroidobacterales; family Woeseiaceae; genus UBA1847. Next base: position 6,497 of record JAJFKQ010000143.1, on the reverse strand, counting down.
GTGAGTCACAAGAGCATCGAAGTTAACGGCAAGATCGTTAATATTCCGTCTGCTCAGCTCAAAGCAGGTGATGCGGTCACGATCCGTGAGAAAGCGAAGAAGCAACTCCGAATCCAGAGTGCATTGGATATTGCAGGACAGGTTGGCTTGCCCGAGTGGGTCAATGTCGACACGAAGAAGATGGCGGGTATTTTGACGTCGTTGCCGGATCGGGAAGACATTCTCCCCGATATCAACGAAAACCTAGTCGTCGAGTTGTACTCGAAGTAGCCAGGAGGGTATTTCCCCATGCAGGAATCAGTACACGAATTTTTGAAGCCGCGCGTTGTAAAAGTAACACCGGTAAACGATCTGCAAGCCAAAGTCACCATCGAGCCGTTCGAACGCGGCTTCGGTCACACGCTTGGCAATGCGCAGCGTCGAATCTTGCTGTCGTCTATGCCAGGTGCCGCAATTACAGAAGCCGAAATCGAAGGCGTACTTCACGAGTACACCAGCATTGAAGGCGTTCAGGAGGATGTCGTCGATATTCTTCTGAGCCTGAAGCAAGTTGCAGTCACGATGAATACTCGTGATACAGCTGAGCTGCGCGTATCGAAGAAAGGTCCTGGGCCGGTTACGGCTGGCGATATTCAGCTGGATCATGATGTTGAAATCATGAACCCTGATCTGGTTATCGCAAACCTGACCAAAGCCGGTGAGCTGAACATGATTCTGAAAGTCGAGCGCGGTCGTGGTTACCGTCCGGCGACACAGCGTCCTTCGTTTGAAGAGCAGGGTGGACCGATCGGTCGTCTGCAACTCGACGCATCGTTCAGCCCGGTTGTCCGAGTAACGTACAACGTTGAGTCCGCTCGCGTAGAACAGCGCACTGACCTCGACAAGTTACTCATCGAAATCGAGACCAACGGTACGATTGATCCTGAAGAAGCTATTCGCCGTGCGGGCAGCATTCTTAAAGACCAGCTGTCCGTCTTCGTTGACCTGCAGGGCCAGGAAGACGGTCTCTCTGCTCAGGCTGAGAATCAGGTTGATCCGATTCTGCTGCGCCCGGTTGACGAGCTTGAGCTTACGGTACGTTCTGCGAACTGCCTCAAGGCAGAAAACATTATGTACATTGGCGACCTCGTGCAGCGAACCGAAGTCGAACTTCTGCGGACGCCGAACCTAGGCAAAAAATCTCTAACAGAGATCAAAGAAGTTCTGGAAGGTCACGGTCTGGGTCTGGGTATGCGCCTGGAAAGCTGGCCACCAGCCTCCCTGCGTCCCGAGCACGAGCTCGTGATGTAAAACTGCAAAAAGAGGGGTCAGAGCCCTTTCTCAAGAAAGGGCTCTGACCCCTAAGAATGAAGGTAGAGAAAAATGCGTCATAGAAAATCCGGTCGTAAACTGGGTCGTAACAGCTCTCATCGAAAGGCAATGTTTCGTAACATGGCCGCGTCGATGATCAAGCACGAGACGATTCGAACGACAGTACCCAAAGCAAAAGAGCTGCGTCGCGTCGTAGAACCTCTTATTACGCTTGCGAAGGAAGACAGTGTTGCGAATCGCCGCCTGGCTTTTAATCGTCTTCGCGACAAGGAAGTTGTTGGCAAGCTGTTCACAGATATTGGCCCGCGCTGTAAAGAGCGTCCGGGCGGCTACCTGCGCATATTGAAGACCGGACCTCGTCCAGGCGATAATGCGCCGATGGCGATCGTCATGTTGACGGATCAGGCTCCTGAGGCTGTTGTCGAAGACTAGATCCTCGCTTTGATGCTGTTACACCGAAAACCGGGCAAAGCCCGGTTTTTTTGTGCCCAGCCCTGAGCGCTTAGCATAAGCGATTGATATACCTAACGAATATGAAAGTTCGCATTTGTGAGTCGGCTCACAGTGATTCTCGGCCAATGGTTCTAAAGTTAGTTTCATAGCCACACGTTGAGACAGTCCCATCAGCAACGACAAAGCCTTTGATGACTGCGTCATTTTGACCAAGGAAACGTTCGATCCGGATGCGGTTTTCCTTGACGATATAGTTGACGATGACGTGCTTCCCTACCTAAGCCTGGCAGTGGATGGCTTGACTGAACCGGCCGAAGGTAAGACAGGTAAGCTCGACTTGCGCCCTGAAGATGTTGCGGCAAACGATGCTATTCGCGCTGACACAACGATGCCTGTCGCAGTACTCGACCCTGAACAGCTCGATGTTTATGGCTGGGAAACAAGCTTCTGGAAACAAATCAAAGGTTACCTGGGCTTCTAGTTTCTGCACCTTAGAGCGCTGGCTCGAAGTGTTACAATTCCTGAATGATATTCAATAACAAGACCGTGATTATCACGGGCGGATCCGAGGGCGTGGGCGCGGCTACCGCACGCATGTTTGCCGAAGCCGGCGCCAACCTGATGCTGGTCGCGCGTAACAAGAAAAACCTCGATGCCATAGCCGAAGAGCTGCGCCCCAAGACCAAAGTCGAAGTCTTTGTGATGGACGTCTCCGATGCGGAAGCCTGTGTCGACGTATTCAAGAAAGCGGCGTTTGAATTCGGCCGAGTCGATGTGCTGGTCAATAATGCCGGCTATCACAAGCGTGGCCGGGTTGAGGAGGTTGATCCCGCTGACCTTGGCAGGATGATCGACGTGAATCTGAAAGCGCCGATCATGTTGAGCCGAATCGCCTTGCCCTATCTGCGCGAGGCGGGAGGTGGCGCGATCATCAACGTGGGTTCTTTGGCTGGTCGAGCGCCTATTCCAGGCAGTGCTGCTTACGCGGCCAGCAAAGCTGGCTTGCGATCGTTTACGTATGCGTTGGGAATCGAATTGGCCGACAGCAATATCAAACTCGCTGTCGTGTCACCCGGGCCGATTGATACCGGGTTTATTATGGCCGACATCGACGCGACATCAGACCTGACGTTTTCACAACCTATCAGTACGGCCGAGCAAGTTGCTCAGGCAGTTCTGGATTTGTGCGGAAATAACTTGCGTGAGCTGCCCATGCCGAAACTCAGTGGCTTCTTGACGACACTCATGTACTTATTCCCTGGTCTAAACCCGGCGGTCAGGCCGATGCTGGAACGCAAGGGAGCAAAGGTGAAGGTGGAGCTTAAAGCTGAGCGAAAGCGTCGCGAGTCAGATTCTCCCGATCACTAGCCAGTACGCGAATATTGTCTTCGATGCGGATGCCGCCGAACGGGCGTAGCCAGTCGACCGTATTCCAGTTCACATGAGACTCGGCGGGCGTACCGCGCAGGTTCTCCAGCAGCATGTCGATCGCGTACAGGCCGGGCTCTATTGTTAGCACCATGTCTTCTTCAAGTATGCGCGTCATCCTCAAGAACGGATGACCGCTGGGCGGATCGATTGTTGTGCCGGATTCATTCTCCATGAAGCCGCCAACATCGTGCACCTGAATGCCGAGCAAATGTCCGAGGCCGTGCGGGAAGAAAGCGGAGGTTACTCCGGTCTCAAGTAAGGTGTCCGGATCCCCGGCGGCGAGCTCAGCGTCGACAAGCACGCTCGCCAGCATCTTGTGAGTGCCGACATGCAGGTCGCGGTAATCGATGCCAGCGCTGACCTGATTGACAATATCCAGCTGCATCGTTTCCATGCGTTCAATGAGAGCCTGGAAACGCACATCGCCGTTTGAGTGCGTTCGGGTGATATCCGACGCATATCCGTGCACTTGTGCACCGGCATCAATAAGGAAAGATCGCGATTCAGCGGGCGGTTGCCGATCGAGGTCCGTGTAGTGCAGTACAGCGCCGTGCTCGTTCAGCGCGACGATGTTGCCGTAAGGCAATTCCTGATCTGTATGACTAACGGCTTCGCAATATGCGCGGTGAATGTCGAACTCAGACCGGCCGTTACGAAAAGCAGTTTCTGCCGCAACGTGACCACTTGCGCCGCGCCGGGAAGCAAGACGCATTATTTCGATCTCGTACTGCGTCTTCGCGCCACGTGCGTAGTGCAGGATGTTCACTGCCGTTGTAGGGTTCACTCGCTCGATTCCAAAGCTCAGGGCATCGTCGTCGATCTCGCCAATGACAATGCACTTCTCACGATCAGCAGGAAGGTGCCGGGCGATATCGTCGACGCTATGCACGATGCGAATATCGAACGTGCTGGTCCAGTAGCCGTCCGGTGCGCCTGGAACGACATGCCAGTAATCATGCGGCTGGTAGTAGATCAGGATCGGCGTCTTACCAGGCGTGTAGACAATGTACGAGAAGGGCAGGCGCGTAAGTGGTACCCAATTGACGAAATGCGGATTTGGTTTGAACGGCATCTGGTAATCGTCAAGAAATGCGTTTTTCGGATTCCCTGAATAAATGACGGCATGGCTCGCGCCGGCCTGCTCAAGCGCGTGATCGTGGCGCGCGGCAACGATTCCAATGTGCTCAGCGTAGAGCGTGCCAAGGGCGGGATTCAAGTCTGCGTAGTCGCTGTTCATGAGCAAATCATACCCTGTTGCCGCCATCGGCGGCGAGTGCCATCATTAGCGGTTCCCGCAATTAGGGATCAAGGTCCGCCCAGTAACGGAGCAGAGGATGCAACAGGTAAAATGGATAGCAAGTATCGCAATTCTAGTCATGGGGGCCGCAGCAGTGGCCGCGTCTGACGCGGGTTACGACCGGGTCGCCGGGCGTGCCCATGCATCGCGGTCTGAGGTCATTGCGCCACACGCAATGGCAGCGACCAGTCAGCCGCTGGCCACTCAGGTTGCTCTCGATATTCTGAAAGCTGGCGGCAGCGCAGTGGATGCAGCAATAGCGGCTAACGCTACGTTGGGACTGATGGAACCAACCGGCAATGGTATTGGCGGAGATTTGTTCGCGATCATATGGGACGCCGAAAAGAAAGAGCTCGTTGGACTGAATGCCTCCGGGCGTGCGCCAAAGGCGATGACGCCGGAATACTTCCAGGAACACGGCATTGACAAGATTCCGCCATTTGGCCCGCTGCCGGTCAGTGTGCCGGGTGCCGTCGATGGCTGGTTCCAGTTGCACGGCCGTTATGGGCGCCTGGATATGAAAGAGATCTTGGCGCCGGCGATCGCCTATGCACGCGAGGGCTTTCCGGTGTCTGAGGTGATCGCGCATTACTTTAAGTCGAACAAGTCACGTATCAGTCACTACCCCGGGTTCGCGGAAACGTATATGCCAGGCGGAGATGTTCCGAAGAAAGGTGAGATGTTTAAAAACCCACGTCTGGCAAATACGCTCGAAGCTATTGCCCTGAAAGGTCGTGACGAATTCTACAAAGGCGATATCGCAAAAAGCATCGATGCCTACATGGCGGAGCAGGGTGGTTTGCTGAACTATGATGATCTCGCCGCACATGAATCGGAATGGGTGACGCCAGTAGCAACCAATTATCGCGGCTGGGATGTTTATGAACTGCCGCCGAATGGGCAGGGCATTGCTGCACTGCAGATTCTGAACGTGCTTGAAGGCTATGACATCGCCGCAATGGGATTTGGTAGCGCCGAGTACATTCACACGTTCGTTGAAGCGAAGAAACTAGCGTTTGAAGACCGCGCGAAGTATTACGCGGATATGGATTTCGTGGATGTGCCCGTGGAGACACTCATTTCGAAAGACTACGCGAACGAACGTCGCGAACTTATAGATGCAGGTAAGGCATCAAAATCACTGCCGGCAGGTGACGCGAAACTTCAAAACGGCGACACGATTTATCTTACCGTTGCGGACGCAGACGGCAACATGGTGTCGTTGATTCAGAGTAATTACCGCGGCATGGGTTCAGGGATGACACCGGGCGATCTCGGGTTCATATTGCAGGATCGCGCCGAGTTATTCGCACTCGATGCCGATCATGCGAACGTCGTTGAAGGCGGAAAGCGACCATTTCATACGATCATTCCGGCATTCGTCATGAAAGACGGCGAGCCACTCATCAGTTTTGGTTTAATGGGCGGCGCCATGCAGCCGCAGGGACATGCACAGATCGTCGTTAACATGATCGACTTCGGCATGAACCTTCAGGAAGCAGGCGATGCAGCTCGTATCAACCACACAGGCTCATCACAACCCACAGGATCCACGATGACAGACGGTGGCGTTGTGCATCTTGAGACCACGTTCAGCACAGAAACCCGAGAGGCCCTCGAAGCAATGGGGCATACGCTGGGCGATAGCGACGGGAGCTTTGGCGGTTATCAGGCAATCATGTGGGACAAGGAGCAAGGCGTGTACTATGGCGCCTCGGAAGTCAGGAAAGACGGGCAGGCAGCAGGCTATTAGTGGTCCTTCAAGGCGATAATTGCGGGTTCAGTTGGCTTGTCAGCGCTCATGGCAAGGCGCAGCTCGCCGGTAATGGCCGTAGTCCTTGGCACGAGCTGCAACGACGTTCTGGGGCGCTGACAAGCCAACCCGAAGGGCTCTGCTGTGGGCTTCCGCTGCTGCGTTTCAGCGCTTGTAAAGGACTCGCCATTCACTACGCACTGCGCCTTGCTGCGAAAACCCACAGCAGCGCTGAACCCGCAATTATCGCCT
>JAJFKQ010000142.1 GCA_021773155.1 Woeseiaceae bacterium | reverse complement strand
TTGATCGACCCAGGAACATGGTGGTGTCAAAATCGCCGCGAGCCTGGAAGCAGGCACTATTTGGATATCAGGTATTGAGAGACCATGACAGATTTAAAAGACAAGAAAGCAATCGTTCTCGGTGGTACATCAGGCATAGGGCTGGCAACGACCGAAATGTTGCGAGATCGTGGCGTCACGGTCATTGCTGGTGGGCGCCGTGCCTGCGAAATCGAAGGTGTTGAAACGGTACCGGTGGATGTGCTCGACAGAGAAGCACTGACGCAGTTATTCCAGGCGCACACAGGATTTGATTTTCTCGTCAATGCGGCAACTGGTGGCGCGCGTGCCATCGGTCCCTTTATGGAAATGGACCTGGACGGGTTTCAGGGGTCGTTTGCCAAACTCTGGGGATACGTTAACAGTGTTCGACTGGGTATCCCGCATATGGCCACGGATGGCGCCATCGTTTTGTTCAGTGGTTACCCCGCGCGTAAATGGCGCCCTGGAATGCTCGCTATTGGCAGTGTGGGCGGCTCCGTTGAAGCTTTTATTCGTCTTGTGGCCAATGAGATCGCGCCGATCCGAATCAACGGTGTATGCCCGGGCCTGATTGACACTCCGATGTCACCGCTAAAAGGAGATGCACGTACCGAGTTTTATCGCAAGGGCACACAGGGTCATCCGATTGCAAGGGCGGGAACCGCAACCGAGGTAGCCCACGCTGCACTATTCCTGCTAGAAAACGACTTTGTCACAGGATCCATTGTTGACGTCGATGGTGGCGCCATCGTCTGTTGAGTCGCTCAGGTATGGCGAGGAATAGCGGACGCTCCACTGTGCAAGAACGCCCTGGTAATAAAAGAAAAAAGGCGAATCCGAAGATTCGCCCTTGTGTACATTATGCGCATGCCGCGCTAAAAATAGGGAGAAAACAGGCTGACTGCCGAGTCCCGGAGACGGACTGGTATCGAACGATTCACCAACTCATCGACGCTTATCGGTGCGCTGATAACGACTACATCGTCGATGTGTGTGCGCAACTTTCTGTTCAGCTCGCGAGAAAACACTTCGATGCCCAGTTCGAAATTCAAACGCAGACTTCGCTGATCCAGATTAGCCGAGCCGATCATGCTGTAGTCGTCATCAATACACAGTATCTTGGAATGACAAAACGGCGCCGGCTGATAGTAAATCTCAATACCCCATTCGATGAGCTCGGTTAGCAGGTTTCGATTTGCCCAGTGGACATAGAACAGATTGTTTTTTGCGGGCAACACGATCCGGACCCGAACACCTCGAATAGCCGCAGATTGAAATGACGCGATTAACTCACGGCTCGGAAGGAAGTACGGCGTCATGACGTCCACCGATTCTTTAGCCGCACTGATCGTTCCCTGGATGGTCAGGGCGATCGCATCCATTTGATCATTGGGTCCATCAGGAATTACACGGCAGGCTGCGTCGCCGCACGATAGGGGTGGCGGTTGTACATCGTCATCGCTGCCCTGCCCCGTGGTGAACTGCCAGTCGTGGTAGAAAACATTCGCGAGCTCCGCCACAACTCCACCACGTAATCCGAAATGCACATCGGTCACTTTCCTGGCCTGGCCGTCCACAGACACGTGGTGGTCGCTGATATTCATGCCGCCCGCAAAGGCGATATCGTGATCAACGATCAACAGCTTGCGATGGTTTCGAAGATTCACGTAGATACTCGGCGGTAGTAGCCTGGGTGGAAGAAAGCGAGCAACGGCGATGCCATGCCGTTTGAGTAGTTTCGACGGTTTCCGCCACGAATACAGTTCGCCGAAGCCGTCGACCAGCGCCATCACTCGGACGCCCCGGGATTCGGCGGCGCCGAGCGCATCGGCAAACATGATGCCCGTCCGGTCGGCCTTCCAAATGAAAGTGGACAGCAGGATCCGATGCTGTGCCCTGTTGATCGACTCGAGCATCGCCGGATAAGCCTCTTCGCCATTGTGATACACGCTGACCGCATTTTCCGTGGTGGGCAGCTGTCCCGTGATGTACTGACCAACGGCCGGCAGTCCTGTAGTCACGACAGGCTCTGCGGCCAGATTCCGTCGGCCGGTTTCAAAGTCGATCGCGAAAGGCGATCGCCGCATGCCGCTGACTCGGGCGCGGGACCGTACGCGGTTGATGCCGTAGAGTAAGTAAATGACGGGACCGGCGAACGGAATGAAGATACACGCCATGATCCAGCCCATCGCAGCACGGGTGTCGCGTTTGTAGAGCAAGATGTGATAAACACTCGCAATTGCGGGCGCAACGTGCAGCAGTGCCAACAGGTATACAGATGCGGAACTCATGAACATAGTGTAACCCGCAAGTCGTCGAGCTTCGTTCCTAGGTGAAAGACCGTATGGCACGCTCGCCCGAAGTAAGCTAGTAAATGGACTTGGCGAACCCTCAGGAGAAGCACATGGAGAGCCTGCCCAAGATCAGTGAGTATATGGATACAGTGGTGCCCACCCTGAGCCCTGAGACCCACATCTTGAAGGCAGTCGACTTCCTGCTGCATCAGCACGTGACTGGGGCCCCAGTGGTCGACTCCGATGAGAGACTGGTAGGAATCATCACCGAAACGGACCTCCTCAAGCTGGTGACAGAGGGCATTCAGGGTGAGCCTCCCACCGAGGCAACGGTGGCTGAGTACATGACCTCTGATGTAATCACCGTGCGACCAACGGTAGACATCTATTATGTTGCGGGCATGTTCCTGGCTAACAAATTCAGGCG
>JAJFKQ010000141.1 GCA_021773155.1 Woeseiaceae bacterium | reverse complement strand
TCATTAACTAATGACGGCTCTCACCGATACGATTGTAGCTGCGGCGACGCCACCGGGGACGGGCGGTGTCGGTATCGTGCGCGTCTCCGGAGAGAAGACCGAGCATATCGCAAGAACATTACTTGGAAGCCTGCCGGAACCAAGATTTGCTGCGTATCGAGCCTTTCGTAACGCGGACGGTCAGAAGCAGGACGCTGGTCTTGCGCTGTACTTTCCGGCACCGGCTTCATTCACGGGCGAGTCCGTTCTTGAGCTGCATGGCCACGGCGGACCGCTGGTCATATCGCTGATCATTGAGGCTGTCGTGGCGATGGGTGCTCGACGCGCCGAGCCGGGCGAGTTTTCACAGCGGGCATTTCTTAACGACAAGCTGGACTTAACGCAGGCAGAGGCAATTGCGGACCTGATAAATGCCGGCACCACACAGGCGGCTCGCGCAGCGCTGCGGTCACTGTCCGGCGCATTTTCCCGCGCGGTCGATGCACTCGCGGAACAGCTGGTTCGCTTGCGCATGCATGTCGAGGCGGCCATCGATTTTCCGGAAGAAGAGGTCGATTTCCTCTCGGACGATCTCCTGCTTCGTCGCCTCAACGAGTGTGCGGATGCATTCGCTCTGCTGCGGGAGCAGGCGGAGCAGGGCCGCGTTCTGCGTGATGGCTTTCAGGTTGTCATCGTTGGTAAACCGAACGCAGGCAAATCCAGCCTGTTGAACCTGCTGAGCGGCCAGGAAGCGGCCATCGTTACCGAGGTCGCGGGCACTACGCGTGACATCTTGCGAGAGCAAATCGACATAGACGGGCTGGCTGTCGAACTCGTCGATACGGCCGGGCTTCGAGAAGACCCGGATCGGGTCGAAGAAGAGGGCATCCGCCGGGCGAGAATCGCGCTGCAGAGTGCCGATGCAGTACTTTGGATCCAGGATGCGACCGACCCGGAGCCGGGTGTGATAGACGAGTCCATACCGGACGGGGTTCCGGTTACCGTCGTCCACAACAAGATCGATCTGTGTGACAGTGCGCAGCAAGAACGGGACGGCGGCATAGGCCTTTCCGCGAAGACCGGGGAGGGCCTTCCGGCGCTACGACAACACATCCGCAAGCTCGCCGGTTACGAAAACCTCGGAGAGGGCGCATACACTGCGCGGAAACGCCATTTGCACGCACTGGAGCGAGCTGCAATGCATTTTGCGACCGGCCGAACCGCCCTGGAAGAGACCCGCGCCGGTGAGCTGATGGCCGAGGAGCTGCGCCTCAGCCACCAGGCCCTTGGCGAAATAACCGGCGCCGTCTCGTCAGACGACCTTCTGGGCCGAATCTTCTCCCGGTTCTGCATCGGCAAATAACTACAGCACCGGCGCGGTACTGGCTGGCGCAGGCGGTGGTTAAGGATGGAACCTCGGCTCCGAGATCGAGATTTCGGTGACGGGGCCGTATTGTGCTACCTGATCGCGAATAAGTTCAGCGTCACCGAGAATCACGAACACGAGATTGTCGGCCGATGGATAGACCTCGGCGACGACCTGGGCGATGGACTCGGGTGTAGCCGCAGACAGGTTGGCGCCATATTCATCGATGTACGATGTGCCCAGCCCGTTGGCCTCCAAAAACGCAAACATAGCGGCCAACTGCGCGGCTGTTTCGAGGCGCGGCGGAAATTGCCCCATGACATAGTTGCGCGCTGAATTGACCATCGTCTCATCGAGCCCCTGGTCTCTGAGCTGGCCCAGGGTAGCAAGCGCCACATTCAATGCCTCTACGGTTGTGCTGGTTTCAGTGAAGGAGCTGATGAATGCGGAGCCCGGTTGAGAATAGCGAGACAAAACCGATCTGGCGCCGTAGCTGAGTCCCGACTTTGTTCTAAGTTCTGTCATCAACATCGATGTGAAGCGACCGCCAAAAACAGTATTGGCGAGGTCGAGATCTGCGCGTTGCGGGAAGCCTCTCGAGACGCCAACGTTGCCAATTCGAAAATACGTTTGTGTCGCGCCGGGTTTGTCGATCAGGTAGACGCGATTGCCCTCCGCCGGTGTCGCCGCTGCGACCTCAGGCAGAAGCCCTGCGGCTGTTCGCCAGCCACCAAACGCGTTGCTCAAAGCGGTTCGCATCGAGCCGATTCTAAAATCACCGGATACTGCAATGACAAGCCTGTCGCCGCCGACCATGTCCGCGTAATACGCCAACAGGTCGCTATGAGTAACATTGGCCAGCGACGATTCGCTGCCATCTACCGGGTTACCGTACGGATGCTCGCCAAATAAGAAGGCACTGGCGTAATACGGCATCAGATTACCGGGGTCAGAGCCCTTTGCCGCCTTGATCAGGTTGATGGAGCGATCGCGCAGTTTTTCGAACTCACCTGCATCGAGCGTCGGTCGTTGCAGCAGGTCTGCTACGAGCTCAACCATAAGCGCGGCGTCTTTCGACATGAAGTCCGCAGAAACAGTTATGGACTCAAGCCCGGCCGATGCGCTCAGTTCACCACCAACCGCGGCAGCCGCCTCCGCAAACTCCGCCGAACCGCGGTCCCCGGCTCCCTTCTCCAGCAGCTTGGCCAGCAAGCTGGCGAGCCCGTGTTTGTCAGCCGGATCGGCGGCGGCACCGCCGCGCACGACCGCCTGCAGGCCGATCAAAGGAACATCGTGATTTTCGTTGAGTAATAAGACAGTGCCGCTCTCGAGTACGATGCGCTCAGCCGCAGGCAGTGTCACGCCGTCTGCAAAGGCACCGGTTGCCGGCAGCAGAGCCAGCAGGACGAACAATGAATTTCTCACCCTCATTGTTCATCCTCCTGTGCGGGAGAGCGCAACACACCGACCGTCATGCTGTCCCTGTTGAAAACGTCGATGGCTACCTGTTGAATCTGTTCGGCCGTAACGGCGGCAAGCTCGTCGGGCAAGGAAAACGCGAGCTCGTAATCGTCGTGGAAAATCTCGGCGCGGCCAAGCGCTGCAGCCTTGCCACTAATCGTTGACAGGCCCCGCCAGTGGTCGGCGATCATGATGTTGCGAGCCTTTTGCAGCTCCGCCTCTGTAATGCCCTCACTTGCGACCCGGCTGAGCTCCTCAAGCAGGCGCACCTCGACGACGTCGACGTCCGCCTCAGGCGGAAGCGTAAGATAAAAATAAACGAGTCCCGGATCGAAGCCTTCCATTTGAAAGCCACCAATGGCCAAAGCAATTTGCTCATCCTCAACAAACAGTTGGTGCAGTCGCGACGAGCTTCCGCCGACAAGAACGCTCAACAAAACATTCAGCGGCAGCGTTTCCGGGTCGGAAGCACTGCCCGCGTGAAAGGCCATGTGCAACAGCGGCGTTGGGGCATCTGCCTTAACCAGAAAACGTCGTTCGCCGCGCTGGTCGGGCTCGACTGTCGTGATCGGATTCGGCGGATCCTGGTCGGGGATCGGCCCGAAGTAGTCCTCAGCCAGTGTGAAAATTTCTTCGGGCTCTACATCACCGGTGAACACCATCGTCAGGTTATTCGGCGCGTAATAGGTACGAAAATAGGATTCGAGGTCTTCCTGTGTCCAGCCCTCAATATCCGATGGCCAGCCAATGACCGGAACCTGATAGGGGTGAGCGACAAACGCGGTCGCCATCATTTGCTCGTTGAGGAGACCGAAGTTGTCATTGTCGACGCGCAAACGGCGCTCCGAGTAAACGACGCCGCGCTCGGACTCGACGACGCCCGGGTCGATCGCAAGATGGCGCAGTCGATCTGCTTCGAGATCAAAAATGGTTTCCAGTGCCGAGCGGGGAAACCAGTCCATGTAAACCGTTAGATCTTCAGACGTGTACGCGTTGTTCGCGCCGCCGGCTGCTTCCATGGTCTCGTCAAACTCACCCTGTTTGCGGCGCTTTGTACCGTTAAACATCATGTGTTCGAAAAAGTGCGAGAGCCCCGTGATGCCCGGATACTCATTTCTGGCCCCGGCCCGCACAAAGTTGTACATCACCACATTCGGAATGTCGTGGTCCGGCCAGACGATAATCCGCAAACCATTGTCGAGCGTGTACGCGCGAATCTCCGTGGGCACGCCCATTTTTTCGGGCCGCTCATAAACCGGGGCCAGCAAGATTGGCTCAATGATTTTTGGCAGTTCAAATGTTGGCAGCAAGCGTTCACCGACGAGGGCGAGGACGCCGAGAACGGCGAGTACCGCCACGGCGGCATTTAGTTTTTGGCCTGTTTTGTAGACGATGGACTGTGTCTGGTCGACGGCCAGCGACTTTTGCACGCCGTGCGCGGTAATTTCGTAAGTCCACGCGAAAATCAGCGCAACGGGAAAACCGATAGCGAGCACCAGCAGGACGAATTCGTTAGCCCATCTGGGTGCGCCGAGCCAGACCAATGAGCCGCCAACCACCCACAAAACCAACACGCTGGCGAGAACATAAAGCACCGCGACCTTAAGGACGTTGCGGCGCCGCATTTCGGAGAACAGAGCCATAATAGTTATTCTTATCCTTGGGATCCCCATGGTGGAGAAACGCCCGGATTTGTCAACCGTAGAAGCGGCGATTGGCCGTGATCGAGCTTATCCCAGAAGCCCCTCGCGCTGGTAAAGCCGGGCGCAAACCCAGGTTAGAATTGCTCCAAAGACCAGCGTGCTGCAAACTGAAATGGCGACGTGCAAGCCGTTTAACGGTTCATTCTTAACCATGTCGACAAGTATCAGGTGCTGGCTCAACGATGGCACAAACATGAATTCGAGCTTGGGTCTGGGCGTTAAAATACTCACAACAAGAATGGGCAGGGTCGGCGCGATTAATACGACGCTTAGCCAGGTTTGCGCTTCCTTGTAGCTCTTCGTAAATGAAGCGACCAGCGTCATCAAGGACGCGCCGAGCAGAATGAACGGCAGCAACAGGAAAAACGCAGCAGCAACGACGGGTAACCCGAAATTCGGCGTCATGCCGAGCTGCTCCAGCGGCATGAACTCCAAAACCACGTAAAAAGATAGCAGGCTTAGTATTAGCGACGCGGCCATGAACACGCAGGCCGCCATAATTTTTCCAAGTATCAATTGCCCGCGCGTTACCGGCAGAGACAACAGCGGCTCCAGCGAGCCGCGCTCGCGCTCGCCCGCAGTTGTGTCAATGGCCAGATACATGCCGCCCATTAACAGCGCGAAAATAAAGAAGTAACTCATCATGCCAAGCAGCATCGCTGAGCGACCGCTGGGTGTTGAGACATCAACCTCATCGATGTTGATCGGGCGCAGCAATAGCGGATTAACGCCACGAGCTGACAGGCGAATGCTCGCGAGCTGCTGGTTGTAGGCGCGCAATGCGCTGCGGGCCCGACGCCCTTCCTTTTCACCTTGAGAGTTTGCTTCGTCAGAGTAGAGCTCGACCCGGGCCGGAACCGTATCGGCCAGTTGTTCGCCAAAGTTTTCCGGAACCACCAGGACGACGTCGTGCAGCCCGTTCTTCACCGCTTGGGCAGCGCCACCAGCGTCTTCTGGACCGGCAACGATGTCGATGTTGCGGCTCTCGAGAAAGCGCATCAGGTTTGGCGCGTATTCCTGCCCAATGACCGGTAGCTCCATGATGCTCTCGGCATCATCCAGGGCGCGGTCTATCGACATGTTGATGACAACGGCGAACAACACCGGACCAAAAATCGGCCCCATGAGCAGCGCGGAGGCCAGCGTACGACGATCACGAATGTTGTCGAGCAGCTCTTTTAAGAAAACGGTGAGGAAGGTACGCATCATTCGTCTCCCACCATCTGGATCGCAGTCACAAACGCCTCTTCGAGGTCGCTCTGTCCGGTGCGCTCGCGAATGCCTTCGACTGAGCCATCGATAGCGACTTGGCCGTTAGCGATGATGCAAATGTCGTCACACAGTGCGGCGACCTCCTGCATAACGTGTGATGAGAATAAAACGCATCGACCGGCATCTTTCAGCTTCAGTATCAGGCGGCGCAAAGAACGCGTTGCCATGACATCCAGGCCGTTCGTCGGCTCATCGAGGATGACGTTTTGCGGGTCATGCACCAGCGCACGAGCCAGCGACACTTTGGTTCGCTGCCCCTGCGAAAAACCCTTCGTGCGCCTGTCGGCAAACTCTTCGATCTCAAGTAGCCGGATGATGCTTGCCACCCTATCGTCCACCTCGCTCTTGTCGATGCCGCAGAGATTCGCGTAATAGGCGACATTTTCGCGCGCGGTGAGGTGTGGGTACAGGCCGGCACTGTGTGGCAGTGCGCCAATTTTTTGCCGCGCAGAGAGGCTGTCCGTTACGACATCCGCACCATCAATGCTTGCCGAGCCCTCATCGGGCTTCAGCACCGTGTAGAGCACCCGCAAGGTTGTCGATTTACCGGCGCCGTTCGGGCCGAGCAGGCCGGTGATTTTGCCGTCGGGCGCATCAAAGCTGACACCCTGGACTGCGCGCACTTTGCCGAAGGATTTATGAATGCCATCAACCTTGATCATGGGTTCGGCCCCGAGAAGTCGAGAAAAAACGGCATGACGAAACTCCGCTCCAGGCAGGTCGCGTCCAGGCCCGCCGGGTCAGTTGTGTCGATAAAGTCGGCGACCAGTTGCGGCGTGCAGCCAACGCTGATCTGGCCGTGCCCCTGGTGCTTGCCGATAAGGTGGGTGGCGTTTGTGAGATCGATAGCGGCGAGGTCGGCATAGCGCGGCGGCGTGATCGGATCCGAATCGCCGGACAGCAGCAACACCGGCAGGCCGGTCGCAAGCGGTACTTTGAACTCATCGTCGATAGGTCCTGCGGGCCACACCGAGCAAATAGCCTCAAGCGCGTCGAGCTGAAAGGTGCCCATGTAGCTGGCGGCAAGGCCCTCGTAGTCGATCGACGACTTGTCGTAGAACGGTACGTCTTCGCTGCACAGAACAGCGTTGTGCATGCCCAGAGACATCGCGTCCCTTATGGCGATCATAGTCATCATGAACTGCGAGCCGAGTGGCGCGTAGTTACCCTCGCCGGCCTCGTGTATGAGCAGCGGCATCAGCGCGATTGAGTTCGGGTGGTAAGCGAGCAGGCGGATTGCACCAGCAAGCTCACCCTCGCCAAATTCGAGGTCTTCCGGACGGCCAGTGCTCGGATGCGGCACATCTATCGTCACCGGCGTGGCGCGAAGCTCAACGACGACTCGCTCAAAGTCAGCAGCAACGTCAGGGAATCGTTCGTTGCACGCTTCGTCTTCGGCGCAGCGCGCCAGAATTCTGTCGACAGCCTTTTGGCTTTCGGTGGCAATTTCGGGGCCCAGCGAAAGCTGCGGTGGCACCACACCGTCAATGACAACAGTGCGTGTTGAGCCGGGATAACGTCGTGCGAAGTGTTGTGCGACACGCGTGCCGTATGACACGCCGTACAGATTGAGAGCAGGATATCCGAGCGCCGCACGAACGGCTTCCATGTCGGTCACGGCAACGCTGGTCGTAAAAAAGCGCGGGTCGTGTGGTAACTGCTCAAGGCAGCGCTCGGTGTATTCTACCGTTACCTCGACCGAGTACTCGCCCTCGAGAATGTCGTCATCAAACTCACAATCCATCGTCGCGGACTCGCCCGTGCCGCGTTGATCGATAAGCAGTATGTCGCGGTTTCGGCGTACATCTTCGAAGGCCCAGTAGTAGCTGGTGTAAAACTGTACCGACCCCTGTCCGGGGCCACCCGCGATGGGAACGAAAGGGTCAGGTTCGGGCGTCAGGTTTAGCGCCGGCACCACCGCAATTCGAAGCTCGATTTCGCCGGGTACCTCGCCCGTGGGGTCCAGTGGGCGCATCATCGTGCCGCAGCGCGCGGCCATGCTGGAGGCGCCCGGGCCGGCACTGATGCGGCAGTCTGTGAGCTCAAGTGACTGGGCGCCAGCAGTGCTGGCAGTCAGTAACGTGGCCAGCAGAATAAGCGGTGTTCGGTGCATGCTTTACTCAGAAAGAGAAACAGCGGGCTATCTTGGACAAGGGCTCTTTAATAGTAAAGCGGTAGCAGATTTCGGTAGCAACCGCGCCGGCCAGCGACTA
>JAJFKQ010000015.1 GCA_021773155.1 Woeseiaceae bacterium | reverse complement strand
ACCGGGGACATCGTTGTTGACGCTCGTTATGTCAGCCGGTTCACACGCAAGACGATGGCCCTGATCCTTGCGGGTGGCCAGGGTTCCCGGCTGCATGAGCTTACGGCCTGGCGGGCGAAGCCGGCGCTTTACTTCGGCGGTAAATTTCGCATCATCGATTTTCCGCTATCCAATTGCATTAACTCCGGCGTGCGACGTATCGGCGTGCTGACCCAATACAAGGCGCATTCGCTGATCCGGCACCTTGTACACGGCTGGTCCTTGTTCCGGGCCGGCGCTCAGGAATTCGTTGAAATACTACCTGCCTCGCAAAGAGTTAACGGTGAATGGTATCGCGGCACGGCCGACGCCGTGTATCAAAACCTGGACATTGTCCGTACTCACGCTCCCAGCTACGTGCTCATACTGGCCGGCGATCATATCTACAAGATGGACTACGGTCCTTTCCTTGCCGCGCATGGCGAGAAACTTGCCGACATGACGGTTTCCTGTATCGAAGTACCCATTGCCGAAGCCGCCGGCGAAATGGGCGTGATGACCGTCGACGAGACCGGTCGAATCACCGCCTTCCACGAAAAGCCGGAAAATCCGGAGCCATTGCCCGGAAAACCGGACCAATGTCTCGCCTCGATGGGAAACTACGTATTCAACACCGAGTTCCTCTACGAGCAGATCATCAAGAATGCAGACAGCGAAAATACACAGCACGATTTTGGACGCAATATTATTCCTTCAATAATCAAAGACAATCGTGTCTACGCATTCCCCTTCCGTGAGGACAGGAGCAGCGCCAAGGCATATTGGCGGGATGTCGGTACACTGGATGCGTTTTGGGAGGCCAATATGGAACTGGTTTCCGTATCGCCGCAGTTGAACCTCTACGATCAGTTTTGGCCCATCTACACGCACCAAGATCAATCGCCGCCCGCAAAGTTCGTCTTTGATGATCCGGAGCGTCGCGGTGAGGCCATCGATTCAATGGTATCCGGCGGGTGCGTCGTCTCCGGCGCGCGGATACGAAAATCGCTGTTATTTTCCGATACCAAAGTCCATTCGTACAGCGAAGTATCGGAATCTGTGATCCTGCCACATGTGCAGATCGCAAGGCACTGCCGAATCAACCGGGCGATTATCGATAGTGGCGCCATCGTCAAGGAAGGCACAGTCATCGGCGAAGACGCCGATGCTGATCGCGCCCGCGGGTTCCGCGTCACCGACAGCGGTCTGACGCTGGTCACTCCCGACATGCTTGGGCAGCGGCACCATTTCACCCGATAGCGGCTTGAATACTGATTCACCCAACACGCAAAGAAGTGCTATGCTTTCCCGACATAGTTAAAGAGTTAATCTTCGGGGCGGGGTGAAATTCCCTACCGGCGGTGAGAGCCCGCGACCCTTGGTCGGCAGTTTCGATCAAGGCTGATTCGGTGAAATTCCGGGGCCGACGGTTACAGTCCGGATGGTAGAAGATTAATCAGTTTTGGCATCATCCACACGGGCCTGGAGTCTGTGCCGGTGAATCGTAATGCCGAAACTTACGCGCTGTAATCTGATCAGGGGAGACCATTCGCCTTCCCGGCAGGTTGATCTCTGGTGCGTCCGTCCCGAAGGTAATTTATAACCTGCGGGATGTTTTTTTGTGCTGAACGATCGTAACTACATGGAACGCGCCCTGGCCCTTGCGGCAGGCGCGCGAGGACGCACCAGCCCCAATCCGATGGTGGGCTGCGTCGTCGTCAGTAACAATCGCGTCATCGGCGAAGGCTTTCATGCGTCGGCGGGAAAACCTCATGCGGAAGTGATCGCGCTGCAGGCGGCGGGTGACGTTTCCGACGCCACGGTGTACGTCACGCTCGAGCCCTGTAACCACGAAGGCCGCACGCCCCCGTGCGTCAATCTGCTCACCGAACGCAAACCCGCCCGGGTCGTTGCCGCGATGCAAGACCCGAATCCGCTGGTATCCGGTCGGGGCATTCAGTCGCTGCGTGAAGCCGGTATCGATGTCGAGGTGGGTCTCCTGGAAGACGAGGCTCGGCAGCTTAACGAGGCTTTCATCAAATACATAACGACGGGACTGCCGCTGGTCATCGCAAAATGCGGCATGTCGCTCGATGGAAAAATCGCCACCCGCAGCGGTGATTCCCGTTGGGTTACTGGCGAAGAATCACGTCATCGCGTGCACCAAATTCGCGATCAGGTCGACGCAATTCTGGTCGGAGGCCGCACCGTCATGCTGGATGATCCGAGCCTGACTACCCGACTGCCGCAGAGGGAGAACAGAAATCCCGTTCGGGTCCTCCTTGATGCCGCAGAAGGTCTTGATACCGACCGAATGGTATTTCGAACGCCTGCCGATGCCCCCACCTGGATCGCGGTCACCGAAGAACGCGACTACCCCCAGGCTGACGAAGTCCTGAGTATCCCAAGTGGGCCGGGCGGCGTGGACATGGTCTGTCTCATGCAAGAGCTGGGACACCGCGAAATCACCTCCGTACTCATCGAAGGCGGCGGCGCCACGCTTGCATCCGCTTTCAACTCGGGCGTCGTTGACAAAGTGATGTTTTTTATCGCGCCGAAAATCATTGGCGGACGCGAAGCTGTAAGCGCCGTCGAAGGCGCGGGCGCCGAGAGAATGAAAGATGTACTCACGCTGCGCGACATGACCGCCACACCTGTTGGCGGGGATATTCTCATTGAGGCTTACGTAGATAAGGAGTCCTGACGTGTTCACCGGAATCATTGAAGAAGTTGGTTCGATACGGCGGCGCAAGGGTTGCGACCTTACCGTTATGGCCGACTCTGTGCTCGAAGGCATAAAACCCGGCGACAGCATCGCCATCGACGGCGCCTGTATGACCGTCGTCGATTTCAGCGACGAGGATTTTCTGGTTCAGGTCTCGCCGGAGTCCTTCGACCGCACTACGCTGGGCGATTTGAAAGTAGGCGACGGAGTCAATCTCGAACGCGCTATGGCTCTCGGTGATCGCTTCGGTGGCCACATCGTACAGGGTCACGTCGACGGCGTGGGTCGCATCGACCGCGTACGACGTCAGGGTGACTTTTCCCTCTGGACATTCAGCGCTCCCGCGGAAGTCCTGCCGTATCTCGTTCCGAAAGGCTCGATCACCATCAACGGCATCAGCCTCACCATCGTCAATCCGGGTGATGAGTCGTTCGACGTCGCGATCATTCCGAAAACACTTGATGAAACGACGCTCTGTTCAAAACGACCCGGAGATCGGGTCAACATGGAAGCCGACGTTTTCGGCAAACACCTGCTTCATTACATACGACAGGCCGGCGGTTCCGGCCTCACCAGGGAATTACTTACCCGGCACGGCTTTGCCAAGCCGGACAGAGGTTAAAACATGGTTAGCGAAATACCCGAAATACTCGAAGAGCTTCAACAGGGACGTATGATCGTGCTCGTCGACGACGAGGACCGGGAAAACGAAGGCGATCTCGTGATCCCCGCCGAGCACATTACGCCCGAGGCGATAAACTTCATGGCGACCCACGCGCGCGGACTCATTTGTCTTACTCTGACTCCCGAGCGCATCCGTCAACTCAATCTGCCACCCATGACGAACGACAATACGTCGCCCTTCGACACCGCCTTTCATGTCAGTATTGAAGCACGCACCGGAGTCACCACCGGCATCAGCGCGCATGACCGGGCGCGCACCGTGCAGGTCGCAGCAGACCCGAGTTGCGACGCGGATGACCTCGTACGTCCCGGCCACGTCTTTCCTTTATGCGCGCGCGAAGGCGGCGTACTGGTTCGCGCCGGCCAAACCGAGGGTTCCGTCGACCTTTGTCGTCTCGCCGGACTCAACCCGTCGGCCGTCATTTGCGAAGTCATGAATGAAGACGGAACGATGGCGCGGATGCCGCAATTGATTCCCTTTGCCGAAAAGCACGGCATAAAAATCTGCACCGTTGAGAACATTATTCAGTACCGGCGCGCCCACGAGCAGATCGTTCGTCGTGCCGCGGAAACCTCGTTGCCTACGGAATTCGGCGATCTGCACATGGTGGTCTATGAGACCGATATAGATGAGCAAAATCACGTCGCGTTGGTGAAAGGCAACGTCGCCGGAAAAGAAAACGTCGCGGTGCGTGTTCATTCCGAATGCATGACCGGCGATATCTTTCACTCGCTGCGATGCGATTGCGGCGGTCAACTTCACGAGGCGCTGCGCATCATCCAGCAACAGGACTGTGGCGTACTCGTTTACATGCGCCAGGAAGGCAGAGGAATAGGACTGGTTGGCAAGATCAGGGCTTACAACCTCCAGGACGAAGGTCTCGATACCCACGAGGCCAACGTGCACCTGGGGTTCGATCCGGACCCACGCGAATACGGCATTGGTGCACAGGTGCTCAAGGACCTCGGCATCACTACGATGCGGCTGATCACGAACAACCCCATGAAACGGAAAGGCCTCCAGGGCTACGGCCTTGACGTCACCGATCGTATCCCGTTGGTCATGCCATCGAATCCACACAACGAACGTTATCTAAAAACCAAACAGGACAAATTCGGCCACCTTTTCGGCTACGAAGCAGAGGGCCATGCCGAATCTTTACCCGACCAACAGGAGAGCGCACGACATGCCAATACAGATTGAAGGGAAGTTCGACGGATCGGAAAAGAGATTCGCCATCGTTGTTTCCCGCTTCAACGACTTCATAAACACGAAATTGCTGGACGGCGCCGTCGACAACCTCAAGCGCCATGGAGTCGCGGACGACGATATAACCGTCGTCTGGACGCCTGGCGCGTTCGAAATCCCATTGGTTGCGAAGAAAATCGCGGAGTCCGGAAAACACGACGTGGTTATTGCGCTTGGCTGCGTGATTCGCGGCGCGACCGCCCACTTCGAGTACGTCGCTGGCGAGGCCGCCAAAGGCGTTGGGCAAGCTGCGATGCAAACCGGCGTGCCGATCATCTTCGGGGTGCTAACCACTGACACGATCGAACAGGCGATCGAACGCGCCGGGACCAAGGCCGGCAACAAAGGCTCGGACGCGGCTCTCGCCGCCATCGAAATGGCCAGCCTCATGGAACAACTGAAGTAACCGAATAATGCCTTGAATGCCGGAACGTTAGTGGGCAGGAATTTGCCACGGCCGTGTCACGACTTACCCCAGTCCTCGACGCATTTTGGAATCTGGTCGGGAAGTACCGGCCTGCTGATCAGGTAGCCCTGTACCCGGTCACAGCCCAAAGATCCGAGAAAATCAAGGGCCGAACGAGTTTCCACACCCTCGGCGCAGACGGTGAGCCCAAGCTGGTGCGCCAGCGTCACCATTGCCGTGGTCAAAGTGCGTGCCTCGTGATTGTTGTCCAGCTCCTTGACAAACGATCTGTCTATTTTCAGTTCACTGAACGGGAGTTTGAAAAGCTGTTTCAGGGACGAGTAACCGGTACCGAAATCGTCCATCGACAGCGAAAAACCCTTGATACGCAGTCGGGTCAGAATATCGAGAATCAGGTCCTGTCGGGTCATCGCAGTGCTTTCCGTGATTTCCAGAGTGAGCATTCGATTGTCCAGGCCATATTGCTCCATCAGAGCCGATATACGGTCCGGAAAATCGATTTCGTCCAGCGTCGACGCCGACACGTTTACCGACACGTCCAATTTGAGTCCCCCGCAGTGCCAATCAACCATCTGTCGTACTGCGTGATCGATTACGTAGGTTGTCAGCGGCACAATTTGACCCGTCTCTTCGGCCAGCGGAATGAAATCATCGGGCATGATCATGCCGTGTTTTGGATGGGGCCAGCGAATAAGTGACTCCACGCCGTCGATTATCCATTCTCCTTTTTGATTTCTTGCGGCTTTGGGCTGGTAGTACGGCGTCAACTGGCCCTCATCGACGGCGGCGGCAAGGTCTTGCTCGGAAACCGGATTCTGTTCGTTCTGCGCGTCTTTCAACGTTTGCCTGAGTTCCGCCAGGGCAAGTGGTTTTTGCATGCAACCGACTATTTTCAGACCATTCAGTTTACCCAACTCTTTAGCTGAACCGAGAGTCTTAACGTCCATTCCGCTGATAATCAGGATCGAGGCAGTGCATTTTTTCTCGCCGAGATTCCGTAGCAACTGAATGCCATCGACACCCGGCATCTGCAAATCTGTAACGACCACGGTCGGCATGAATTCCTTGTATCCTTTCTCGAACTCCACCGCATTGGTGCACTGGCAGGTTGCAAACCCGAGCGCACGCCCCACTTTTGCGACGAAGGTGCCGATGCCCGGGTCGTCGTCGATTATGAGCAGTCGATTATTGGTACTGGGTCTGATTTCCATGTGTCACCTGAAAGTGTATTCGGTCAGCGGTCGTTTTGCTTCGACCCCGGATGTGTGAATTAGCTGCATGCTTCAGTCTGACCTTGCGTCCCGTCTTCCTCATCGAGAGCCCCGCGTGCGGCTGCAGCCAGCGTTGTCCGACTGTATGGCTTGTTGAGCACATTTACGGTGTTGTCCAAGACCCCGGCGCGGAATACGGCGCTGTCGGTAAAACCGGTTGTAAACAAGACTCTGAGACCCGGTCGGCATTTGCGCGCTTCTTCGGCCAGTTCAGGCCCTCCCATGCCCGGCATGACGACATCCGTAAACAAAAGGTCGATCGGCTCATCACTGTTCAAAATCTCCAGC
>JAJFKQ010000140.1 GCA_021773155.1 Woeseiaceae bacterium | reverse complement strand
AACGCGTCCATTTCGCTAATCGGTGTGCCGTAGATGCGTTCCTGTACAAGCACTTCTGGCCGGCAGTAGTCCCAATAGACGTCCGGCACATACAGCATGTCTGAGCCCTGAAAATTTCGCTTAACCTGCGCTGTGTTTGCGGCCTCTCGCATCAGGTCGAGTTCATCGAGAATGGTGTGCTCGTACTCATCAACGATCTCGAGTGGTCTAAGCCTTTTTCCATGCTCCCAATAACGGTCCGCCAGACCAGCCAACACGCGCATTACCGCCAGATCACTTTCGATTTGTTCCTGCACGCCCGGACGCAAGACCTTAACGATAACTTCATGACCCGCCTTCAGTTTCGCCGTGTGTACCTGAGCGATAGATGCGGCAGCGAGAGGCTCTTTATCAAAGCGTCCGAAGACGTCATCAACCGATTCGCCGTAAGCGCCTTCAATAATTGCGACCGCTTGTTCGACCGGGAACGGTGGCACAGCATCCTGCAACTTCGCCAGTTCATCTGCTATGTCGGGCGGAAGCAAGTCACGTCGTGTCGAAATCGCCTGACCAAACTTGACGAATATGGGCCCCAGTTCTTCCAGAGCGAGCCGTATTCTCTCGCCGACAGGCGCGGAACTGTCACGTTGGCGTGGCGCCAGATAAAACAGAAAGCGTAACGGGCGCAGTAAGTGGGTCTGCTTGATGAGATCGCTCAGCCCGTACTTAACCAGCACGCGCTGGATTGCGATCATCCGAAAGATTGTACGGCGACGTGCCATATTAGTTACCACCCTGCAAACGATTCAGCCGCGCTTCGATGCGGTCGACATCATCACGTAACTTGCCTACGTCGGCATTGAATTTTTCAAGCTCGTAGCGGCTCGGGGCGTCGCGGCTTTCTTCCTGAAGATACTCGCGAATATTCGCACCCATGGTCGAGCGCGATTCACGTCCCCAGCGCCCGAAACCGCGAGCGAGTTCGCCTAAGCGGTGTGCGGCAACATCGCCAACGATCCCGGAGAGTTCTTCTTCGAGATCAGGCCTGGCATGCGACAACAATTGCTGGAATTGGCTGGCAAGTTCCGCGTCACCCGATATATCCAGCGAGCCATCGCGTATGGCAGCCGTACCCGATTTCCCTGCCAGGCTCGCCAACGTGATCAGTGAGCCACTGATAAGCACATCGGGATCCGCGGGTGTCGCAGCGACGACATCTACAGTTTCGTCATCAACGATAAAATAGGTAGCCAGTGTGGTATCGGACACGCGGACCGCAACGACCGTTCCAGCCAGCCTGCCGCAGAGCTCCCGCGCAGGTGTGGACTCCTGAATGTTTCGGTTCAGCAGTTTTGCGACCGGACGCAGCGCGGCTTCAAGAGCATCCATAAATGATCAGATCCGGTAGCCGATATGCAGGGCGACGATTCCTGCGGCCATATTATGATAGCGACAGCGCTCGAATCCGGCGGCTTCCATCATCGATTTGAGTGTTTCCTGATCGGGGTGCATGCGAATGGACTCCGCCAGGTACTGATAGCTGCCAGGATCATCGGCGATGAACTTGCCAAGCGTCGGCAGCACCTTGAAGGAATAAAGATCGTAAGCCGGCTTAATGACCTTATTTGGCTCTGAGAATTCCAGAATCATCGCTTTGCCGCCCGGCTTGAGGACACGAAACATCGACGCGAGCGCAGCGTTCTTGTCGGTCACGTTTCTGAGGCCAAAAGCCATCGTGATGCAGTCGAACGTGGAATCCTCGAAAGGCAAATTCTGCGCGTCGACCTGGGCGATAGTGACGTTGCCCGAGATGCCGGCATCGACTAAGCGGCGACGGCCCTGCTTGAGCATCGCGGCATTGATATCGGCGAGGATGACATGACCTTCCCGGCCAACCTTGCGTGCAAATGAGCGAGCGAGGTCACCCGTACCACCAGCCAGATCCAGAACAACGTTACCCGGCTTGAGGGCGGCCTGATCAATCGTGTAGCGCTTCCACAAACGATGTAGGCCCGCAGACATCAAATCGTTCATTAGATCGTAGCGACTGGCAACCGAATCAAACACGCCACGCACCATGTCAGCCTTGTCGTTGGTCGAGACGGTCTTATAGCCGAAGTGGGTCTTGTCGCTGCTTTGTTCTGCTTTTGCCATTACTGGTCTTTATTCGAAGCGGTTCTGCGAGGATACCCGGCCCAATACTCGAAGTCTCTAGAGAATATAGCGACTCAGATCTTCGTCTTGCGCCAACTCAGCCAGGTGATCGTTTACGTAACCGGCGTCCACGGTGAGTTTTGCACCGCTTTTGTCAGATGCCTCGAAAGAAATTGTCTCGAGCAATCGTTCCATCACCGTGTGTAAGCGTCGGGCGCCGATGTTTTCTGTATTTTCGTTAACCTGAAAGGCGACTTCCGCGATGCGGCGTACACCACTTTCGGCGAACTTGAGTTGTACTTCTTCCGTATTTAACAGCGCTGCGTATTGTGAGGTCAGAGACGCGTCCGGTTCGGTCAGAATTCGAACGAAGTCCTCGGTGGTCAGTGACTTCAGTTCGACGCGAATTGGAAATCGTCCCTGCAGCTCGGGAATCAGGTCCGAGGGTTTGGAGATGTGGAACGCACCGGAGGCGATAAACAAAATATGATCTGTCTTCACCATGCCGTACTTGGTGTTGACGGTGGAGCCCTCAACGAGCGGTAACAGGTCACGCTGCACGCCTTCCCGTGAAACGTCCGCGCCCTGGGTACCGGAGCTGCGCGTGACTTTATCGAGCTCGTCGAGAAATACGATACCGTGTTGCTCAACGGCTTCCAGCGCCTGCGTTTTGAGTTCTTCTTCGTCCAGCATCTTCGCCGCTTCCTCGTCGGTCAAATGGCGAAGCGCCTCTTTGACCTTGAGCTTGCGAGTCTTGCTGCGGCTATTGCCGAGGTTTTGAAACATACCCTGTAACTGGTTGGTCATCTCTTCCATGCCAGGAGGTGCCATGATCTCGACGCCGACAGGCATCGCCTGAATTTCGACTTCGATTTCCTTGTCGTCGAGTTTGCCTTCCCGTAGCATCTTGCGAAATTTTTGACGAGTGTCGCTGTCGGCGGGTTCAGCGTCTGGTGTAAAGCCGACACCGGGTGACGGTGGCGGCAATAGCGCATCGAGAATACGCTCTTCGGCTGCGTCCTCGGCTCGATACCGGACTTTCGCCATGGCATCTTCGCGGATCATCTTGATCGATACATCCATAAGGTCACGCACGATGCTATCGACCTCACGACCGACGTAACCGACCTCGGTGAACTTCGTTGCCTCGACCTTGATAAAAGGTGCTCGCGCCAGCCGTGCAAGACGGCGCGAGATTTCGGTTTTACCGACACCGGTTGGGCCGATCATGAGAATGTTCTTTGGTGTGATTTCGCTGCGGAGTGGCTCGTCCACCTGCACGCGTCGCCAGCGATTGCGCAGTGCAATTGCAACGGCGCGCTTGGCGTCGTCCTGTCCAACGATGTGTTTGTCCAGCTCCTGGACGATTTCTCTGGGGGTCATCTGTGACATGTCTACAATTCTTCGATGATGATGTTCTGGTTGGTGTACACGCAGATATCGCCTGCTATCAGCAGGGCCTTCTTCACAATTTCCGCAGCATCGAGATCAGTGTTGTTTAGCAGGGCGAGAGCGGCCGCTTGGGCAAAGGGTCCGCCGGAGCCAATTGCCATCAGGTCCTTCTCGGGCTCAATCACATCGCCGTTGCCTGAAATAACGAATGAGGCTTCGGCGTCCGCGACGCAAAGCAATGCTTCGAGGCGACGCAGGCGCCGATCCATACGCCAGTCTTTGGCGAGTTCGATCGCAGCTCGCGTGAGATTGCCGTACTGCTCAAGCTTGCTTTCGAACAGCTCGAATAGAGTGAAGGCGTCTGCGGTGCCGCCGGCAAATCCCGCAATTACACGGCCACTGGCTAACTGCCGGACCTTACGGGCGTTGCCCTTCATGATGGTGTTGCCCATGCTGACCTGACCGTCGCCAGCGATGGCGACCTTGCCATTGCGACGGACCGAGACAATGGTTGTCCCTCGAAATTGTTCCATGGTTTTCTTCCTGTAGAGGTACCCAGCCGGCATAAACGCTATCGACTAGTCTTTTTTTCGCGCCCGGGGATGCGTTTGGTCGTATATCTGGGCCAGATGCTGGAAATCAAGGTGCGTATAGACCTGCGTTGTCGAGATATTGGCGTGACCCAAAAGCTCCTGAACACCGCGCAAATCATGGCTCGACTCAAGCAAGTGCGTTGCGAACGAGTGACGGAACAGATGCGGATAGACCTTGGCATCGATGCCCTGGCGACGGGCCCAGTGAGATACACGGGACTGTACGGAACGCGGGCTGATACGCGTGCCTCTGTTGCTGACGAATAACGCTTTCTCGTCGGCAGCGGCTATTTGCACGCGTGATTGATCCCATTGCCGCAAAGCTTGCAGTGCTTTGCGGCCGACGGGCACGATGCGGTCCTTGTTGCCCTTACCGGTCACATGGACAGTTGCACCCTGCATATCCACATCGCCGCAATTCAGGCCAGTTAGTTCGGATAATCGCAGGCCCGATGAGTACAAGAGTTCGAGTATTGCGCGGTCGCGATCGACGAGCGGGCCGTTGCCCGGAATGTTGAGCAGGTGCGCCATGCGGTCGGCATCGAGATTCCCCGGCAGTCGTTTCTTGCCCTTGGGGGCCGACACATCCGTAACAGGGTTCTTGTTGACGTGTTTTTCGCGCAGCAGATAGCGAAAGAACGTGCGGCAGGCAGACAAGCGGCGCTGAATACTTCTCGCGCTTAAGCCCTTGCGGTAGCAGGACGCGGAGTATGCGCGAAAATGCTCGCTATCCATCCCGCCCCAGCTGTCAAGGCCCGAGTACTCACGAAATGCGAGCAGCGAGTTGAGATCGTGGCGATAGCTCTTGCAGGTTTGCGGAGATAACCGGCGCTCGAATTCGAGGTGCCGAATAAACTTGTCAATCCAGCCCTCGTTGTCCACAGTGCCGTCGCCCTTGTTGAACCACTAATAGCGCTTCAAAGCACCTACGATGAGATCGCCAAGACGCGTCAGGAAGTCGATACTCATGCCGGGGTGGAAGCGGTTTGCATCGGTGCTGCCAATGGCGAGAAATCCGACTTCGGTGCCGTCGTTTAACGGCACCAATGCTGCCGAGCCAATCTCATCGGCATCGTTCTGAAACAGAAAATCACGTTGTGCATCACGAATCTGCCCGCAGCGCGCGGAGTTACCGTCCAGGAAAGTCTTGAATGGATTAAGCGCTTCTGATTTTCTTTCGATGACGTGGAAGAAACGACCGATATCGATATCGTCAAACGCGCCCGGATCGCCGAAGATGACCAAAACAGCCTGATCGGCACCAAACCCGCTGCGCATTCCCTCTTCGAGAGCAATGATCGTTGTTTTCAGGTCGGTTGTAGAGAGCAACTGCAGCGTCAATTCGTGAATCTTGGCCGCCAACAGCTCATTGGCCCGAGCAACCTCAATCAATTCTTTGAGCTGTTTCTCGAGTTTGAGGTCTTTTTGCCGCAATACTGATATCTGGCGTTCGACCAGCGATACAGCTCCGCCAGTGGCATGTGGCAAATGCAGCGAGTTCAGAAGGCTCGCGTGAGCTTCGAAAAAGTCCGGATGTGTGGCCAGGTAGTCATGGATGGCCTGCTCTGATAATTCCTCGTCACCGTAGTCGACTTCCGGTTGCGTGCTCATAGTTCGCCCATTCCTAAAGATCCATCATTCCTTCGTTGATCAACTCGGCGTTGCCCTTGAGCCAGACAGTGGCTGCGCCGCCGCGCCAGCTTACCACGACTTGACCGCCGGGCAGCCGAACGCGAACCTCCTCATCCAACAGGCCGAGCCGCTGGGCGGATACCACAGCTGCGCACGCGCCTGTGCCACAAGCCGCTGTTTCTCCGACGCCACGCTCATGCACTCTGAGGTCGATATTCTGCCGGTCCCGGATGTGTACGAAACCGACATTGGTCATATTCGGAAAGCGCTCATGGCGCTCAATTTCAGGGCCAAGTTCACCAACCGGTGCCCCGCTAACGTCGTTCACCCTTAAGACGGCGTGCGGGTTGCCCATTGAAACGGCGCTAATCTCGATTTCCGTGCCGCCGACACTCAACAGGTAGGAATCTGCTGTGGATTCCGCGACAAAGGGTATGTGCGCAGGTTCGAAATCCGGTGTCCCCATACTGACGGCAACCATGCCATCGTCGCGCACGCGAGCGGCGATAACTCCGGCGGGACTCTGTAGTGAAAACTCCGCACCGTTGTCGTCTGTACCAGCCAGATATTTCGCGACGCAGCGTACTCCGTTGCCGCACTGTTCCACCTCGGAGCCATCAGCATTAAATACCCGGTAGCTTGCAACGCAGGATTCATCGCTGGCCGGGCCTATCCACATCATCTGATCAAAACCGGGACCAAAGTCTTCATCACCGAGTTTGCGAATGACTTCAGTGCTTGGCGGTGGCAAATTATTGCTACGCTGGTCGACTACCAGAATCAAATTTCCGGTGCCGTGCATTTTCGTATAGGGAAGGTGCATTTGTTTTGCTGTTTCGTCGCAATGGCGCTCAATGGACTTTATAATCCCGCCGCTGTAGTTTACATAAACTACCGGTCAAACTAACAAACTGCCCTTGGAGAGCGACATGCGGCACATAATGGTACTCAATGCGAAAGGTGGCTGCGGAAAAAGCACCCTCGCGACTAACATCGCATCCTATTTTGCGACCCAGGGCGCTGCTGTTGCCTTGGCCGACTACGATCCTCAGCGTTCCAGCCTCGACTGGCTGGCCAGACGTCCCGAGAATCGCGCGACCATCACCGGCATCGCCGGGTTCGAGGGTGGTCTGCGACATGCACCACGCAACGCTGATTACCTGATTATCGATGCGCCGGCACGTTCGCACGGCGCCGAGCTGGCCGATCTCGTCAAGCACGCCGAAACGATCGTCGTTCCCGTTCTGCCATCGACAATAGACATGCAGGCGACGACGACCTTTCTCGAGGAGCTCAGAGGTGTCAGCAAAATCGCTAAAAAACAGGCCAGGATTGCAGCAGTCGCGAACCGGGTTCGGGATAACACGCTGATTTTCGATGATCTTGATGAATATCTGACAAAGGCGAAAATCCCTTATGTTGCGGCACTGCGAGAGGCGCAAAATTACGTGCGTGCCTATACACGCGGCATCGGCATCTTCGAGTTGCCCGAATATCTTGCGTGGCCGGACTGGGATGAGTGGGAGTCGCTGACAGCGTGGCTGCGGAGCAAACGCAGCCAACCCTGATTCAGGTCTGACCGCGCTTCATTCGACTGGCACGGATGCCGTCTTCCGCGTTCGTGTAGGTCGGAATGAAACCCAACACCTCGCGCATTTTTCGAGTATCGATTTGACGTGATTCGCTGAGGAATGACATGCGAAGCGAAGAAATACTTCGCGCCAGCTCCTCGCGACTGACTTGCCGTGGCTCCGGGAATCCGAGCTGGCAGGCGGCTTCACTGGCAAACCAGGTAGCACTGCGATGGTCGCCATCGCCAACATTGTAGATGCCGGCCGGAGCGTCCAGAGCCGCACAGCAACAACTTGCCAGGTCATCGACGTGGATTCGGTTTCCCGGGTTCGAATCTGCCTCCGCCAGCACGGGTTCCTTGTTTTTTAAGCGCTCTTCACCGAGGCGACCAGGGCCGTAAATACCGGGCACCCGAAGAATCGTGAGATTGGATCCACTGGCTGCAGCCCACCGCGTCAACTGGTGTTCGGCGGCAACCCGGCGTCGGGCACGAATGGTGCCGGGGTTAACCGTCGCAGACTCGTCAATCTTCGCACCGTCGCAATCGCCGTAAACGCCCGTTGTGCTGATGTACACAAAGCTTTGCGGTGCGGGGTCCAGTAGCTCGAGAAAACGCTGCAGTCTCTCGTCGTCGGCATCACCGGCAGGTGGGACCGTGTATATGATCCGGTAAATGTCGGGAAGGTGGATCGGTAGCGACGTCGCCGTATCGAGATCGAAACCTGCCGATTCTTTGCTGGACTCAAGGCGTGATTTGCTCAAGCCGAAGGCGCCTTGCAATCGCTCGAGCACACGGCCGCCTGTATAGCCTGTGCCAATGATGAGAGTGAGCATTGGTTATGCTCGACTCAGTCCTGGGGCGCCTTCAGATGTGGAATCGCCGGCAGCGATTCGCCCGCCACCATGCCAAGCCCATCTCTGTAGGCGTCCGCTGCGGCATCCGTCTCGCCCAGCTGATTCAGCAGTGCCCCGTATTCCTGGAATACCTCGGGGCTTTGCCTGAGGCTCAACACCGTTTCGAGGTAACTTCGGGCTTTTCCCCAGAGTTCGTTGCGAAGGCAGAGTCTTGCGGCCGCCAGCAAGAGATCCGGGTCTTCGCTGTGGTTTGTGAGCCAGCCTTCCGCCCGCTTTAGCTGTTTGCTGGCATCGTCACCCTGGACGAGCCCGAACAATCGGACCAGTGGGCCGCGCCAGTTCGACTTCAATGCCGCCGCAAGTTCTTTTTCGGTTTTTTCGTGTAGTCCGGCTCGCATAAGTCCTTCGTAATAGGACGTGAGGAGCGTGATGTCGGATCTGTTTGCCTTGGGAACATCCTTCCAGGCAAGCAGAACCGCGTCACCGTCGGCCGCGTTATCGAGCTGCTCTTGATGGATACGGATGGTCCATGCTGTCAGCGTTTCGGGCTTGACCTGGCCGTGCTTTTTCACCCTTGGCAGAATTTCCCGAAGTGAAGACCAGTCTTCCAATCGAAAGTACAAGCGCGCCATGAGCGCCAGTGCATGTCCATGGTCCTTCGAGTTTTCATCCAGGCGTCGCAACGTAGCCAGCGCCTGTTCATGTTGACCCTGATCGAGCTGAAACTCGGCTTGCGTCAACAACACCGCGTTGGCCGCCTCCGGGACTTCCTGATAGGCAAGCTTAAGCCAGTCGTCGCGGCGCTCGTTGCGTCCCTGAAGGTGCGCAGCGCGAGCGGCCTGCAAGTAATTAAACAGCGGCGAATCGCTGGTCCGCGCAGCGCGCGCCAGCATGCGCTCGCCGCGAGCAAAATGGCCTTCGGCGACTTCAATCATGCCGCGCGTCATCTTCTGTCCGGACCGGGCGGAACGAAAGCGTCCTGCGGCCTCGCCGATCCGCCGCGGTGCGATTATGATCTTGCGGACAAGCCAGATAACGGCAAACAGTGCCGCTGTCAGAAGTACCAGCACGGGTACTGACATCTCAACGAGATAGCCGCGAAAGTTGATGACGACATAGCCGGGGTCCGAGAGCAGAAAATGTGCGCCGAACGCGCCCGCAAACAGCGCGAGTACAACGATGATGCCGATTTTCACTCGGTCGTCTCGCGCACGGTACGGAACTGGCGCAGCAACCGCAGCGACTCGGAAATATCCGGCACGGATGTTGCGAAAATATCTTCGCGTATTTCGCTGATCGTCAGTTGCGCGCTGGTGACCTGCTCACTGCCGGAATCGAAATACGTGTCGAGTAATGCGCTGGTGTCGTCCAGTGCCTGCTCGAATATCGCTTGCTCGCCACGCAACAGGGCCAACCGAGCGGCCTGCAGCTGTAGCGCAATATTGTTGCGCAGGAAGTACGCGGCATCCGGTGATACGAGCGCGAGCTTCGCCTGATCCGGTGGTGTAACTTTGACCAGGCCGGACATCGCGTCTTTCACCGAACCCCAGGCACGATCGACGCCACTTTGGTCCTCGTCAATATCGGCTTTGTCTTCTTTTGCTGTGGTGCTGGCGAGCGGTAAGGATTCGACCACTCGGGCGAGACTGGCCAGCGTCAGCGTTGCTCCCTCGAGGTCCGGTTTCTCCATGACCTCAAGCGCCGCAAGTTCATCGGCAATGGCGCGGCGCACGGCGGTTAATCCCGGGTCCGATAGTTGAGTTACACGTTCATCGGCCATACCGAGCGCCAGAGATGCCAATTGCGGATTATTCGCAAGTTGCAACTGGGCGTTGGCAATCTGCAAATAGTACTCGGCCTCGGCCGTCAAAAACGTTTCCCGTGCACCGGCTGAAATCCCGGCCAGAGAGGCCACGGAATTCTCGAGGGTCGACATGCGTGGCGGCAGCGAATTCAGCAGCCGTATCTGATCCTCAACGTCACGGCGCACGGCGTCAATATCAGCGCTGTAATCCGGATGAGTAATCTGACCGATACTCGCTTCGAGCGCGGCGAGAGCATCGCTGGTTTGCGTTGCGTGGCGGTTGAGGCTCTCGACGCTGGCAAAATTGTCGAATTGGCTGGAATCATCAGCCGTGCGCCAGTCCTCGAATACTGTGTAGCCAACCAGCGCTACCGCGATGGCAGCGAGAAAGACCGCCAGCCACGCTACGCCGTTACCACGTACGGCCTTTTCTGGTGGTCCGCCATCTTCGACGGCGAACTCGGCGTCTGCGGTTGTTTGAATGTCATTTTGGTCGTCGTTCATGGCGCTAGTCCGGGGTTTGTCCTGTGTGCTGCTGTATTGCAATAATCGCGTCAACCATATCGGCAGTCTGCGGCCCTGATGTCAGAATGGGCGAGGACGCCGGGTAGCGATCAAGTGCCTCTTTTATAACACGTGCCGCCGGTGTCACCAGCGGTACATTTTCAAGTTGTTGTGCACACCATTCCGGTAGCAGAGTGCTCAGGTTGTTCAGCGTTTCGACGCTCATCACTGTAATCGCGTTAATTCTTCCGTCGCGCCAGGCCGTTTCGACCTCGACGAGCAATTCAGGGCTGATTACCGGGAGACCGCGCTCGTAAACGGGCAGGTAGCTTATTAGCGCGCCCCGCTGCCGAAGCGTATCCGCAAGTAATTCCCGGCCCCGGCCTTCCTGACCATTGCCGCCACGGATAATGAGCACCTGTCTCCCGGCGACATCGCGAAAAGCGGGTTCCTCAAGCAGGTTTTCGCTGTCGTAGCCCTGGCCCGGATCGATCTCTACGGTCTGGCCAGCGGACCGAATGGCAGCGGCAGTAGCCGGACCGACGGCGGCTTTTGCCGCACCTGCGGCGTGCGACAGGCCGTGAGCGACCGCATTCCGGCTAACGAAAACGGCGATATCCGGATTAGGTAGTGCGGCAGCGGCAGCGGCGACCTCGGTCGTATCTCGCGGCACGATTTCGATGACCGGAAAATAAATTGCATTGCCGCCTTTGCCTTGTATTGCCTTGATGAGTTCGGCGGCCTGCGCACGTGGTCGAGTGACTAGAACGCCAACCCCCTTTAATGGAGATGGTTGGGCGTTAGTCATTTAGTGCCTCAATAGAGTCCAGTAGCTCGCGCGCGCCGTTTTCAAGCAGGCAGGCAGCGAGAGCTTCTCCGAGCTGTTCCGCATCAGCAGCATCGCCGGAAATGGACTCTTTGATGGACGTTGAGCCATCCGGATGAGCAACCAGCGCGGTCACTGTGAGTATCTCCTTATCCACAGTGGCGTATGCAGCAACAGGAGACTGGCAGCTGGCTTCCAGTACTCGAGCGATCGCTCGTTCTGCGGTCGTTGTCTGGACCGCAACAGAGTCGTTTAGCTTGCCGACTATGGCGCGGACCTCGGTACTCGATTCCAGACACTCGATGCCCAGAACACCTTGCGCGGCGGCCGGCAGCATTTCGTCCGGAGAAAACTGATGGCTAATGTGGTGATCGAGCCCCAGTCGCTCAAGCCCGGCGGCAGCAAGAATGATCGCGTCGTAGTCGCCGTTTTCGAGCTTTGCGAGCCGTGTGTTTACATTGCCGCGTAGCGGTTCTATGCAGAGGTCGGCGCGCAGCATCTTGAGTTGTGCCTGCCGCCGCAAGCTTGAGCTGCCGATACGGGCATTTTGCGGTAACTCGGCCAACTGCCTGCCACCATCAGTGACGAGTGCGTCCCGGTGGTTGGCTCGCGTCATTGTTGTGGCGAGGCAAAAGCCGGCGGGCATTTCTGCCGGGAGATCTTTCATCGAGTGCACGGCGATATCCGCATCCCCGCTCTGCATGGCAATCTCAAGTTCCTTGATGAACAGGCCTTTGCCACCAATCTTCTGCAGGCTGCGATCCAGAATTTCATCGCCTTTGGTCGACATGGGGACGAGTTCGGTCGCAGTGACCTCGGGAAATGTTTCGAGTACAGCCGCGACGTGGTTAGCCTGCCAAAGTGCGAGAGCGCTCTTGCGGGTTGCTATTCGGATTTTCAATTAATCTCCCTTCAGACGCCGGCGTACTTCTGCCAAATGCCGGCGGCTGATTATCAGCTCTTTGTCGTCGACTTGCGAGTTATCGCGCAAAACAATGCGACTTTTTCCGTCCTCGGTTTTTTCGATTCGGACGATACACCGTACCGCTACGAGCGCACTGCGATGGATGCGAACGAAACTACTGCTGAATTCCTCGGCGAGCGCCCTTAAAGATTCATCGATAAGGTCCTGACCGTTCAGGTGATCGACAACAATGTATTTTTGCTCGGCGCGAAAACACGCGATTTCCGCGACAGGAATCAGTCGCAACTCTCCGTGCGCACGGGCACAGACGTGCTTTCTTGCTGCTGTCATGTTCGCCGCAGAGGCGGCCGAGGTCAGTGTGCTGGGAGCCAGTCGTGATGCCTGCTCCAGCGCAGCCGTCAGGCGGGCACGACGGACCGGTTTCAGAACATAGCCGACGGCGCGTGCGGCGAAGGCGTCAATCGCATACTCGTCGTAAGCCGTGGTGAAAACTACAGCGGGCGGTTCGTCCAGTGAATTCAGGTGGTGAGCGGTTTCGATACCATCGAGACCGGGCATGCGTATGTCGAGCAAGACGATATCCGGATGCAGTTCGGCGGCGAGTTTGAGGGCGTCAACACCGTTGGCGGCTTCGCCAACGAACTCGTAGGCAGCTTCGTCATCAAGCAGTTGTTTCAACCGTTCACGAGCCGGCCGTTCATCGTCAACGACAAGAACCCTCATGCCTCACCCTCGTCGAGCGGGAAGCGCAATGTCACGGTGAACAGATCGCCACCGTCATCGATAGTAACCGTAGCCTTGTTGCCATAGGCGAGTTCGAATCGCTGCTTGATATTCGACATCGCCATTTTGTTGCCGCCGGTGGCGCGCTTCTCGCCGACGGCCACCGGATTGGAGATTGCTATCTGCAGGTGATCGCCATCCCGCTTCCCGGTGACTTTCACTTCGCCACCATCCGGCAGCAACTCAATGCCATGGTAAATGGCGTTCTCGAGTAGTGGTTGAATCGTCAGACTCGGGATGCGTGCCCGCATCGGCAACTCGTCGACATCCCAACGCACGGCAAGTCTTTCACCCAGTCGCAGTTTCTCGATACGTTGATAGATAGCGGCTGTCTCCAGCTCCTGTTTGAGAGCCGACTTGTTGGAGGACCCGCCAAGATTGGCCCGTAGCAGGTCAGACAGGTCTTCAACGGCCTCCTCCGCGCGAGCGGGATCAGATCGCGTCAACGAAGCGATCGTGTTCATGGTGTTAAACAGAAAGTGTGGTCGAATCAACGCCTGCAATGCACTGATTCGTGCCTGTGCTTCGAGCACGATACTGCGTCGCCACTCGCTGGAGATATACAGGTAGCGCATGGCGAGTGCGATGACGATAGAGCTGATCGCGAAGGTGCGCAGCATGAAGGTCGGGTGCGTGCCATCGATGATTAATGACTCGCCATAAATGCGAGTTAGCTGCCAGGCGCCTTCGGCGACTACAAGGCACATGATCTCGAGCACTACGAAGCCGATGACAAATGCACGGGTTTGCCCGGCGCTTTCCAGATAGCCCTTTAGCTGGCACATGAGCGCGGTACCCAGCAATGCGATCCAGAGTATGAGGAACGACGTTTTCGAAAGTTCAATCAGGAATTGTTGTGCGGGGCCATAGGATGCGAGCGTCAGCGCAATGGCAATAAGCTCCGCAACGAGAACAATGACGAACAAAGTGCCGGCCGCACAGAAATCAGGCAGATAGGCCTGAGTCGATTCGTTGTCGGGATCTCTTGCGGCGATCAATCCGGTGCTCCTTAAGCGTGAGCACGTATTGTAGTGCCAGCAGTGATTCTAATGTGAAGTACCAGGCCTCATCATTGAGAATCAGTTGTCGCAGGTTTCCTTGATGAGCTCTTCAGCTTTGGTGCGGGCTTCGGCTCGTGCAGTTTCGTCCAGATAGGTGCGCTCACCCGCTTCGTCTTCGCGATAGACGCGGCGAGACTCGAGCATAGTTTTCAATTTGGCACGATAGGTCTGACACCTGGCCCGTTTTTCTTCGGCAGCGGCACGAGTTTCCGCGGCGATGCGTTGCTCCGCCTGTGCCTCTTCCCTGGCCTCGCGCCGAGTGGCGCCCGCATCGCGCCGTGCTTGCACGCGTTGTTCAAGCGCAGTGCTGTTGGTGCGATTGTACGAGAATTGCAGACGCTCCTCGGATGGCTCGCCGGACGGGCGGTCTTCGTAGTGCACGTCGCCGTTTGCGTCAGTCCATTTATAAATGTCATCAGCAAATACAGCAGCGCTGACAGTCATGGCGAGAGCGGCAGAGCCGATCAGCAGGTATCGGATATTCATGCGACTATTAGAGCACGGGTTGCGCCAAAATATCGTGATGACGGTCACACCTAAACTTAAGCCTTGGTGTGATCGAAAAATAAAAATAGCGGGCCCGAAGGCCCACTTTAGTACTGATATCAAACAACAATATCAGATATTGGGGAGATCCATTATGTTCACTCGGCGGACGTGAATTCAGGGTAGGCCTCAAGTCCGCACTCGCTGATATCGATGCCTTCGTACTCTTCTTCCTCGGAGACCCGAATACCGATGGTTTTCGTCAATATGAACCATACGGCGAAGCTTGTGCCGAATACCCAGGCGAATATTGACCCGATGCCCAGCAGTTGCACCAAGAGCGTCGCGTCGGGATTGCTTATGCAAACAGCGAGTACGCCCCATATTCCAACGACACCATGGACCGAGATCGCGCCAACCGGGTCGTCTATCTTCAGCTTGTCGAGGCCGACGATTGAGAGCACGACCAGCAAGCCGCCGACGGCACCGATCAGGGTCGCAACAAGCGGTTCCGGTGTAAGCGGTTCAGCCGTAATCGAGACGAGGCCGGCAAGAGCGCCGTTAAGCGCCATCGTGAGATCGGCTTTTCCGAACCAGGCCCGTGCCAGCAGCAAAGCTGCAACCAGACCGCCTGCGGCGGCCATGTTGGTATTGACGAAGACCAGCGCGACCGAGTTTGCCTCACCGACATCCGACACCTTGAGCTCAGAGCCGCCGTTAAAACCGAACCAGCCCAGCCAGAGAATCAAGGTTCCGAGAGTAGCCATTGGCAGGTTGCAACCAGGAATGGCGTTAATCTGCCCGCTCTTGCCGTACTTACCCTTGCGGGCCCCAAGCAAGAGCACACCGGCTAACGCTGCTGCGGCTCCACAAAGATGCACGACTCCAGAGCCGGCAAAATCCAGAAAGCCAGCTTCCTGAAGAAAGCCACCGCCCCATTTCCAGAATCCCTGGACCGGATAAATGAAGCCTGTCAGAACGACCGCGAACGTGAAGAACGCCCAAAGCTTCATGCGCTCTGCGACCGCGCCGGAAACAATCGACATTGCCGTTGCGACGAACACAACCTGGAAGAAGAAATCCGACAGGTTGGAATAGTAAGTCTCACCGCCGCTGGCAATAACATCCGCTGCTGCATTGTCGCTGGAGGTCAGCAGACCAGTGCCGAAAGTCGACAGGCTCTGGAAAATGCCGCCTGCAAAATCACCCGGGTACATAATCGTGTAACCACACAGCATGTACATAATGCAGGCGATGGAATAGAGACCGACGTTCTTGGTCAGGATCTCCGCGGTGTTCTTTGCGCGAACCAGTCCGGCTTCGAGCATTGTGAATCCGGCGGCCATCCACATAACAAGCGCGCCCATGACAAGAAAGTAAAAAGTATCGAGTGCGTACGAAAGTTCAGTAACCTGCGCCGCTATCTGAGTTGTTGCTTCCACGAGTTTCTCCTCGGTGTATCAGTTGTCGGACAGGGTTAAACGGCTTCGCTACCGGTCTCGCCGGTACGAATTCGAATGGTCTGGACAAGTTCGGTGACGAAAATCTTGCCGTCGCCGACCTTGCCAGTGCGTGCGGTATTGCTGATGGCCTCGATAACCTGCTCGGCCACCTCGTCATCAACAGCCAGTTCTATCTTGGCCTTTGGCAGAAAGTCGACAACGTACTCCGCACCACGGTAAAGCTCGGTGTGGCCACGTTGGCGGCCAAATCCCTTGACCTCTGTGACGGTAATGCCCTGGATACCGATGTCTGCGACAGCCTGTCGTACATCGTCGAGCTTGAAAGGTTTTATAATTGCCGTGATCATTTTCATCTGGATTCCCCTTACTTCAGATCGAATGATTTGCCGACGGTGAAGATCAATGCCTGATCCGACGCACCGTCGCTGCTTAGGTTCTTGTCATTGAAAAGTAACGTGACACCGAGGTCGATCTCAGCGACCGTTGCGGAATAGCCCGCCTCGAAGTAATCACCTGTGAAGTCCTGCGAGAAACCTGCGAACTTGCCATAGAAGCCGTTTTTTTCGACGGTCAGCGAGTAGTAGGTGTAGTCAAGTGTCGGCCCGGTGAAGTTTTCGTATTCACCAACAGCGACCTCCAGAGCGACAAGCCCGAAGGATCCGCCGAGATTAATTTCCTGATAGGTGTCGTCGAAATCGCCAGTGTAAAAGTAGCCTGTATAGCCAACGCTGTAGCCGAAGTCGCCGAGCTCTCCGCCATAGCCGAAGTAACCGTCTACTTCCAAGCCATCTTTGACATCAGCTACCCAGGTACCGGCGTAGAAACTGCCGCTTTCGAAATCCAAACCGCCGCTGGCTGACGAACCGGCCTGGAAAATGCCGCGGTAGTAGTAGTCGCTGGCGAAGCCGAGATTGGCTGACGTATCGGCCTGCGCAGCGCCGGTCGTTAGTAGTGCAAGTGCGGCAAGCGCAGTTTTTCTGACATTCATTTTCTGGTTCTCCATCGTTAAGGTTCAAGCCCGTCGGTCGGTTACCCATGTATAGAGCAGAATGTGTGCCAACTCAGAAAACGTGCGATTTATCAACTGGTTGAGAAATTGTGTCCGTGGGGACTGCTCCAAAGGAGTGCGGCGAAGACGCGTATCTGCACCACAATAGTGAGCAAGAGCGGT
Source organism: Woeseiaceae bacterium (assembly GCA_021773155.1). Lineage (GTDB taxonomy): Bacteria > Pseudomonadota > Gammaproteobacteria > Steroidobacterales > Woeseiaceae > UBA1847. Next base: position 7,826 of record JAJFKQ010000140.1, on the reverse strand, counting down.
TTCTGATGAGATTGTGTCTATTTGATGCTGGCGTTTTTGCAGTAGCTCAGGTATCAATCGCCTATGGGTGACGACTCAATAGAAAATCTGGCCAGAAAACTGGCTGAATCGGTCCCGGACGGAATGCGTTCTATCGCAAGTGATCTGGAAACGAACTTTCGTGGCGTATTGCGATCTGGACTCAGCAAGCTTGATCTCGTAACGCGCGAAGAGTTTGAAGTGCAGGAAGCAGTTCTGGCTCGAACACGTGAGAAACTTGAGCGCCTGGAAGCGAAGCTCGAGGAGATAGAAGAGCGCAAGTAGGAGCGCCCCCTTTGGGCGCGACATCTGCCAGGGAGGGCAGTTGTAGTGAGCCTCGCCATTCTCCGCTGCCGTGCGCAGTATGGAACCGATGCACCGCCAGTGACGATTGAGGTGTTCCTGTCAGGCGGGCTACCCGCTTTTACCATCGTCGGCATGGCTGAAACGGCGGTACGCGAAAGTAAGGACCGTGTTCGCGGCGCCCTGATCAGTTCCGGGTTCGAGTTTCCACAACAACGTATAACCGTCAGCCTGGCGCCAGCCGATATGAAGAAAGCGGGCGGTCGCTACGACCTGGCAATAGCGCTCGGCATACTCGCAGCGAAAAAACAGTTTCCCAGGAACGCATTGGACAATGTCGAGGTCTATGGCGAGCTTTCGCTGGGCGGAGAATTGCGTTCGGTGCCGGCGATATTGCCAGCGGCGTTAGCGGCACAGGCTGCTGGTCGGCACGTCATAGTGCCCAAGTGCAATGAAGTGGAAGCGTCACTGGCTTGTGCGAACGTTTACCCGGCGACCTCCCTGACTGAGATTACCGCTCATCTGGTGGGCAAGGAACTCATTGATGTGGTTGAGAAAACAGATCTCGCCAAGGTCGATCCTGCGTCAAACGATCTCTCTGATGTTCGCGGCCAGCAACATGCCAAGCGAGCACTCGAAATCGCCGCTGCCGGCGGGCATAACCTGCTGTTTGTAGGGCCACCAGGAACCGGCAAGAGCATGCTGGCGCGACGACTTGCGGGCATATTGCCGACGATGACCGATACAGAGGCGCTGGAAACCGCAGCGATAGATTCTGTCCTTGGCATGCCTATCGCGATGCACGGCTGGCGACAACGACCGTTCCGCTCTCCACACCACACAGCGTCAGCGTCGGCTTTGGTCGGAGGTGGTTCCGGCCCGCGGCCTGGTGAAATCTCGCGGGCCCACAATGGTGTCCTGTTTCTCGATGAGTTGCCCGAATTCAACCGACGAGCGCTCGAGGTTTTGCGAGAACCGCTGGAAATGGGCCGCATCAGTATTTCCCGGGCCGGCGGACAGGCCGAATACCCCGCGAATTTTCAGCTAATTGCCGCAATGAACCCTTGTCCCTGCGGATATCTGGGAGACCGCTTCGCAGATTGCCGCTGCAGCGGCGATCGGGTTGCCGCTTATCGGCGCAAGATTTCCGGCCCGTTGCTGGATCGGATTGACCTGCATGTTGAGGTCCTGCGCCCGCCGACCGAGCTGCTCAGATCCGGCGAGAGTGGCGGTGAGTCGAGCAAGACGGTTCGGAAGCGAGTGGAAAAGACCTGGGCCCTGCAGCTGGAACGAAGCGGCGTCAATAATGCGCGACTTAGTGGCGAAGACATGGATTCGGCCTGCGAGGCGACGGACGAGTGCTGGGCGTTGCTGGAAAGCGCGGCTGAGCGTTTCAACCTGTCGGCACGCGCTCACCAGCGCGTATTGCGTGTTGCGAGAACCATTGCGGACCTGGCTGGGGACAAAAAAATAACGCCCCCGCATGTAGCGGAGGCGCTATCTCTTCGCTGTCTGGACAGGCAGGCGTAGTTACTGAGATTCGACAACCATGTAGTCAACAGCAGCCTCAACCTCTGCATCGGAGAGGTCAGCCTGGCCGCCTTTCGCTGGCATATAGCCAATGCCACCGCTGTAACCCTGCAGCGCATGTTGTTTGAGTGTGTCTGCGCCCTGGGCGATACGTTCAACCCATTGCGCCGCGTCACCCAGTACCGGCGCGCCAGCAAGGCCAGTACCATGGCATGTTATACAAGCTTTGTTGTAGACCTGGGGGCCGGACATAACGGTCGCCACCGGCTCGGGCTCGACGGGAACTTCAACGGTCGGCGCCGCAGATTGCTGCTCTTCGCCGGGCAGATAGACTTGTCCAACAGGACGAATACGTTCCGCAAGGTCCGCCTGATATTCAGCAACATCGCGCGTGTAAACACCCTGCGTGATTTCAGATATCTTCGCCGAAAATATGAAGATCGCGAGTGCAATCACGACAAGGACGCCGATAACGAGGGAATACATATCAAAAAACTTTTGGTCCCGACTCAACTTGCTGCTCCGGAGGATTGAAAATAGATTGTTCGGGCTCAGCGCCCGACGGTGGGCGGCGATTATATAACATCAGCCGGTCAGGAACAGCGCTGCGGCGGTATAGAGGGCAATTGATATGCCAGCGGCCGTCAAAGCCAGCGGTAATTGCGTGTAGACGTGGTCCATCAGGTCGGAACCGCAGGCGAGTGAAGACAGGATCGTGGTGTCGGATATTGGCGAGCACTGGTCGCCAAATACAGCTCCGCCCATGATCGCGCCGAAGGCAAGCACCATGAACATTGCATCCGGGGATATCGCATATACAAGCGGTAGCGCGATCGGAAAAACCACAGCGTAGGTTCCCCAGGAAGATCCCACCGAAAATGATACGACCATGCAAATGATCATCAGCAGGCCCGGAAGAATGAATGGCACAGTGGTCAGGAATTCGGATGTGTACTCAATAACGAACGCGGAAGCACCTAAATTCTCAGATACCTTTGCGAGAGTCACCGCCAGCGCCAGGATAATTGCACCGACGGTAACTCCCTTGATGCCTTCGATCAGACCGTCGAAAGCATCTGATACCTTCATACCGCGAATAATCGATAGTACCATCGCACTAACCACAGCCAGGCCAAATGCTTCGAAAATCATCAACGTGTCATAGAGAAAATACGGAACGATACAGACGCCCAGCAGAACCAGTATCGGAACGAAAAAGTCCAGCATTGACGGCTGATAGCCTTCGGGCACGTGCAGTGTGACCAGCTCCTTTGAAAGCATCGGTTCGGCGTTGGGCCCGTCGAGTTCGCCGGTCTCAAGCGCTCGAGTTCGGGCGGCACGCATTTTCTTTCCGATCAGCGGCAACTTGTCGAGCGCAAATAACAACGTAAACGTCACGGCAAGCCAGCCATAAAAGTTAAACGGTATCGCCTTGAAGAAAAGCGCCACTGCGGCGTCATTGTCAGCGATGAAATGGCTCATTGACGGGATGGCGATTAGCCCCGCAACGTAAACTGGCCAGACGTTAAAGGGAATAATTGTCGCAACGGGCGATGCCGTTGAATCGACGACGTAGGCAAGTTCTTCGTGAGCGACTTTTTCACGATCGGCAACCGGCCGAACAGTCGTACCAGTGAGCACAGTACTTATCGTGCCACCCTGGTGGAAAATCATTCCCATCAACCAGGCGAAGAACATCGCAGAGCGTCTGGATCGAACGTAATTCTGTGAAACGTGTTGTGCGAAATGAAATGCGCCACCGTTGCGGTTCCAGATTCCGAGAAGGCCACCGAGTGCCCAAAGATAAACCAGCAGAATTTCGGCAAAGCGGGTCGTACCAATACTCGGAATCAGGAAGTGTTGAACGATGTTGTGCTGTCCGGTGACGAGACCACCGAGTACCACGCCCATGAAGAGCGCAAAGATGACGTTGCGAGTCGCGAAGCAAATGATCAATGTCGCGAACGCGGGCACCAGCGACAGAACGCCGTAATGCTGTTGCTGTTCAACTAAAACTGGATTCAGTGTTCCCGCGTACAGCGCGGTTGCAACACAAAACAACAACAGCCAAACCCACGAATATCCTCCGGTCAAGAATTTCATTTGTAATCCTGCTTCAACCTCATCGGTCGGGCTTTGCTCGTGGCTATAATCATATCCGTTTACTCTGGACTTCGCGTTTTCGAGCCAGTTACGTGTAAATCGAACGGTAATTGATACTACATAGTTCCGTGACTTACGCTCAAGGAGTCTGTGCTGGTCCGCGGTTGATCAACGTTTGGAATGTGCCAATTGCGGCACACAAAAGTAGCGAATGCCCGGTAGAATATGAACGCATGAATATTTCGAGAACTCTGCTGTTATCGTTCCTGGTTTGGGTGCTTGCAACGTCCTCCGCAAATGCGCAGAGCGAGCCTGCCTATGTCGATAAGGTCGGCGAACGCGTCACCGTTTTTGAAAGTGAAGAGCTCAATTACCGCCTGCAGCTTGGCGGCGAGGCCTATACCTACGTTAACTTCACAGAGCAGGTGCCGGAGGCCAGTTTCGCAGCTATTCGGTTTAAACCGAATGCATTCTCACTGGTCGTAGCTGAAAGTCTGGGTGCCGGGCCGAGCGCCGAGCAATATGCCGAGATAGTGCAACTTGCCATGGTCGAGCAGCTTGAGGCGCGAGGGGATGCCAGGTACACGGGGCAAAAAGATCTTGGCATTGTTGACGAACGTGGCATGCAGTTTTTCCAAAAATTGATATTTGCTGAAGTCGCCTCGATGCCGGTGACCTATGTGTTATCCGCGACCGTAGATGGCGAACGCGCTTACCAATTACTAACGTTCTCATCAAGTGCGTCTGAAGATGTTGTACAAGCAGAGGCGAACACGTTATTGGCTGGTTTCTCGATCATTGATCAAGCAGCAAATATCAGCCTCGCGGCAGAGTCGAAGTCGATTCGCGATTATCGGTCCGACGTCTTCGGCTATCGATTCCGCACCCGCGCCCGCAGCTGGTTTGCATGGACAGACCTGAAAGAATCCAATGATGGTGCCGATATCGGCGTGCTATCTGCACGCGGATACGGTGCTGTCGTGATGCCAATTTGCTGGCAAGGCGCCAGACCGACAGACAGTGCTGTCTATCAAGTCATGATGCAGCAACTCGGCGAAGACTACCCGTCCGACTTCATTACGGAGGAACATGACATCGAGAAAGGCGGTGCTACCGGCAAGCTGCTGATTGGTGTTGAAGAAACGGAGGATGGTGAATACCTGTATCACCAATGGATCGTCGCTAATGAACACTGTGCATACACGCTCTCAGCATGGGGGCCGGTAACGCAGCAGAGGACCAAGGGTGATCTGAATAAATTGTGGGCAGACTTCCAGGTTCTGAGCGAAGCAACTGCCACTGCCGACATTTACGAGAGTAACGATGAGCGCCTCGTCAACGCTTACCTGATAAATGCGCTGGGATTGCATTATTACGAAGCGCGCAGTTTTCGTGACGCTTATCGATACTTTTCAAATGCGAGTGACCTGAACCCGGCTCGTCATACTTATCTGACGAACGCGTTGCGTTCACTGGCCGAACTGGACTCCTATATTGAGGCCCGCGACTGGCTGCAACCTCGACGGGACAGGTTTGCCGATAACCTGATCGTGCAAAGCTGGGACGCCTGGATTGCCTATCAAACGGACGATGCCGAAAAGGCGATCAGCATTTATCGTGCATTATTCGCGGCAGACTATCGGGAAGACGATGACTTTTCGGCGTTTCTCACATTGCTGGCAGATGCGGAGCTTTGGGACGAGCTCGATAGTACTTACGCAACCTACACAACCGGCGGCGTCAATGACGTGACGAAGCTGCTGCAAGTGCAATTGCTCAGTCGCCGGGCTCGCCATGACGAAGCGCTGGAACTACTCAATGAAATGACTGCAGGCCGGCCGTTCAATGCGGACCTTGTTTATGAGCGCATGTCGGTACTAAAGGACATGGGCAACGCGGCAGAGGTGTTGAAACTCGCAGAATCGTTGATCGAAAATGGCTATCGTTCGTTACAGAGTTACTACTTCAAGGGCGATGCAGAGTATCAACTTCGCTCCTACCGGACGGCAAAAGAATCATTTGAAGAAGCGCTATCGTTTGCACCAGGCAATTCAACTGTCCGGGACTACATAGACGCCATCGACCTGATGCTGGGTCAGGGCGATATCTCTACTATCAGCACGGCAATCGACGCGGTTCCGTTACCAAAAGACATGCAAAAGATTTTCGCTGCCGACGACGCCGGCACGAAAGAGTCGGGATATGGAGCCGAATACCTAAGTCGTATCAGCGGCTTCGACTTCCCGGGTGGAGGTACACGGACGGAGACTTTGTATCGCAAGATTCGTGTTCTCGACGACAACGGAATTTCGCAATTCAGCACGCTTGAATTCAACTTCGATCCGAGCTACGAACAGCTATACGTCAATTCCTTGCTGGTGCGAAATGCCGCTGGTGATGTGCTCGGCGAAGGTGATCTCAATACTTACTACATCACGCATAACGAAGACGGTTATGAGGCGAGTACGGAGAAAACAGTACATCTGCCAGTTCCGAGCCTGGCACCGGGTGTCGTTATTGAGGCCGTTGTAAGCAAACTTACATCGGTTGAAGACGGGACCTTCCCGCTTGAGACAAGTTATCTGGCCGACGAACGGCCGATTGCCTATAGCGCGTTGTTCGTCACCGGGAATAGAGACCACATTCGCTACCGGTCAAACGCCGTTCCAAAACCGAGAGCTCGTGGCAAGTCATTGGTGTGGGAGCTGCAGTCACCGGTCTCGTTTCGTTGGGAGCCATTACAGCCGTACTACGATCAGATTCTGCCGTGGGTACAACTTGGCACGGTCGGTGCGGACTGGCCGTCCGTCGGTGCTGAGTATCTCGCAAAGATCGAGGACAAACTGGATGCCAGTGCCGTTGCAGAGCGTGCGGGTCGCCTGGTCGAGGGTGTGGATAGCACTGCGCGGAAGATCGAGATCCTGAGCGCTTATGTGCAGGATGAAATTCACTACGAGGCGATCGAGTTCGGTCGACGAGCCTATATTCCCAAGACGGCACGGGAAACAATGCGCGACCGTTATGGTGACTGCAAAGACCATGCTGTTTTGCTGTATACAATGCTGGAGGCAGTCGGAATCGAGGCCTCTCTTGCGCTGGTGAATTTGCAGCAGACGGTTATTCCTGAATTGCCAAACACAGACCAGTTCAACCATGTCATCGTTACCGTGCCGACTGATAGCGGCCGCGTCTTCATCGATACCACTGATAAAGATATGCGTCTCGGACAGCTGGCACCCCGTTCCATGGCCGGCAATCATGCGCTGGTTCTCGGCGAAAGCTCTGAACTGGTCAAGATTCCGGACTATGAGTCGGAGCTGACGGGATTGAATATTGAGCGCGTTGTAGAGCCAGGTAACGACGGTTATATCAACGTTACCGAGACGGCGCAGTTTACGGGTTATCAAGCCGCAGAGTTGCGCGGACAATTACGTTCGATCGAGACTTCGGAGATGCAGGCATCGCTGCAACGCTGGGTGGCAGCTCGATACTCGGATGCCGAGTTGACTGACCACTTCGTCGAGAATGTGTTTGATGCGAGTTACGACCTGGTAGTAGAGATCAAATATTCATTGCCGTTGGAAACGGATGGCACGTTTGATGTGCCGGGTTTTCTCGAGGCTTACTATCTCGAATACGATCGTGTTGCCGATCGCCGCTTCCCGTTCGGTTTTTTCTACCCGCTACGAGTTAGCGCAACTACTTCGGTCAAATATCCATCGGGCCGCCGGTTGGACGTCGTAACCAAGAAGCCACATGCAGGCGAATCCAGGTTCGGTAACTGGCGGCGTGAAGTGAGTGAGGCAGAGGGTACCTGGAAGGTACAGTTTGACTATGTTGCGTCCGAGGCGCGCTTCGGTCCTGAGGACTAT
>JAJFKQ010000139.1 GCA_021773155.1 Woeseiaceae bacterium | reverse complement strand
AGAGTTCGTGCACTGGGCTACGGAACGTCAGCGTGAAGAATGCGATATTTCCGATCTCTGGATCTCCACCAAGTGCGGCGAATCCGATACCACCTCGGGCATTGGGTCCAATCCAACCGTGGGCAATATGTACGACAAGCTTATTCCCATGGGTATCTGTGGTGTATTTGGTGAAACCTCGGAGCTGACCGGGGCGGAGCATCTCTGTGCCAGGCGTGCTGTATCGCCAGAGATTGGCGAGAAATTCATGAAGACGTTTCAGGCCTACCAGGATGACGTGATCGAGGCGCACAAGACTACCGACCTTTCAGATAGCCAGCCAACCAAGGGAAATATCGAAGGTGGCCTTTCCACGATTGAAGAAAAAGCATTCGGTAATCTGGAGAAAATCGGCCGGAAGGTTTCGTACATTGATGTCCTCGGTCCAGCCGAGGAGCCGGCCAAAGGGCCAGGGCTGTATTTCATGGATTCATCATCGGCCGCTGCTGAATGCGTCACCCTGATGGCGGCTGCAGGTTACGTTGTGCATGCATTCCCGACAGGTCAGGGTAATATCATTGGCAATCCCATCTTGCCGGTGGTGAAGATCACGGCGAATCCGCGGACCATGCGTACCATGTCCGAACATATCGATGTAGACGTTACCGGAATTCTGACGCGGGATCTGACCATGGACCAGGCCGGCGACAAATTGATCGAGATGATCGTCAAGACGTCAAACGGCCGGATGACCGCTGCAGAAGCTCTTGGCCATAAAGAGTTCGTGATGACGAAGCTCTATCGCAGCGCGTAATGAGTACGTACTGGCTAGCAGCTATTTTTTCTTCGGTGAGGCTGTCGACCCGCGGACAATCAGTTCGGGCAGCAGGTTGACGGTTCTTACCCGGGACTCCGAATCGAGAATTCGCTCCAGCAGTAACAGGGCCGCCTGATTGCCTATCTCGTCGTGTGGGATGCGCAATGACGTTAGTGGCGGTGTCACCCGGTTCATAAAAGGCATGTCATTGAAACCGGTGACCGAAATATCCGCTGGGCAATTAAGATCGAGTTCCGCCATTGCGTCGTAGCAACCCAGGGCCAGGAGGTCGTTGGCAACGACCACGGCAGTAAACTTTCGGCCCTTGTCCAGAATTGACAAGAAACCTCTATAGCCTTCGGCTTCGGTAAATGCCTTACAATTCAGGATCAGTTCGCCATGCGACTTGAATCTACCTTGCTTCATTAGCCTCTTGAACGCCAGGAAACGGTCATGTCCGGTCGAAGTATCCTGCGGCCCGCCAAGATAAGCGATCGACTCGTGCCCGAGTTCGACGAGATGAGACACGGCCAGTTCAATCCCATGTTCATCATCATTGATGACAGCCGTAACCGAATGTGTGTCTATGGTTCGATTCACTAGCACTAGCGGAATACTCTTTTCGACACAAGCGCTCACAACGGAATCCAGTCGATGGGCTGTTGCAAGTATGAGTCCGTCCACATTGCGGGACATTAGTGACTGTACAATGGCGGTCTCATTGTCCTGATTATTATCAGAATCCGCCAATATGGCGATATAGCCCTGATTTGCCAGAGTCCGCTCGATTTGCCGGATAATCGGAGGAAAAAGTGGATTGGTCAGATCCGGTATGACCACACCAATCGTATGCGTGCGACCCGTGCGCAGCCCGTAAGCGAGCGAGCTCCGCGCATAGCCCATTTCGGCCGCAATTTGGCTAACTCTATCGGCGACCGCGCTCGAGACCATCGACCGGGTCTCGGGATTAAGAACACGAGATACCGTGGACGGATGGACTTTCGCCTTTGCGGCGACATCCTTGATATTTACGTTTCGTTTCGCCATGAATCAGCGGCAGGCTTAGCCATGCCCTCAGAGCACTTATAAGTAGTTGAATCTACAGGTCAGGCTGCTCGACATCAATGAGTGGCAGTACCTCACCCTGAGAGTGAAAGCACGACATCGAACAGGAGTTTGAACTCCATAGCAATGAAAAGCGTCAGAAGAATGTTGTTAAACGCCTTATCATCGATCTTGCGTGACCAGCGGATCCCCAACTGAGTGAATAGCAGGGTTGGCGCGACGACAATAAGCCCGATGGTCAGTCTGTCCGGCGTCAGCATTGCCAGACTCGACATTGTGCCAATTTGCGCGCCGCTAAGGAGCAGGAAAGTAAATGCCGTTGCAAATGCATAAGTTTCCCTGACGAGGCCGTGGGCGTGGAAATAGGGCGCAACAATCGGCGCGGATACCCCGCAGGCTCCCTGCATGGTTCCAGCCGCCATGCCCAGCAGAGAACCGAAGCCGCCGTGGCCGCCGAAAAACCGGTCATATGACTTTTTGGAAAAGTACTGCAACAGATAAACACCCAGCCAGATGGCAAGAATCAACTTCAGCCAGTGATCGTCCAGAATCGATAGCAGCCAGGTACCCAATACGCCACCGATGATTCCGAGCAACAAGAACCCGCGATGTTCACGCAAAATTGTCCATTTTCTGTGCGTTGCGATCAGCCAGCCGTTTGAGGCAACGCTGGGCAGCACCATCAGCACAACAGCTTCCTCAACGCTGGTGAACGACGCCAGTGCCGGCACGGCCAGAATCGGCAGGCCGACCCCGGTTATGCCTTTGGCGAATGATCCTACGCTGATGGCTAACATGGCTGCCGCCAACAAACCGATGCTGATTAGACTAAGATCCACGCTGCAGTCCTCTTCTCCACCACTGTCAAAACCGTCAAGTGCAACCGCCTCTTATGCAAAAATTGCATCATTGATCGGAATAGGGCCTTTTCCCGGCTTGCTTAAAGCCAACGAATATCTATAATAGTATGCAAACGTTTGCATTCTTTGCATATTACATTGATTACAGAGCGGATAACAAATGAAAACTGATCAAGAGATTGGGTCACACAAGCTAGGCTGGATTGGCACGGGCCGCATGGGATTTGCCATGGCAAAACGACTGTTGGAGGCCGGCAGTGATGTGACCGCCTACAATCGAACTCGCGCCAAAGCCGAGCTGCTCGAACCGCACGGGGCCCGGATTGTTGATACGCCAGCAGAACTCGCTGATCGCGATGTGGTTTTTACCATGGTGTCCAGCGCGGATGACCTGTACAGCGTTGTGTGCGGGGAGCAAGGCGTATTGAGCGGTGCCAAGGCGCCTGAATTACTGGTCGATTGCTCAAGCGTTTCCGAAGAGGGCTCACGACGGGTCAGGGAAGCTCTGAAGGATCGTGGTTGTGAGATGCTATCGGCGCCGGTTAGTGGCAATGCAAAGGTCATTAAAGCCGGTCGCCTGACTATCGTGGCGTCTGGTCCAGCGGCCGCATTCACGATGGCCGAGCCTTACCTGGATATGATCGGTGAAGGTGTTACCTATGTGGGTGAGGGCGAACTGGCGCGCATGGTCAAGATCTGCCACAACGTCTTACTCGGCGTTGTGACACAAAGCCTGGCAGAAATCACAGTACTTGCAGAAAAGGGCGGCGTTTCGCGCAGTGCTTTACTGGATTTTATCAATAACAGTGTCATGGGATCGATGTTTACGCGTTATAAAACTCCGGCGTTCGTCAATCTGGACTGGACGCCGACCTTTACTTCGCCGTTACTGCGCAAGGACCTGGACCTCGGACTGTCCGCCGGAGTGAAGCTCGGAGTACCGATGCCTGTTACCGCTGCTACCCGCGAACTGGTGCAGCAGGCGATCGATGCGGGCCATACGGATTGTGATTTCGGCATTCTGCTGGAAATGCAGGCGGAGAGTTCTGGCGTGCAATTGCTACCCGAAGATGTCGAAGTAGACGACGGGCTTAGCTGAACAGTCCCGGTCGCCTGAATAAGGCATCGGTTTTCCAGTCTATCGCAGGCGAAATACGTAACGTCATTGAGGTTTACCCGACATTGGAGCACGCGTGAGTTTTGCGTGAATGAGTTGTGCATCGTTATGCACAATGGTGCAATTCAAGCAACCGGCATCCCGGTATCCTACTGAAAAATATAGCCAACGAGCTTCCACGTCCAAGCTGAAAATCCGCGTGTCGGTGGTTCGATTGATTCGGATCGCCTTTGGGCGATCCTCACTCTGACGGGCGCCTGCGGGTTTATGCCCTCTGGGCGCAGACTCATTACATTCGTCAAATACGAGCCACCGTGTAATGCGGATCATCTTCGGCGACCTCAATTTCGACCAGACTGCCCGCCGCGGTGATCATTTTTTGACACTCGGTGCTCAGGTGGCGCAATCGCAGTTTCTTGCCCGCTTTTTTATAACGCTCGGTGATGGCGTTAAGCGCCTCCAGGCTGGAGTAGTCGGCCACTCGTGCG
>JAJFKQ010000138.1 GCA_021773155.1 Woeseiaceae bacterium | reverse complement strand
CTCGGCGAAACCCTGGCTGGTGGTGCTGCCAGGGAGACACTGGAAGAGGCCTGCGCGACTGTTGATATCAGTCACCAGTTTGCGAGTGTCGATGTTGTCGATGCCGGTCAGGTGCACGTCTTTTTTTGCGGCAAGCTGGTCGGTGGTTTTGGTGTCGGTGAAGAAAGCCTGGACACGCAATTATTCAGCGAGGATGAGATCCCGTGGGATGATCTCGCGTTTCAAAGTGGAGTATTCGCGCTAAAGAAGTTTTTCGAAGATCGTGGTGAGAATAACGGCGTTCACTTCCACGAACTCAGACGCGCAAAATCCTGACCCCGGTTACTTGACGATTAGTTGTTCGCTGCGGCTTGCTGAATGAGCTGCAAACGACTGGCCAACGCTGCAGGCGGCAAGTAACCACTAAGCAGTGTTCCGTCCTCAAACACGATCGCTGGCGTGCCGGTTAGGCCAACATTCTGCCCCAACATGTAATGCTTCGTGATTGTGGATGCATCACATTTGTTGGTTTCAAAATCACGATCCTGCTTCGCCGCTGTCAACGCGCCATTTCGATCTCTGGCACACCAAACTTCTTCCGACGTCTTCCATGACCGCGACGAAGGTCCACCGCGGGGGTACAGCAGGTAACGAATCTCAATGCCTTCCGCCAGATAACCATCGATCTCACTGTGCAACTTACGACAGTAGGTGCAATCGACATCCGTAAACACCGTTATCGTATGTTTAACTTCGGCTGGCGAAAACATGATTGCCTGCTCGTCGCTGACCGATGACATCACTTCGCGACGGCCTTCGTTTCGCGCCTGTTCGCTCAGGTTCACTTGGCTGTCGAGATCGATCATATCGCCCTGCAGCAGATAACGGCCATCTCCGGACACGTACGCCACGATAGAGCCCTTGCGCACGGTGTACCAGCCGTCAACCGGGCTCACATCGACGTCTTCTGGATCGATTTCATCGAACATCGCGTCAATTTTGGCGCGAACCTCTGCGAGCGCCTTGTCGTCATCTGACTCAGCGGCAGTAACAGATCCGCTGGCCATCAGACCAAGGATCAGAAGTGAACAAAAAGATACGGCGGTACGACTCATGTAGGCTGTTCCTGAAAGACAAAGACCCTGCTTATAGGACCAATGCTATTGCTACCGGTTCCTTGGGCAGCGCGAAGTCTAGCAGACGAATCGGCAGGGCCGAAAGACATTAGCCTCGCGGGTGGTGCTTGCCGTGCAGATCCTTGAGCCGTTCGCGGGCGACATGCGTGTAGATCTGGGTCGTGGACAGGTCACTATGTCCCAGCAGCATCTGCACTACTCGCAAGTCAGCACCCCGATTCAGGAGGTGGGTTGCAAATGCGTGGCGCAAGCTGTGAGGCGACATTTTTTGACGCACATTGGCTTTTTCAGCATAGCGTTTGATGATGTGCCAGAAGGCCTGGCGAGTCATGCGATCGCCACGGCGGGTCGGAAACAGATAATCCGTCTGGCGCTCGAGGAGGATCTCCATGCGTGGGCCGTTGATGAAATCCTTCAACCAGCGCTGTGATTCTTCACCCAGAGGGATCAGACGTTCACGATCGCCCTTGCCGATGATACGCAGGACGCCCTGATTAAAATTGATTTGCGATTGCTTGATATTGATGAGTTCCGTGACTCTGAGCCCGGTCGCGTACAGCAACTCAAGCATTGCCCTGTCACGGTGTCCCAGCGGCTCATCGGTGTTCGGAGCACTCAGTAGTGCATCGACTTCGTCCTCAGACAACGTTTTCGGTAGCGAGCGGCCAATGCGTGGCATTGCGATATCGGCCGTCGGATCACTATCGCGTAATCCTTCGCGCACGATGTAGCGGTAAAAACGACGGAAACTGGACAGCTGGCGAGCGGTCGAACGTGGCTTGGCACCACCCTCTACGCGGTTGGCGATGAAATCCAGCAGATCCGATTTCTCGGCGTGATCTATCACTTTACCGCTTTCGGCAAGTGCACGGCCCAATGTCATCAGGTCCGCCCGGTACGCGCCCAGAGTATTCTTCGACAGTCCGCGCTCCATCCATATAGCATCAAGAAACTGGTCCACCAGTTCTTCTGAACGAGTGACAGTCAATGACTCTGGCGTACTTTGCTTGTTGCTACTACCCATAACGTCCATCTTCTTTAAGTCGCGCAATCCTTTGCTGCGATACATCTGCCAACCGGGCTGTCGGACTGGTAGCATACGCCGTTCCGAAACCCGGTAAGATTTTCAGTGCACCGCCAAGCGACGGATTTATCAAGGATTATGAGTATGGAGATGACTTCAGGTATGAGGCGTGACCGCTGTCACAGATTCCATAAGGCATTAACATAAAGTGAACTGGGTCACATACGTCGCAAATACCCTGTGGGGGCTCTGGGCCTGGCTGTGTTTCGTGGTCGCTTGCCTCTATTCACTTCTCGTCGCGATATTCGTGCCTGGCGACCACCGGCGGCAGAAACTGGTCACCTTCGCTGCCAAAATGATCTTCGTGTTCGCCGGCGTCAAGGTCACAGTGCGAGGTATCGACAATTTGCCGACGGATAGCTGTGTCGTGGTCGCCAATCACGCGAGCTACATTGACGGGCCGCTTCTGAACGGCTATCTCCCGGCCCGCTTCGGCTTCGTGATTAAAGGTGAAATGCGCGATATACCGGTAGTTCATTTTCTGCTGCGTCGGTCGGGTTCCAAATTCGTCGAAAGAAAGGAAATGACCGGTAGTGCCAGAGATGCACGGCAGCTCGTAAGAGCGGCACAAGACGGCGAGTCACTGGGTTTCTTCCCCGAAGGCACTTTTCTTCTGCAACGTGGCGTTGGGCGATTTCGTCCGGGCGCGTTTGTGGCGGCCATCAAAGGGGATATGCCGGTAGTACCGGTCGCTATCTCCGGTGCCCGCGAAATGATGCCCTCCGGTCGACACCTGCCACGAATGTCGGATCTGGTCATTGATATCCTGCCGGCGATCTCACCCGGAGATGATGACTACGCGCCCTCCAGAAAGCTCGCAGAGGCTTCCAGGCAACGCATAATCGCAGCGATTGACGAGCCTGATCTTCTCGCCGACGAGTCTTAGGCGGAACTACCAGATTCCTTGTATTGCGCTCTGACTGCAATTGCCTGAAAGTAGCGCACGCTCGTGATAAATCGCTCACTGGAGACACCTGAAATGAGTTCTGATGCTGTTGTCATTGTTGCCGCCAAACGAACACCGCTGGGCGCATTTCAGGGGATGCTTTCTGGCGCCTCAAGCCCGGACCTTGCGGCTGCGGCAATTCGCGCCTGTATTGAGGAGTCTCAGGTAGATGCTGAGAGAATAAGTGAAGTGTTGATGGGCTGTGTATTGCCCGCTGGCGTTGGCCAGGCACCCGCGCGTCAGGCAGCCATTCAGGCAGGGATTCCGCTCAGCGCCGGCTGCACGACGTTGAACAAGGTATGCGGATCCGGAATGAAGACAACCATGCTGGGCAATGACCTGATCAAGGCTGGTAGCGCCGGAATTGTAATCACTGGTGGCATGGAGTCCATGAGCAATGCGCCATACCTGATGCCTAAAGCTCGATCTGGATATCGCATGGGCCATCAACAAGTCCTGGACCACATGTTCTTCGACGGACTGCAGAATCCCTCGGACGGCAACATGATGGGGCATTTTGCGGAAATCACGTCGCAAAAGTATGGCTTCAGCCGCGAAGATCAGGATACGTTTGCGATCGAGTCCGTCAATCGCGCACGTGCTGCCATTAGCGGCGGTGCATTTGATGCCGAGATCACGCCCGTGACGATCAGTACCCGGAAAGGCGACATCACTGTCAGCGAGGACGAAGGTCCCGGAACCGCCAAACTCGAAAAAATTCCGACCTTGCGACCGGCTTTTGCCAAGGACGGCACAGTCACTGCCGCCAGCTCATCATCTATTTCGGATGGCGCGGCGGCCTTGTTGATCATGAGTGCCAACGAGGCGGAAAAGCGCGGACTCGAACCGCTCGCAACCATTGTCGGTCACTCCGGCTTCGCCCACGAACCAGAGTGGTTCACGACCGCCCCCGTTTTTGCGATCAAAGCCCTGCATGAAAAGCTTGGCTGGAATCCGGATAACGTCGATCTGTACGAGGTCAACGAGGCCTTTGCATGCGTAACTATGGCGGCAATGGCCGATGCCGGTCTGGACCACGCCAAAGTGAACGTCAATGGCGGCGCTTGTGCGCTTGGGCACCCGATTGGAGCGACCGGCGCGAGAATTATTGTCACGCTGCTGCATGCATTGCGGAATCGCAATCTAAAACGCGGCGTTGCGTCTCTT
>JAJFKQ010000137.1 GCA_021773155.1 Woeseiaceae bacterium | reverse complement strand
AGGACGTGAAGTCGTCCGTCGTTCTGACGGAACCACGGCACCTAAACTGAGGCTTGGGGGTAAGCAGAGCAACCTGACCCTCATCCAGCCAAGAAGACCGGGTTGAACCCGACGCTAACCGATTCGCTTCGGACAAAGTGTTAGCTATGTGTTTCGACTGCGCTATTATCCAGAGTCCACCCAAATCGCAGGATGTTGCTATGGCTATCGAATTCGAACTTAACGGCGAGAGTGTAAGTCTGGATGTGGATCCTGCCATGCCGCTCTTGTGGGCAATCCGTGATGTCGCAGGGTTAACCGGCACCAAGTACGGTTGCGGAAAAGCGCTTTGCGGAACCTGTACCGTCCACATCAACGGGAAACCGATTAGGTCCTGCGTGGTTCCGGTATCGGTGGCCGAAGGTGCCGAAGTTACGACGATCGAGGGCTTAACCGAAGACGGCAATCACCCAGTCCAGGTCGCGTGGCGGGAACTGAACGTCGCTCAGTGTGGCTACTGTCAGTCTGGTCAGATAATGAGTGCGGTAGGACTTCTGGAGCGGATCCCTAATCCCACCAACGCCGATATTGACGAGGCAATGAGCGGCAACATCTGTCGATGCGGCACCTACACGAGAATTCGCAAGGCGATACACCGTGCTGCGGGGGATAAGTCATGAGCGAACTTCGAAAAATCAGCCGCAGAGAATTCATGGTCCGTACGGGCCAGGCCGGTGGAGGCCTCGTATTCGCTTTGACTTTTGCCAGTGCCTGCCAGCCGGACGAAGTTGCTGTAGGTCCGGCCGCGAAGGCAACCGCGTCAGTAGCGCCGAACGTCTATGTAAATATTCGCAACGACGGCATTGTCGAGATCTATTGCCACCGTTCCGAGATGGGCCAGGGCATTCGCACATCACTACCGCAAGTCATTGCTGACGAGCTGGAGGCCGACTGGGACAAGGTCGAGGTCATCCAGGCTATCGGACACGAGAAATATGGGGACCAGAACACCGATGGTTCTACCAGCATTCGTAATCATTTCGATTTGCTGAGGAACGCCGGCGCGACCGGGCGCGACATGATGATCGCGGCAGCGGCGCAAATGTGGGCCGTTCCGGTAAGCGAATGTGTGGCACGCGAGCACGCCGTGCACCACGAAGGTAGCGGTAAGTCGGCCGGCTATGGCGAACTCGTCGAGACGGCCAATGGCATGCCTCAACCGGAAAACGCTAAGTTTAAAGCTCGAGAAGACTACCGCTACATCGGAAAGCCGATGGATACGATTGACGGGCTGGATTTCACAACGGGTCGCGCCATGTACGGTACTGACACCGTGTTGCCGAACATGCTGTACGCGTCAATCGAGCGCTGCCCGGCGTTCGGTGGCACTGTGACATCGTTTGACGATGCGGCTGCACGAGCGGTTGCGGGTGTGGTGGACGTCATCAGGATGCCCGAGCCCACCTCGCCGCCACTGTTCAATATTCAGGGTGGTATCGCCGTACTGGCCAGCAATACCTGGTCTGCATCCGAAGGTCGCAAGGCGCTCGAGATTCAATGGGACCGTGGCGTAAACGCGGAGCACGAGAGTAAGGCGTACAAGGAAGCCCTGGTTGCATCGGCGTCTGCGCCGGGTACGACGGTTCTTGCTCGCGGCGACGCTGATGTCGAAACACATAGCCAGCATGAGGCGGTCTACTACACGCCATATCTCGCGCAGGCACCGATGGAGCCGCCTGCAGCGACGGCAATAGTTAATGAGGACGGTAGTTGCGAGGCGTGGGCCGCCACGCAGGACCCGCAGACGGCGCGTGCCACTGTGGCAGAAACACTGGGAATCGAGAAGGAGCAAGTGACCATGAACGTCACGTTGCTCGGCGGCGGATTTGGCCGCAAGTCGAAACCTGACTTCATTGCAGAGGCGGCCTGGCTCGCTCGTGAAACGGGTCGACCGGTCATGGTTGCGTGGTCACGTGAAGACGATATCCGGCACGGCTATTTTCATTCCGTCAGCGCCCAGTATTATCGTGCGGGCATGAACGCAGATGGCACTACTCAGAGCTGGTTACAGCGCAGCAGTTTCCCATCGATTGCCTCGACCTTCGCTCCGGGTGTGACCGGCCCGAGCGGTTTCGAGCTCGATCTTGGCCTGCTCGATGCTCCGTGGA
The DNA here is from genome assembly GCA_021773155.1 of Woeseiaceae bacterium. Taxonomy (GTDB): domain Bacteria; phylum Pseudomonadota; class Gammaproteobacteria; order Steroidobacterales; family Woeseiaceae; genus UBA1847. Next base: position 7,626 of record JAJFKQ010000137.1, on the reverse strand, counting down.
ATGTGCCCAATATGCGGATCGAAACCTGTGATGCGAAAGCGCATCTTCGTATTGGCTGGTTACGATCAGTGTGCAACGTGTTTCACGCTTTCGGTGCCTGTAGCTTCGTCGATGAGCTGGCGCACGCCAAAGGACAGGACCCGAAAGAACATCTTCTCGATATGATCGGGCCGGCCCGCAAGATCGATCCGGCGGATTCGGACGCAAAGTACACGAACTACGGTCATGAACTTGCCAAACACCCTGTCGACACAGGACGCCTGAGTGCCGTCGCCCAAAAAGTCGCCGACATGGCTGGGTGGGGCCGCGAGCTACCTGAAGGCCGCGGGCTCGGCATCGCTGCACATCGCTCATTCCTATCCTACGTTGCTGCGGTTGCCGAAGTAAGCGTCGACGAACAAGGCAAGTTGATCGTGCATGAACTCTGGATCGCGATCGATGCAGGTACGGTCGTCAACCCGGACCGGGTTCACGCGCAACTGGAAGGTGCCGGGATCTTCGGCATGAGCCTCGCTTTGCACGGAGAACTCACGACAAATAATGGCGCTATCGTGGAAGGCAATTTCGATTCCTATCCAATGGTTCGAATGAGCGAGGCGCCAGCCGAGATTCATACCCATATCACGGAGTCTGATGCACATCCGGGCGGTGTCGGCGAACCGGGCGTACCGCCCGTCGCGCCCGCCATCGTCAACGCGTATTTCGCGGCGTCTGGCAAGCGGCTGCGTGAACTGCCGCTCAGGAATGCAGGCCTCACGTAGGACCTGCGATTGCGACCGCCTCAGCCTGGTAGTCTTGCGGCACCTGAATATGAGCTCAGGTCACGCAAAAGCTTAAGAAGAAAACTTGGATACGACGCTCCCAAGTGTTATCGAAACCATCAGTACAATTGTGTACCGTCTTCCAGGTGATCCGCGACGAATTTCGCAAGTCCTTCACGGTAGCGATCCCTGGACAAAAGAAATCCGTTGTTGTGATCGCCTGCGAGCTCGATAAATGCCTTTGGCGCCGGCGCGGCCTCATACAGCGCCCTGCCCATAGCAAACGGAATGATCTCATCGTCACGGCTATGAACAATGAGAACCGGACACTCGACCCTGGCCACATAATCAGCAACAGGGTATCGCAGGCGCGAGATGAGCCGTACCGGCATGAATGGGTAGAGGTGAGCCACCATTTCGACGGCTGAAGTGAAGCTCGATTCGATAATCAGCGCAGCCGCTTTGTGCCTGGTCGCAAGCCAGGCCCCAACGCCGCCGCCGATCGAACGCCCGAATATGATAATCCTTGCCGGATCTTCGCCGCGTTGGGTGACCAGATACTGCCAGGCAGCTTCGGCATCCCGGTAAGTTCCCTCCTCGCTGGGTTTTCCCTCGCTCTGGCCGTATCCACGATAATCGATGATGAACGTATCGAGCCCGAGTTCGTGGAAGATCGCTATGCTATCGAGACGATGCGAAATATTGCCCGCGTTGCCATGCAGAAAAAGGACAGTCCCACGCGGTTTGTGGGCATAGACGTACCAACCGTGAAGCGAGAGACCGTCGGCGGTTTCGAAGTTGACATCGACATGGTCAAAGCCTGCGTCCCGTGGCGTTGCCTCAAGCTGGCGACCCGGCAGGCGTGCAAGGAATACCATCCGCTCCTGCATGAAGAACAGCATCACACCCAGCAGCACATAAAAGCTGATCGCCGCTGCTATCAGCGTCGCAATCATTCGCATAACACCTCCCGCACCGGGATGCGATGGCCCGTTTACAATCTATTGTATACGGGTTTGCTGAACTTCTACTTTACCCCACGTCGTTGGTCCGAAAAGACTGGCTGCTACCTTGCAAAGTAAGCAACCCAGCCAGGGCAACCGCTGTTATACCAGCACCTGCAAAGAAAGTACTGGACGGTCCGAGGTGATCCCAGAGTAAGCCAGCGACTACGTTCCCACCCAGTAACGCCACCCCGGTCACCAAGTTGAAGATACCGAAGGCGGTGCCACGAATTCCCGGTGACGTCGTATCCACAACCATGGCTGCCAGCAGACCTTGTGTCAGTCCCATGTGCAGGCCCCACAAAACAGTGCCCGCCATGACCAGCCAGATGTCTGTCGCCAATGCAAGAACAGCATCCGCTGCGATAAGCACGACAAATCCGACCGCCAGAACAATACGCCGATCCGTCCGATCCGAAAGAATGCCGGCTGGATAGGCCGAGAGCGTATAGACGACGTTCATCACAATGAACACTATCGGTACGAGCGCGATCGCGAGACCCACGTTTTCGGCACGAAGTACCAAAAACGCTTCGCTGAAACGAGCTACCGCCAACACCGCAGCAACGCTCACCAGCCACCAATATGCGGCTCCAATTTGGCGCAGATCCTCAACCTGGATTGGCGAATGCGCCTCGTCCGCGGACCGGGCCGTTTCCGGTTCTTTGACTGCGAATATCAGAATGGCGACGCTAATGAACGCGGGGATCAACGCGATCCAAAAGACCGCCTGGATGTCGTTCGCCAGCAAGAACATAAATGCCACAGCAAGCAGAGGACCGACGAATGCGCCAACCGTGTCAAGGGATTGTCTCAAGCCATAACTCGCGCCGCGCAGATGTGATGGTGCTAAATCGCCTATCAGAGCATCACGGGGAGCGCCGCGTATGCCTTTGCCAATTCGGTCAATGAAGCGAGCGGTGAAAATCCAGGTTGCCGATCCGGCGAGTGCGAACAACGGTTTGGAGACGGCCGCCAGTCCATAACCGATCACAATCAGCAGCTTGCGCTTTCCCAAGTAGTCGCTGAGCGTTCCAGAGAACACTTTGACAATCGCAGCCGTCGCTTCGGCCACGCCCTCGATGAGACCTACAGAAAGGGCACCGGCTCCGAGCACGGAGACCAAATACACGGGGAGCAAGCTGTGAATTAACTCCGAAGATGTATCCATGAACAGGCTGACGAACCCCAAAGCCCAAATGCTCTTCGGGATTCCGCGCAAGCCGGTCGGGACGGGCTGCCCGTCAGCGGAATTGGCAATCTCCATCGGCGTCGCCTTTGTCGCCACATACAACTCCAACACTATGGCAGATACGGGACGAGTGGTGCTAGTTAACGGCTAATCCGGTGAGTTTCTGATTCAGGTCACGAGCGCACCTGGCTTAGCGGTCAGTGTCTGGCGTGAATAGCGCATTCAGATACCTACCGGCCCTGGGCGGGGCTTCCCTGAAGGTGGGCAGTCAAAGACGCCTGCGACAGGTGTACCGCAATTGCCGCAGCTGCCCTTGCCGTCTTCGCTTACGATATTCCAGGCAGAGAGTTCATACCAGTCGCGACCGATCACGATGTCACCACAGTTGTGGCAATACGTACTCGAGCCTTTGAAGTCGTGGACGTTGCCGGTGTAGACGTAGCGGAGTCCGTTCTCTAGCGCAATATCGCGAGAGCGAAACAGCGTTTGTAGTGGCGTGCCCGGCATGTTCCGCATCTTCCAGTCGGGATGGAAGGCGGTGAAATGTAATGGCACATCGGGGCCTAGGTGCTCCATGACCCATTGCGTCATCTCGTCAATTTCAGTCTCCGAGTCGTTCTCACCAGGAATCAGCAGATTGGTGAGCTCGAACCAGACATCAGTCTCATGCTTCAAATACTTGATTGTTTCGAGAATCGGCTCCAAGTGCCCACCGCACACCTTCCAGTAAAAACGTTCAGTGAACGCTTTCAAATCGACATTGGCGGCGCTCATATGTCGGAAGCACTCTTCGCGGGGTTTCTCCGTAATATAGCCAGCCGTGACCGCAACAGTTTTGATACCGCGCTCGCGGCAGGCGGCAGCGACATCGACGGCATATTCCAGGAAGATCGCGGGATCATTGTAGGTAAACGCGACGCTGCGGCTACCGGTTTCGAGGGCGGCTTCGGCGATTGTTTCCGGCGAGGCGCTGGCTTGTAACTTGTCGAACTCGTTCGACTTCGAGATATCCCAATTCTGGCAGAACTTACAGGCGAGATTGCAACCAGCCGTACCAAACGACAGCACAGACGTACCTGGCAGAAAGTGATTGAGCGGCTTTTTCTCTATGGGATCGACGCAAAAGCCGCTGGATCGGCCGTAAGTTGTCAGAACGATTTCGTCATTTTGGCGGGCACGGACGAAACAGAGTCCGCGCTGGCCTTCCCGGAGCTTGCAGAAGCGGGGACAGATGTCGCATTGCAGCCGACCGTCGTCGACTTCGTGCCAGTATCGTCCGGATACGGCGCCAATGTCAGCCTCTTCCGCCATTGTTATCTTTTGCCGAGCCATCGGAACGATATTGGGGCCGCGGGGCCCGGGCGCAATGGTCAAGAGACCGTATTTTTACTCATTGAACGTGTGGCCCAGCAGGCTAAGATTGACAGTGGTTGACGGAGATATTCAGTCATGACGGCAGTTCGGAGCCAGCCGTTGCCGGGTAGTTCTACCCCGGTAGCGCCAGCGCGTTGAGCACCACGATGCTGCCGTACCGGAGAAATCAATGAACACGAGAAGTTCAGTTCTTCTAATGCTGTTGCTGACGTTCACGGTAAATGCAGACGATGTGGATTACGCGATCGCAAGAGCTGCGATGGTGGATGAAGTTCATTTTTATGCAACGCTTGCCCGCGACACCGGGGAAGAAGCGCTGAACGAAGATGTCATGCAGGCCCTGGGCACAGTCGAACGTCACGAGTTTGTTCCGGCACGCCAGAAACCCTTCGCGTACGAAAATCGCCCGTTGCCGATCGGTTATGGACAGACGATTTCGCAGCCTTACATCGTCGCGATAATGACCGATCTCATAGAACCTGGCCGCGACGACATCGTGTTAGAAATCGGTACCGGTTCCGGTTACCAGGCAGCGGTACTCGCGAAACTCGTGAAACACGTTTATAGCATCGAAATCATCGAGGCGCTGGCCGATGAGGCGAGCGCGCGTCTGGCGCGTCTCCGCTATGACAATGTCACAACGAAGCTAGGTGACGGCTACTACGGCTGGGAAGAGCATGGGCCTTTCGATGCGATTGTCGTGACGGCGGCAGCGAGTCACGTACCTCCGCCACTAGTCCGGCAACTGCGGCCCGGCGGCCGCATGATTATCCCGGTCGGCGGCCAGTTCATGACCCAGCAGTTGCTTTTGCTGGAGAAGACCGACGATGGCACGGTGATAACGCGGCAAATCGCCGCAGTTAGTTTTGTTCCTCTGACAGGTAAACACTAAGCAACAGGGTCGTGCGCATATTTTTCTTCGCAACGCTACTCATTTCCACAGCGGCAATCGCTTACGAAATCCTGTTGATGCGCATGCTGTCGATCGTGCAGTGGCATCACTTCGCTTACATGATTATCAGCCTGGCACTTTTAGGCTATGGCGCCAGCGGCACCTTTATTGCGATCAACAAGCGCTGGCTCGAGCCGCGATTTGAATTGATTTTCAGTATTAGTGGACTCCTGTTCAGTATCACGATGGTCGCCTGTTTTATGCTTGGGCAGCGAGTGTCGTTCAACGCCCTCGAAATCGTCTGGGATGCGCAGCAATACATAAACCTCAGCATCATCTATCTGATCTTTTTCCTGCCGTTCTTTTTTGCTGCCTGTTGTATCGGTCTGGCCTTCACTTGCCGCCCGTCGTACATCAGTCGGGTTTACTTCTTTGATCTGCTGGGCGCAGGACTCGGCGCCATGTTGATCGTCGGGTTGCTTTTCCTTCTTTCGGTGCAAAATGCACTGATCATGCTGGCTACTCTTGCGCTGCTGGCATCCGTATTGATGGGTCTCACGTCAACGGCACGCAAACCTCTCATCGCCATACAGTTCATCTGCCTGGCCGCCCTCCTCTTCGGCCTGCCCCAGAACTGGCTCGCGCTGCGAATCTCGGAGTACAAAGGACTGAACCAGACTATGCAGGTGGTCGATAGCAAGATTTTGAAAGTTTCATCGAGTCCCCTGGGACTGTTAACAGTGGTCGAAAGCCCGCGGATTCCTCTTCGTTACGCGCCGGGCTTAAGCCTCAACACCAGGTTCGAGCCGCCGGAGCAACTCGCCGTTTTTAGCGATGGCGATGGCATGAGTGTCATCACGCGTTTCGATGGTAATCTTGATGCGCTCGGTTACATGGGCGATGTCACGGCCGCCTTGCCATATGCATTACTCGATGCACCTCATGTGTTGATTTTGGGTGCTGGCGGCGGCACCGATGTGCTGCTCGCACTATACAACGGTGCAGCCAGGATCGATGCGGTGGAGCTCAACCCGCAGATGACAAGCCTGGTAACAGACACCTATGCCGACTTCGCCGGATATCTGTATGACGATGAGCGGATCACGATCCACACTCAGGAGGCACGCGGCTTCGTGGTACGAAGCAAAGACCAATACGACCTCATTCAGGTCGCGTTGCTGGATTCATTCGCGGCCTCCGGCTCGGGCGTACAGGCGCTCAGCGAAAGCTATCTATACACGGTCGAGGCCATTCAGGAGTACCTGAAACACACTGCTTCCGGAGGCTTGCTCGCCATTACGCGCTGGCTCAAACTGCCGCCGCGGGATAACCTGAAGCTTGCTGCCACAGTCATCGAAGCTTTGCGGAAGGTGGGGGTCGCCGAACCCGAACGGCAACTTGCGATGATTCGGAGCTGGAATACGAGCACAATGCTCGTGAAGAACGGCGAGTTCTCGGCAGACGACATCACAGTGATTCGACAGTTCGCTCGCTCGCACTCGTTCGACACCGTTTTTTACCCTTCGATGACGGCTCATGACGCGAATCGGTTTAATCTTCTCGATCAACCCTTTCTCTATGACGGTGTCAACGCACTGCTCGGCAACGATGCGGATGATTTCGTCGCGCGTTACAAATTTCACATCGCGCCCGCGACGGATAATAAACCGTACTTCTTTCATTTCTTCAAATGGCGCTCATTGCCGGAAGTTATGGCGCTGCGAAAACGCGGTGGAGCCGGTTTGATCGAATGGGGTTATCTGATTCTTGTCGCCACGCTCATTCAGGCAGCGATTGCCGGCGTTTTTCTGATCCTGCTGCCGTTATCTCGCATCAAACGCAGCTGGCCCCGGGGCACCGGCACCCGAATGGGCAGCTATTTCTTTCTGCTCGGGCTTGCGTTTCTCTTCGTTGAGATCGCTTTTATTCAGAAATTCATCCTGTTCCTCAGTCATCCACTTTATGCCGTTGCCGTGGTACTCAGCGGTTTCCTGGTATTCGCCGGCCTCGGTAGCGCTTACTCCGGTCAGTTGGTGAAGCGAGTTGAGCGGAGTCAACGCTCACCCGTGAGTATTGCGGTCGCCGGTATTTCGGCCATCGCCCTCCTGTATATGGCCGTGCTGCCAATGCTTTTTCAACAGCTGATCGGGCTCGCAGACGCCATCAAGATGGCGTTATCGGTTGTTCTTATCGCACCGATGGCGTTCTTCATGGGCATGCCGTTCCCGATCGGTCTGACTCGGGTCGCGAACAGTGCGCCGGACTTTATCCCGTGGGCGTGGGGTATCAACGGCTTTGCCTCGGTGATGAGTGCTTCGTTGGCGACGCTTCTCGCGATAAAGTTTGGTTTTTTGGTGGTCATACTACTTGCGCTTGGCTTATACGCCACCGCGGCGGCAATTG
>JAJFKQ010000136.1 GCA_021773155.1 Woeseiaceae bacterium | reverse complement strand
CTGCGACAGCGAGGCTGATCAACGCCACCATATTGCGTCGAACCTGCTCTTTGAATGTTGAATTTGCACTCATACAGTCAAAAGACCCTGGTCGTTACTGGATTATTTCGTGCCTTCTTCGACTTGTTGCCATAACTTTTCTGCACCATGCCTGCGCAGCCAGATCAGCCAGGCAACCATGAGAAGGCCGACAACGGCGATGCTCGCCAAGAACATGAAGTAATTCTGGAAGCCAACCCGACCCGGATTTGCATCCAGAATTCTACCCGAAATCGGGCCGAAAAAGATGTCCGGTGTATACCCAACCAAAGATATCAGCCCGACCGCTGCTCCCGTAAGAAACTTCGGTGTACGATTTTCTTCCAGCAACGCGAAATAAATTCCGCGTAACGCGTATACAGCGATGTAAGTCGTAAAGAAGTTGGCGTAGATGACCGCCAATCCCGCACCCGATGGCGAGGCGGCAGACCAGGACACATATGAGATGCCCAGAATTCCGAATATCACGCCGATCGAACGCGTCGCATTGAATCGATCTGCGATCAAACCGGCCAGAACCGCAGCGACGGGACGTGTCCAGACACCGTAGGCGGCTAGCCTCGCCCCTTCAACCTCATCCTTACCCAAGACCTGCACGGCGTACAGTGAGTAATTATCCAGCCCCTTAAAGCAGCAGTAGGCGCACACGATAATAGCGGCCTGCGCCCAGATTATCGGGCGCCGCAGTACGATTCCCATACCTGCGAACGGATTGAACTCAACATCACTGCCCCGTTTTTCTTCCGGTATTGCGTACCAGACAAAAACTGCGGCGAGAAATGTGAGCAGTGAATAAAGCAAAATGATCATTCGGAATCCGGCCTCGCGTTCCTCAGCCGTTGCGAGGCGCGCGTTTTCCGGCAAGTAAAATGCGAGGATATTGACGGCGACCGTCGCAGCTATCGCCGCGACCAGCCCCCTGCCGCCCTCCAGAACCCCGAAGGCGATTCCCTGTGCTTTGTTTCCGCCCCAGTCCCGAGTGGCCCGTATCAACGCACCCCAGAAGAGAAATATTGTCGTAAGGCCCCAGTAACCGTACAAGATCTGCATCCCCAGCGTGCCGGGAATTGTCGCCATGTAGACGCCGCCCAACGACGTCGAGAACAGTGACATCACTATGAGAGAACGTGCTGAGAAGTGGTCAGCGAGAGCTCCGCCCGGAAAATAGGCGAGTATCGCCGCAATGCCGTAAATGGCAAAAATATCGCCAAGCTGAGTATTCGTAAGCCCGAACACATCAAGCATCGTCGGGCGAAAGAAACGCGGAATATTAAAGGCCAGTCCGAAGACGAGTTCGCCCGCAATAACCAGCGCAAGCATTAATAGGATTCGTGGCACTTAGCTTCTCAGCCTGTAGCCGGTCTTGAAAATCCATCGCACGATGAGCAGACAGACCACAAGAAATCCCACCGTGATGCCAAGACTCAAGCCAACACTTACATCAGCGTTCTCATAAAAACTCCAGCGAAACCCACTGATCAGATAGACGACCGGGTTAAACAAACTGATCGTCTGCCAGACAGGTGGCAACATGCTGATCGAGTAAAACGTACCGCCAAGAAAAGTCAGCGGCATGATGACCAGAATCGGGACGATCGTGAGCTTCTCCCAACCCGTCGCCCAAACACCCAGTATAAATCCAAACAGACAAAACGACACACAGGTCAGCAACAGGAAAGTAACCATGACCAATGGGTGTGCGATCTCGATATCGACGAAGAAACTCGCGGTGGTCAGTATGATCGCACCAATGATCAGCGACTTCGTCGTTGCTGCACCGACATAACCCAGAACTACCTCTCCGTATGACACTGGCGCCGAAAGTACTTCGAAGATCGTGCCCGTGAACTTGGGAAAGTAAATTGCAAATGACGAGTTCGAAATACTCTCCGTCATGATCGACAGCATGATGAGTCCAGGCACAATGAACGAGCCATAGCTCACACCGTCGATTTCGGTGATTCGTGAACCTATCGCAGAACCAAAAATGACGAAGTACAGTGAGGTCGACAACACCGGTGCAACGATGCTCTGTACGACCGTGCGAAACATGCGCGCCATTTCGTAGCGGTAGATAGCTTTGACGGCGTAGAAGTTCATTGGTCTTTATGCACCAGGTCGACGAAAATATCTTCCAGTGAACTCTGTGAGGTTTCGAGATCGTTGAAATGGATATCAGCGTTACGCAATTCGCTGAGCAACGCTGTAATGCCCGTGCTGTTCTGCCTGGTATCGTAGGAAAAAGTCAGATCCTTACGATCATCGCTTAGCTCCAGATGATAGTCAGCCAGTTGTGCCGGTACTTCTGCGAGTGGCGCCTGCAAATGCAACACAAGTTGTTTCTTGCCGAGATCGCGCATCAGTTTTTCTTTTTCCTCGACGAGGATTATCTCGCCGTGGTTGATGACGCCAACACGATCGGCCAATTGCTCCGCCTCTTCAATGTAATGAGTAGTAAGAATGACGGTGACCCCCTCCTCGCTGAGCGCGGCAACCACGTTCCACATATCCTGACGCAGCTCGACATCGACACCTGCTGTTGGCTCGTCCAGGAATAAAATCTCTGGCTCATGCGACAACGCTTTGGCAATGAGCACGCGGCGCTTCATACCGCCGGACAGCTCCATGCTGATGGTATCTTTCTTGTCCCAAAGCGAAAGCGACGTCAGGACCTTCTCAAGGTGCGCAGGACTTGCCGGCTTGCCAAATAGACCGCGGCTGAATCTGCAGGTATTCCAGACCGTTTCGAAAGACTCAGACGCCATTTCCTGCGGGACCAGGCCGATCTTCGAGCGCGTGTGTCGGTATGCGGTATCGATATCCTTGCCGTCGACGAGAATTTCACCTGACGTTGCATTTGCGATACCGCAAACAACATTGATCAATGTTGTCTTACCTGCGCCATTGGGACCAAGCAAGGCGAAGATCTCGCCACGGTTGATTTCGAGGTCAACACTCTTAAGCGCCTGGAACCCACCAGCGTAAGTTTTGGTGAGGCCTTTGATCGATATCGTTGGGTGCATCCACCCAATGATACGATGCTTTCAGCGCTTAAGCATACCGGGCAACAGCAATGCTGCCTTAAGACGGCGTAATACAATACAACTTCAGTCGGTCTTTGTATCCTATGACCAAAACTTCAACCGCAATATGGGCAGTCCTTTTCCTCGTAGTTCTCGCGGCGGCGTTCTTTTGGCTAAATCGTCCACGCAAGCTAATTATAGACGCGGCACTGCCAATGAGCTTTCCGACACGAGGATTTTCTCACGACAGTTTCGAGAATTTACTGCAGTCCCATGTAAGTGCCGATGGGCGTGTGGACTACGATCGCTGGCAACAGTCGCAAGCTGCCACACAGCAGCTGAACTCCTATTTGGCTGCAGTAAGCCAGTTCAGTCCGAAGGCCACTCCCGAGCGATTTTCGACGCGAAATGATGAACTGGCCTACTGGATGTACGGCTACAACGCCTACGTCATCAAGTCCGTACTCGTTCACTGGCCGCTGGAAAGCGTCACCGATGTCAAAGCGCCGCTGGAGGCAGTAAAAGGACTGGGCTTTTTCTACCAGCAGCGATT
>JAJFKQ010000135.1 GCA_021773155.1 Woeseiaceae bacterium | reverse complement strand
TCGTAAAATGTGTCTGTAATTTCGTGGCCAGTTCTTCTGCGTCTGCATAACGCAAGTAGCGTACTTGCGTATCGCCGCCGTCCTCCAGCGGCGTATCGAGGTGTGCGATCAGCGTGCGCAGACGTAAACGCGCAGACTTGTCGCCGCCGATCAAAACACTGTTGGTTCGTGCATCCGCGACAAGACTGGTTGTCACGGGAACGCCGTCCGCGCGTTGCGTCTGCGTCAGAGCGGTCATGATGCGTACGATTTCGGTAGCCGATGCATTTTCCAATGACACAACTTCGATATCGTCGTCGCTCGCCATATCGATACGACGAATAATGCTAACCATACGTGCCAGGTTCGCAGCTCGATCTGAAATGATCAGCATGTTCGATCCAGCGTGGGCAACCATATGGCCGTATTGCGGAATCAGTGGCCGCAAGATGGGCACTAGCTGGGTCGCGCCGACATTTTTGACCTGTATAACCTGTGTTGCCATGTCGTCCGGTCCAGAGGCATTCGCCGTGCCGAACTGGCTCGGGAACTGTCGTGCCGTTGCATCCGGCAGGATCTTGACCAAGTTTCCGCTTTCAACGGCGATGTAGCCGTGAACCTGCAAAATCGACAGGAAAGCCTCGTAAAAAGCCTCCTTGGTCATTGGTTCCGACGACAACAGATTCACTTTACCGGTGACCCGTGGGTCGAGGATAAAGTTCTTTCCGGTTGCCTCACTGACAGCTTCAACGACAATTCGAATATCGGCGTCTTTCCAATTCAGTGAGATGCCCGAGTCCTGAGCATGAGTTGTGGATGAGACAGGCAGTGCGAACACGGCCAGTAACATCAGAATAGTGCTGGGTTTCATTTTATTGGTTTTTCTCATTTGTTTTGCTCGCCGCTCAGGTCGAGTTGGCTGGTTTTCAGTGTCAGGGTTTCGGAATTGCCATTGCGTTCGATGGTCACCGTCACCTGTTCGGCCGTGCCGAGCGATTGAAAAATCTGCATCGCTTGACTGGCGTCAGAAAGTGCCTGTCCATCGATGTCCTTGATGATGTCACCGGGCCGCAGTCCCAGCGCCGCAAATTGCCGCCGGTCACGCCCTGGATAAACCCGGAAGCCAACTTGCTGGCCCTGTACCCGATAGGGCGTCGGTCGAATAACGTCGGTTAGCTTTGTCAGGTTCTGAGCAACGACTGATTGTAGGGATCGTGAGTTGTCGACTTTTTGTCGTGTTGATGTCGTCGCACGACGCACACCGCTGGTCGCTGTGTCCTTGAATTCGCGCGGCAGATTTAAATTGGTGAGCCGGCCGTTCTCGTTCAAAACGACACGGTTCGCATAGACAGCATGTAGCGTTGCGTTATTGCCGACCGAGTCGCCTATTGTATATACCGTTTGGTCGTTACCACCGTCTGAAATAATAGCGACCGAATAATTCGGTATATCGGATGCGACAGTGCCATTTAGAACCAACTGAAGACGCGTCTCATCGAGGTCTTCATCCGGTGCCACAACAAGTGTGGGCCCAGTTTGCTCAGCATCAGCAATGCCAAATAGGTGCGAGGCAGCAATCGCGGTAACGTCGGTCGAGGTGCCTGATGACGAATTTGATACCGGTAGTGAATCGGGCAGAGGAACGGCGACACCGACCGCACTGCCGGGAACCAGCATCCAGATCATTTTGGCTATTTGCCAACCAATAAGTACGACAAGCACAAGGCTTACCAATGGCGGTAAAAACCTGTTGACGGCGGCGCCATCAATACCAGCAAAATTTGACAAATTGGCTCTTGAAATCATATTCAATGAAGCTATTTCATGTACCCGACTTAGTTACTAACGTAGCGACCCGATGATACGGGTTGAACTGCAGCACGAACAAGCAGATTATTGACTTTTAAGCGAATTATTGCCCACGCGACATGTTATGACAGAACGGCCGACCGACATAGAACAATACGATGGAGTTGACCTGGCCGTCGAAGAGGCGCAGCCGAAAGTAAAACCGCCACCGCTTTATCGTGTTGTGCTCATAAACGACGATTTCACGCCGATGGAGTTTGTCGTGGATATTCTCGAATCCGTATTCGGTATGGAACGGACACGTGCGACTCAGGTGATGCTTGAGGTGCATACGAAGGGTAAAGGCATTTGCGGAGTATTTAACCACGAGATCGCTGAGACCAAGGTTGCTCAGGTCATGGGGATCGCCAATCAGCATCAGCACCCGCTGCTGTGCACTATGGAAGAGTCCTGAATGGATAGTGAGGCCCGGATATGCTGAGCAGTGAGCTCGAATTTTGCCTGAATGAGGCGTTTCAGAGAGCCAGGGACCATCGTCATGAATTCATGACAGTGGAGCATCTGATGCTGGCATTGCTGGATATTCCATCTGTTCACGAAATTCTGAAGGCCTGCAACTCCAATATTCCGGAATTGCGCAGGCAGTTGACGGAATGCATCGATGAGCAGACGCCGTCATTGCCAGATGAAGACGATACAGAAGTCCAGCCGACACTGGGTTTCCAGCGCGTGCTGCAGCGGGCAGTCTTTCATGTGCAATCCAGCGGCAAAAAGGAGGTTACCGGTAGCAATGTTCTGGTGGCGATTTTCTCCGAGAAACAGTCTCAGGCTGTTTATTTCCTTGGTCTGCAGGACATTTCCCGTCTTGATATTGTGAATTTGATTTCGCACGGCATGCCGCAGGTGCCGGGCGAGGGAGTTGATGAAGACGGTGATCCACAGCTCGACTCCGAGTCGGAGCCGGAATCCTCGCCATTGGATAAGTATGCGACGAATCTTAACGAACTCGCGCGACAGGGCAAGATAGACCCGCTGATAGGCCGCGAGCTCGAAATCGAACGAACGGTGCAGATCCTGTGTCGTCGTCGCAAGAACAATCCGCTATATGTCGGTGAAGCGGGCGTCGGCAAGACAGCACTGGCTGAAGGACTGGCGCGGCTTATCGTAGAAGAGCGCGTGCCGGAAGTGCTGGCGGACAGCACCATCTACGCGCTCGATATGGGCACGTTGATCGCAGGCACCAAATACCGGGGCGATTTCGAAAAGCGCTTGAAGGGTGTTATTGCCGAAGTTCGTGATGATCCTGGTGCAATTCTGTTTATTGATGAAATTCATACGGTTATCGGTGCTGGTGCGGCGTCTGGTGGTGTCATGGATGCCAGCAATCTGATCAAACCAGTGCTCGCAAACGGCGAAGTTCGTTGCATTGGCTCAACCACATACTCCGAATATCGCGGCGTTTTTGAGAAAGACCACGCTTTGGCCCGTCGCTTTCAGAAGATCGACGTCCCGGAACCGAGTGTCGAAGAGACCATCGCGATCCTCAAAGGTCTCAAGTCCCGATTTGAAGAGCACCATGGCATCAAGTACGACGATTCGGCACTTGAGGCCGCTGTTGAACTCGCTGTCAGGCATATCAACGGCCGCTACCTGCCAGATAAGGCTATCGACGTGATGGATGAAGCCGGCGCCAACCTGCGTCTGCAGCCTGTCGCTGAACGCGGCAAGCGCGTGACAGTTCGGATGATCGAGGCGATTGTCGCGAAAATGGCGCGGATACCGGCGAAAAGTGTCTCATCGTCGGATCGCGACGCACTGCGCACCATGGAACGCGATTTGAAGCTGACAATCTTTGGCCAGGACAAGGCTATCAAAGCCTTGAGTGGCGCTATCAAGATGTCGCGATCCGGATTGCGCGATGAAGAAAAGCCGATTGGCACGTTCCTGTTCGCGGGACCGACAGGTGTGGGCAAGACTGAAGTCACCCGGCAGTTGTCGATGCTAATGGGCGTCGAACTCATTCGCTTCGATATGTCCGAATACATGGAGCGGCACACGGTGTCTCGCCTCATTGGGGCGCCGCCTGGATATGTCGGATTCGATCAGGGCGGCTTGTTAACGGAGGCTGTTAACAAGAACCCGCATGCTGTTGTATTACTTGATGAAATTGAGAAGGCAGATCCTGAGGTTTTCAATCTTCTTCTGCAGGTGATGGACCACGGCACGTTGACCGACAACAATGGCCGCAAGGCAGATTTTCGCAATGTGATTCTTGTGATGACAACCAACGCCGGTGCTCAGGAAATGAGTCGCGCGTCAATCGGATTTACACAGCAGGACCACAGCTCGGACGGTATGTCGATAATCAAGAAGAAATTCTCACCGGAATTTCGCAATCGGCTCGATTCCATCATTCAGTTTGAGCCTCTTGAAATCGATTCGATCAAGCGCGTTGTCGACAAGCTTGTCGTTGAGTTGGAGGCCAAACTGGATAACAACAATGTAACGCTGGAACTCGATGATGCTGCTCGCGACTGGATTGCAGAACGTGGCTACGATCCACAAATGGGCGCAAGGCCAATGGCGCGGATTATTCAGGAGCAGATCAAGCGTCCACTGGCGGAAGAACTTCTGTTCGGCAGCCTTGCAAACGGCGGACACGTAAAAATTGTCGTCGGTAAGGACGACAGTCTGGAATTGAATGCTGAACCGGTGCTCAAGGAACTTGAGCATCTGCCGGAAGACTAGTACTCCTTCAAGGCGATAATTGCGGGTTCAGCGTTGCTGTGGGTTTTCGCAGCAAGGCACAGTGCGTCGTAAATGGCGAGTCCTTTACAAGCGCTGTAACGAGGCAGCGGAAGGCCACAGCTGCGCCTTGCCATGAACTCTGACAAGACAACTGAACCCGCAATTATCGCCTTGAAGGAGTACTACCGGCCGCGGTAGACGATACGACCTTTACTGAGATCGTACGGTGTTAACTCAACGGTGACTTTGTCGCCCGTCAGGATACGAATGTAATTCTTGCGCATTTTTCCTGAGATATGCGCAGTCACAACATGACCGTTTTCGAGCTCAACTCGAAAAGTCGTGTTGGGTAGCGTCTCGGTTACGACGCCTTCCATTTGAATGGCTTCTTCTTTCGCCAAGGGATTTAGTTCTCTCTAGTGCTAAAAGGCTGGCGAATTGTGCAGAAACAGCGCAGGTATTGCAATGCGCATGTACTCCGTCAATGTGATAAATACGGATTCAGCGAGTTGTGAAGCGATTGTCAGCTAGGCGCTCAACAATTCTGAGCACGCTATGGGGCGTTCCGGACTGTGCACAAATGGCACGGCCGGATCACAGGCGGTTTTTAGACTGTGCAGGAATTCGCTTCGTGGCACGATTCGTGCCCCGAGACTTAATAAATGGCTGGATACGACCTGGCAGTCCAGCAGATCGAGATTGCGAGCCTTGAGTTGAGCGGCAAGGTAGAGCAGGGCCAGTTTTGATGCGTTTGGTGTCAAGCTGAACATAGACTCGCCAAAGAACGCCTTGCCGATGGCTAGTCCATAAAGGCCTCCAGTGAGTTCGCCAGACTGCCAGACCTCGATGGAGTGGGCCCATTCGCTTCTGTGGAGGCCTTCATAGGCTTTGATCATCTCAGGTGTTATCCAGGTTCCCTGTTCCGATCGTCGTGGCTCCGCGCACGCACGAATGACATCAGAAAATGCCGTATTGATACGAATCTCAGCTGTGGACCGGCGCAATTCACGCTGCAGGCGTCGCGAGATATGGAGGTCGCCAGGCATAAAGACACAACGGGGGTCAGGTGACCACCATAACAATGGCTGGCCATCGTCATACCACGGAAAAATGCCACTGCGATAGGCGAACAACAGTCGCTCTGTACTGAGGTCGCCACCCGCTGCCAACAGGCCATCGGGCTCGTGCAATGCTGCACTTATCGGTGGGAAGCGATCCGGCGGGTCGTCGGGGCTGAGCCACAAAACACGGTTATTGTTCATCACGAGTCTTCGGGCATTTTGTAAGGTGTGCGCGAGTCGATCGATTCGATGTAGCGATCAACATGTTTTCCTTCCTCGCCCAGATACTCTTCAATCGCATTGGAAAACTGCGGATGAGCAAGCCAGTGCGCTGACCAGGTCGAGACTGGCGAGAATCCACGACTGATCTTGTGTTCGCCTTGCGTGCCGGGCTCAAAAACTTGTTTTCCGGATTCGATGCAGTAATCGATTCCCTGGTAGTAGCAGGTCTCAAAGTGCAGGGAATCATAGTGTCCGTCGCTGCCCCAGTATCTACCGTACAAACAAATGTCGCTCTCGAAGAACACCGCCGCGGCGACCGCTGTGGAGCCAATTTCGGCAAGAATTATCAGAATTCCCTCGGGTATCTGCTCTGAGACGCCACGAAAAAATGACTCGGAGTAATAGGGCATTGAGCCGCGAAGCATAAACGTGCGGCTAATCAGTCGATAAACCACTGACCACGTTTCGGCATCAATATCGGCACCTTTTATGCGTCGAAATTTAATGCCGCTTTCCGCAACCCGACGCCGGTCACGGCGAGCTTTCTTGCGCTTGACGGAGGTAAAGGTCGCGAGAAATTGGTCAAAATTGCGGTAATTGTTGTTGTGCCAATGGAACTGGCAATCCTTCCGAATGAGGAGGCCGGCTTTTTTAAGGTGTGGTAAATCCGCGGCAGACGGAAACAGGATATGCAGAGACGAGCATTCCGATTCGGTCGCGAGTGTTACACCGGCCTGTAGCAATCCAGCGGCTGCATCAAAGTCATCGGGTTCGCGTAGCAGCAGACGGGTACTCGGTGCTGGCGTGAACGGTACGGCTGAGACGAGTTTCGGGTAGTAACTTAAGCCTGCCTGCTGGTAAGCATTGGCCCATGCCCAGTCGAATACGAACTCACCCCAGGAATGGCTTTTTTCATAGAGCGGCATCGCCGCGCGGAGCTTGCCGCCATCAGATATCGTCAAATGGCGAGGCGCCCAGCCGTTGTCTGGCGTCACACATCCGGTTTCCTCCGCGAGCTGCAGAAACTCATGTCGGAGAAACGGATAATCATTGCCAGCAAGACTATTCCAGTCGTCGCGGGCAATGTCGGACATGCTGTCGTGGACGGTGACCTTCATAAGGACAGCTTATCTCATAAGCTGGCGCGCAAACTGCGACTGGATATCTTATGCCGCTGAGTTATCCGCGGCAGGCTGGCCCTCAAGCGCATCGATATACTTTTCAGCGTCCAGCGCCGCCATACAACCCGCGCCGGCAGACGTAATAGCCTGGCGATAGACCTGGTCAGCCACGTCACCGGCGGCAAAAACGCCCGCGACGCTCGTGGCAGTTGCGTCGCCTGAAATGCCCGACTTCACGGTGATGTAGCCATTCTTCATCTCGAGTTGGCCGTCGAAAAGGCTGGTATTGGGTTTGTGACCAATCGCTATGAACACGCCGTCGAGGTCAATATCGGTCGTTTCGGACTCGTCCTTCGTGCTGCGGATTCGCATGCCAGTGACGCCGGCATCATCGCCCAATACTTCGTCGAGCGTGCTGTCCCATCGAATTTCGACATTACCGTCACGCTCTTTCTCAAAAAGATGGTCCTGCAGGATCTTTTCGGCCCGCAGCTCATCCCGGCGATGCACTACGGTCACCTTGGAAGCGATATTGCTCAGGTAGAGCGCTTCCTCAACGGCCGTGTTACCACCACCAATGACCGCAACCGGCTTGCCACGGTAAAAGAACCCGTCGCAGGTGGCGCAGGCAGAAACGCCACGCCCTTTGTAGGCTTCCTCCGAGGGTAGTCCCAGATACATGGCAGTCGCACCGGTAGAAATAATCAGCGCGTCGCAGGTGTAAGTGGAGTAGTCGCCCTCGAGCTTGAACGGCCGTTTGGACAGATCAGCAGTGTGGATATGGTCGTTAATGATCTCGGTATTGAAGCGCTGTGCGTGGCGCAGCATGCGATCCATGAGCTCCGGTCCCTGCAGTCCTTCGACATCGCCTGGCCAATTATCTACGTCAGTAGTAGTCATCAGCTGGCCACCTTGTTCAAATCCTGTGACAACTACTGGATTCAGGTTGGCACGCGCCGCGTACACGGCAGCCGCGTATCCTGCAGGCCCGGAGCCGAGGATCAGAACTCGGCAATGTTTCAAGTCACTCATGTATAATTTATCCGTAACAAAGATGAAGTACAGAATCGCCCGCAGAAGGCCTTGAAGTGTGTTCCCTTATTCAGCTTTCAAGGGACGACTTTCAAGCGCTAAGATGCGGGCAAGCTTTATGCGGAACTGCAGTCTTCTGGATTATCCCGGGGACTAGTGTAGGGAAATCAGAATCTTTATGGCAAGAGCCACGAAAACGAAACAACCAGAAGCGCGCCTGTCATCTCAGGTGCACAGAGCTTTGCGCGAAGGTGCTCTATATGTATTCGGTGCGCTTGCATTAATTCTCTGGATTGCATTATTCACTTACGATCAGGGTGATCCTGGGCCGTTTCAGACAACAACGAGCGATGCTATAGGTAACGGCATCGGGTGGGTTGGTGCATGGGTAGCGGATCTATTGTTCACCGGGTTCGGCCGGCCGGCTTATCTGTTCACCGTGATGGTGTTTTTCCTTGGCTGGATGCTTTACCGGGAGCAGAAGACCCAGATTGAATTGACCAAGCTTGATTTCGGACTCCGGTTTGCTGGATTCATAGCGACTCTGGTCACTAGTTGCGCATTGTCATCACTGCATTTTTCCGAGGTGGGCTTTAGCCAGACAGCCGGCGGTATCATCGGTCAGTCCCTGGGTGGCTGGCTAAGGGACCTGATGAAATTGCTGGGTGCGAGCGCGCTGTTGTTTTGCCTATGGGTGGCGTCCTTGTCGCTGTTTCTCGGGATATCCTGGATTAAAGTGATGGACCGTATCGGCCACTGGTCGCTGATCGGCTTTGAAAAGGCGCGTTTCAAACTGGGCGAAATGCGCGACAAGGCAGAAGGTCGTCGCAGTGCGGCAGCTCGACAGGATGTTGTGAAAGTCGAGAAGAAACTCATAGCGAATCGCGCCAAGCCGAGAATCGAGCCAATCCTGCCAACACTGGAGCCCAGTGAACGTGCAGAAAAAGAACGGCAAGTGCCGCTGTTCGAACCGCCGGCAGCGGGTGAGTTGCCGCCGTTGTCGCTGCTGGACGATCCGCCGCCACAAAAAGCGGGTTACTCGAAGGAGTCGCTGGAGGCGATGTCCCGGCTTGTCGAATTGAAACTTAAAGATTTCGGCATTGATGTCGAAGTGAAATCGGTTTCTCCGGGCCCCGTAATCACGCGATTCGAACTCGATCCGGCACCGGGTGTAAAAGTCAGTCAGATTGCAAGTCTCTCGAAGGATCTCGCGCGTTCACTGTCAGTTGTCAGTGTGCGAATTGTGGAAGTCATACCGGGCAAGTCTTTCGTTGGGCTGGAAATACCGAACGAAAACCGTCAACTCGTTACATTGGGTGAGATCCTGAAGTCGCGTGCATACGATGATCTCGCTTCGCCGCTGACGCTGGCGTTGGGCAAGGATATCGGTGGGCACTCGGTCGTTGCTGATCTTGCGCGAATGCCACATCTGTTGATCGCAGGTACCACCGGGTCCGGTAAGTCGGTCGGTATCAATGCGATGGTGTTGAGTATTCTCTACAAGACGCAGCCCGAACACGTCCGCCTGATCATGATTGACCCGAAGATGCTTGAGCTGTCTGTGTACGAGGGTATTCCGCATTTACTGGCGCCGGTTGTTACAGACATGAAGGAAGCGGCCAATTCACTGCGCTGGTGTGTTGCCGAAATGGATCGACGCTATCGATTGATGTCCGCACTCGGCGTACGCAATATCGGCGGCTACAACCGCAAAGTGCGCGACGCACTCGATGCTGGCGAGCCCATTAAAGACCCCATCTTCAAGCCGCCTGATCTGTTTGATGAAGACAAGCCCATCGAGCATCCGACGTTACTGCCGTTGCCATTCATCGTTGTCATTATCGATGAGCTTGCCGACATGATGATGATCGTCGGCAAGAAAGTGGAAGAATTAATTGCGCGACTTGCGCAGAAAGCGCGCGCATCAGGCATACACATGATTCTTGCAACACAACGGCCATCGGTTGACGTAATCACCGGTCTGATCAAAGCGAATGTCCCGACGCGAATCGCGTTTCAAGTTTCGGCCAAAGTGGATTCGCGCACGATTCTTGATCAAATGGGCGCTGAAAATCTACTGGGTCATGGCGACATGTTGTATTTGCCGCCCGGCACATCACTGCCGGTTCGTGTGCACGGTGCATTTGTTGATGACGACGAGGTGCACGCGGTCGTCAGACATCTGAAGAAAAGCGGCGCGCCGCGATATATCGATGAAATTGTGGAGGGCCCGGCGGGCCCAACTCCAGGACTGACTGGAATTGACAAACCCGGCGATTACGAAGATTCCGAACAGGACGCACTTTACGATCAGGCGGTACAGGTCGTACTCGAAACGCGAAAAGCGTCGATTTCCGGCGTCCAACGCCGCCTGAAGATCGGCTACAACCGCGCAGCCAGAATGGTGGAGGCGATGGAGGCGGCAGGGATGGTTGGTCCATTGCAGTCAAACGGTTCACGAGAAATATTGGTCCCCACGACGGCGAAAGATGATTAGGAAGACATTTTTTCTATTGGCGCTGGCAGTTGCGACAAGCGGTGCGCAGGCACAACCCAGCGTTGATGATCTTGGCGAAAAGCTCGTCAATGATTTCTTGACCGACGTGATTACGCTTGAAAGTCATTTTGAACAGTCGCTGATTGATGCAGAAGGAAGCATCATTGAAAGAACGAGCGGCACGCTCGAAATCGCACGGCCGACCCGTTTTCGCTGGTCGTACTCCGAGCCGTACGAACAGTGGCTGGTAGCGGATGGCACCAACATCTGGAGCTACGACCTCGATCTTGAGCAGGTGACGGTGAAACCACAGTCAGAAGCGCTTGCCAACACGCCGGCGCTAT
The DNA here is from genome assembly GCA_021773155.1 of Woeseiaceae bacterium. Classification (GTDB taxonomy): domain Bacteria; phylum Pseudomonadota; class Gammaproteobacteria; order Steroidobacterales; family Woeseiaceae; genus UBA1847. Next base: position 4,795 of record JAJFKQ010000135.1, on the reverse strand, counting down.
TACTCGGCGGATCGGAAAACGCGCTTGAGCAGTTCGATTTCGGAGGTACCACTGTTGAGGAAATAACGACCTGGGTTCGCCTGGAGCCCAAAGACAAGAAGAGTGGATTCAATCGCGTCGACCTCGGCTTTATCGACGATGAATTGCGGCGCATGGTGTTTTTCGACAATCTCGAACAGACGACGCTCGTCGTCCTGTACGACGTGAAGGTGAATGAGCCCATCGATGATGCCCGATTCGAGTTCCAGGTTCCTGATGAAGTCGATCTGGTCGGTACGCCAGCTATCGGTACACCAGCAATAGCCGAAACAGCGAATCCCTAGATGCTACCGCTACGCTACTCCAGACGTTGGCAGGTGGCCAGTCTGGCCATACTGCTGCTGGTACTTGCGGCGACGCTCATGCCAGCGGTCTGGTACTGGGATGACAGGTTCAAGGCCCTGTCCTGGTTCGAAGGTGTCGACAAATGGCTGCATGGCGTTACTTTCCTGGTGCTTTCGTTGTGGTTTACGGGGCTGTACCGCAAGCGTTCTTACTGGAAGATCGGTATTGGATTATTGCTTTTCGGTCTCGTCATTGAGGGTTGTCAGCGCATGGTGACTTATCGAACCGCTGAATGGCTGGACGTCGGGGCAGATACAGTCGGTATAATTCTGGGTCTTGTTATCGGAGCGGCGGGCATCGGTGGTTGGTGCCAGCGCGCCGAGGAAATACTAGCCAAGCGCCGACATTGACTGACCTTTTTAGCAGCGAATCAGACATCGAACGTCCATTGGCCGACCGGATGCGGCCAGCGACGTTGTCTGAGTTTTATGGGCAGCGACACTTGCTGGCCGACGACAAGCCGTTGCATCGTGCGATTACGCAAGGCCGGGCACATTCGATGGTCTTTTGGGGGCCGCCCGGAACCGGTAAGACGACGCTGGCCCGGATGATCGCTGCGACCACTGATTCGCACTTCATAGGATTGTCTGCCGTAATGGCCGGCGTGAAGGACGTCAGGACCGCAGTTGCTGAAGCGGAGCAGCACCGGCAGATGCATAATCGCAGCACCGTCCTGTTTCTGGACGAAGTGCATCGCTTCAACAAAGCGCAGCAGGATGCATTTCTGCCGTTCGTCGAGAACGGCACGTTAACGTTTATCGGTGCTACGACTGAGAACCCGTCGTTTGAGTTGAATAACGCGTTGTTATCTCGTGCGCGTGTCTACGTTCTGAAGATGCTGGAGGTTGATGACCTTGTGGATATCGTTCAACGGGCGCTGCGGGACGAGGAACGCGGGCTCGCGGGTCGCTATTCGATGAGCGATGAATCACTGCAGCTTATTGCAACTGCCGCCGATGGCGATGCGAGACGATCTCTCAATATACTGGAACTCGCGGCTGATCTTAGCGAAGACGGCGCAATTAGCGATGACGTCGTTAAGGAAGTAGCCTCCGGCAGCCGGCGTCGGTTCGACAAGAAAGGCGAGTATTTCTACGACCAGATTTCGGCATTGCATAAATCCATACGTGGAACAGATCCGGACGCTGCGCTTTATTGGCTGATGCGTATGCTGGATGGCGGTTGTGATCCGTTGTACATAGCGCGCCGCTTGATACGGGTCGCATCGGAAGACATAGGCAATGCAGATCCGCGTAGCCTGCAAATGACCTTGAACGCCTGGGAAGCGCAAGAGCGCCTGGGCAGCCCAGAGGGAGAACTGGCGATCGCGCACGCAGTCGTCTACCTCGCGTGCGCACCGAAGAGCAATGCCGTCTACACGGCGTCCAAGGCCGCTATGGCCGATGCGAGAGAGAAGGGGTCGCTTGAGGTGCCGCTACACCTTCGCAACGCACCGACGCGTCTCATGAAGGATCTCGGATACGGCGAAGAATATCGCTATGCTCACGACGAGTGCGATGCACATGCTGCCGGAGAGAATTACTTTCCCGACGACATGAGCCCGGTTAAGTATTATCATCCCGTGCCTCGCGGACTTGAGATTCGGATTCGCGAAAAGCTCGAAGAAATCGAGCAACGGAACCGGGAAAAACAGAATAGAAAGAAATCATGATTGACCCTAAATACCTTCGCCAATCGGCTGCCGAAGTGGCTGCCAACCTTGCCCGTCGCGGCTACCCGTTCGACGCTGAGGCTTATCTTGCGTTGGAGGAACGTCGCAAGACGTTGCAGATCGAAACTGAAGACCTGCAAAGCGAACGCAATTCGAGTGCGAAGAATATCGGCAAGGCGAAAGCAGAGGGCGAAGATATCGCCCCATTGCTCACCGCCGTCAAAGATATGGGTGATCGTCTGGCGGAATGTGAATCTGCATTGCAGGAGGTTCAGGGTCAGCTACGGGATATCGAACTGGACTTGCCAAACTTGCTGGATGACAGCGTTCCGGATGGCAAGGACGAAAGCGATAACGCTGAGGTCAGAGTTTGGGGAGAGCCGACCGAGCTTGGTTTTGAGCCTCGTGATCATATTGAACTTGGTGAAAACCTCGGCATGATCGATTTCGAGGCGGCGAGCAAGATCTCCGGATCGCGGTTTACGGTTATGAGCGGTCCGTTAGCGAGAATGCAACGTGCATTAATTCAACTCATGCTGGATACGCACACGGAAGAGCATGGTTACGAAGAAAAGTACGTGCCGTATCTCGTGCAGACGGACGCACTGATCGGAACCGGCAATCTGCCAAAGTTCGAAGAAGATCTGTTTCGGACTGCGACTGAAACGCCGTACTACCTGATTCCAACGGCTGAAGTGCCCGTGACAAACCTGGCTCGCGACACCATATTCGAAGCGGGTGAGTTGCCGAAACACTATGTCGCACACACGCCGTGTTTCCGTTCAGAAGCAGGTTCTTACGGCCAGGACACGAGAGGCATGATACGCCAGCATCAGTTCGAGAAAGTTGAGCTCGTGCATTTCGTTGCGGCTGAAGAGTCGATGGCGGCACTTGAGACGCTCACAGGACATGCTGAAGTCATTCTGCAAAAACTGGAGTTACCGTATCGCGTAGTGGCACTTTGCTCTGGTGACGTTGGGTTTGGATCAGCGAAGACCTATGACATCGAAGTCTGGTTGCCTGGCCAGCAGAAGTACCGTGAAATTTCATCGTGCAGCAATTACAACGATTTTCAGGCACGTCGCATGAAGGCGCGACGCCGCAATCCGGAAACCGGGAAGCCGGAGCTGATTCATACCTTGAACGGTTCGGGAGTTGCGGCGGGCAGGGCGTTGATCGCTGTAATGGAGAACTACCAAAACGATGACGGCAGCATCCGCGTGCCAGCAGCATTGCAGCCTTACATGGGTGGCCTGAAAGTCATCTCCTAGCGTGAACAACAAGAAAGGGGTCAGAGCCCTCTTGGGCTCTGACCCCTTTTTTTATTCACTTGTTGCAGTGCTGCTAGTCGCGGCTCATGAACAAACGCAGGATGTACCAGAACATCATTGCGATTGAGGCAAACAGTGCCATGGACGCGGCGACGTATTTGTCTTGTGGATAGTGATGCATGATGTTCGATGTGTCATACAAGACTGCGATACCGGCAAATCCGATCATGCCGACCGAGAACCAGGTTCCCAGATTCCAGCCGAAGATCATCGAAAATGCGATGAGTCCCAATACAACGAAAAAGCCCCAGACCAATATGCCGCGCAGGAATGAAAAATCCTTGCGAGTGATCATTACGGTGGCGATTAATGCACCGCAGCCGAACAGTGTGACTGTCCCGGCACTTTCGATCATGCCGCCGCTGGGGTCCATCTGCATGGCCATCCACAACATCGGCGCAAAAATTAGCGATTCGGCAACAACAAATACCGCAAACGCTGCGTACTGCTGGGCAACTGACTCAAGTCGATGTGCCATGTGAGTCGCGCCCCAACTGACGGCGATAAAGGCAATAATCACCAACATCCAGCTGTTGAGCATAGGGATTGCGATTCGCTCGGCAATTCCTGAGGAAAACAGATAGGCCTCGATACCGGCAAACGCCAATATCGCACCCACTACGTGCGCGTAACACTTCCAGATGAATTCGGACCGGCTCTCAACAGAGAGGCTCGATACGGGTGCCATTGAATTTAAATTGTCCTGCATTCGTGCAACTCCTTGCGTGTTACTGATTCGTGAATTCTACCACGGAAGCTCATAGCCTTCGGCGTGCCAGAATCCGCCTGTGGTCTGCATAGTGAGGTCATCAATACGCTGAATCAACCCTTTTGCCGACTCTTCGGGTGAAATCCCCTGGCCACCAGTCATTTCGGTCGCAACGAGACCTGGATGAAGGATGGCAACGGCAATCCCCCTGGGCTTGAACTCGTGCATCAGGTTGGTGCCGATCTGATTAACTGCTGTTTTCGACGCGCGGTAACCGTAGTAGTTCCCGGAACTATTGTCGCCGATTGATCCGACTCGGCTGGAAACGATAGCGACCTTCGAACCTTCGTCCAGATTGTCACGGAGAGCCTCAGTCACACGCAGTGGACCGAGCGTGTTCACCTTGTACTGCGCCATCATATCGTCGTAGTCTAGTGCTCCGAATTCGTCACGTCGTAATATTCCGGCGTTGTTGATGAGAACGTCGATGGCCTCTCCATCAAGCTCTGTCACAAGTGTCTTGATCGACGTGCCATCACTGACATCGATTCCGCTGACGATGCGAATGCCGAGCGCAGTTAATTCCTCGCTTGCGGATCTACAGACGCCAATAACGTTATCGCCGCGTTCATGGAGCTGTGATGCAAGCTGCAGCCCGATGCCACGATTGCAGCCGGTGATTAGTACAGTAGCCAAATT
>JAJFKQ010000134.1 GCA_021773155.1 Woeseiaceae bacterium | reverse complement strand
GATCAATCTGTCCCTGCTGAGTATTGAGACGCCCGATGTTCACGAAAAAGGATTCTCGTGGTTCGAACAGACTGTCATTTACCAGTGGAATATACAGCGTACTGCTTTCATCGAACGATGCATCGGCCATGGTCTTTTGCGCGATGGAAATATAGTCCTTGTCGGCAGTGGCCGTATGTTCGCTCGTCCACCAGATCAGCGGTGTGTCAGACGTTTCGGTGCGCGGCGGCGTTATTCGTGCCGCACCGTTGCCCTCGGACACGGCGACAACCACTTCGGGTTCCGTTGACATCTGATTCGCCTCCGTATCAGCCGTAAGCTCGCCCGCCGCGCTGATCGTCTCCTCATCGCCGGGGTCAGTCGTGTAGTCACCTTCCGTTGCTGCAGCTGGCGTTGCCTGGACGATTGCTTCGGGCGCTGCGCCAGCAGGTTGGTCGACCGGCACAACACGGTCCGTTACGGTTATTCGGTCAGGTTCAGTTTCCAAAATTTCGATCAATCCGTCGCTTGGCTCGGCGAGCCCGACATCCATCCTTTCGTCGAGGTAGCTGATCAAATTGACGATGTGCTCCTCTGGCTGCCCGAAATACGACCAGGCACTGAGCCCGGCAAGCAACATCCCGAGGAATACCGTTCGCAGCGCGTGGTTCCCTTTGTGAACCCGCCTTGCATTCGACGGCCGGTCCTCGATCACTGAGACTGAATCGACTACCGCGACGGGTGCTGCGGTCAAGTTCGTTTGCCCTGGCGCGGCCGGCTGCCTTATCGGCGATGCTTCCTCCATCGCCGGATACGCGACGGACTTTTGCGTGGCCAGTTGTTCCATTGGCGGCTGTATAGTTTCTGTGCCCTGGATACCGAACTCACGCATGAAATCTGCTACCGAGGACATTTTCTGCTCGTCGTCGAACGAAAGGGCGAGATGAAGTGCCCCCCATTCGCGATCGGGCAGCGAGTCGATACGTTCGGCTTCGAGACTCGCCAACCTGGCTTCGGCCGGGGAGCTGTAGTTGAAAGGGTGTTTTCCGGACAGCATTTCGTATGCCAGGCAAGCCAGGCCAAAGGCGTCTTCCTCAACGGTACAGCGACCGAAAGGGTCGCTGGTGGCGATGCCGCGGACAAGCGCATCTGCTGGGTCCACTGGCAGGACGTCCAGCAGCCGGACCTCGAACTCGTTGGTGATGAATACGTTTCGGGTCGTGAGATTACCGTGGAATACGTCCTTGGCGTGCAAGAAACAGAGTGCCTCGCCTACACCGCGAATAACCGGTCGCACCTCGTCCAGGGGCAGCGTCACTGCGCCATCCAGCACCAGGCGTAATGATGCGCCGTCGAGCAGTTCCATGGCGAGATAGCCGAACTTGCCGTCCCGGCCAAAGTGCATGAAATCGACAATATTCGGGTGATTGCTGGCTCGAAGTTGAGAGTAACCCAGGCTGAGCTTATTGAAAAGTTTGTTGTTGCGAACAACGTTTTCCGGAATGATCTGTATCGCGAGGCGTTGCTCGACACCAATTTCTTCGTAACTATCATCTGTCGCCGCGAAGATTTCGCCGAGTCGGCCGTGCCCGATTCGATCAAGCGTACGATAGCGACCGGCTATCAAATGCCGATCGTCTTCAGACCTCTGCGCATCGTTTTCCAGTTTTGCTGTTGTCATTTCTGAATCACCGGATTTCTCTTCGAGTCTAGCACTACTGCGGTGAGCTGAAATGGTCAAATGTGCCTCCTGCAGCGACCGGGAGCCGTAATTTCGCGGACGAGACCGTGTCAGTTGGCGGACTCCGCGCCGGCAATGTACTTTACATCAGTAACTGAACGGAGCAATCATATGCAAAACCGGAAGTTGTACGGACTCGGGCAGCTCAATCCGCCCGCCGGCACAGGCATCCGGCGATAACAACAGGAATCAACACAGAGGGAGGAAATCCATGTTTGATCCGAATCGCACAATGCAGTTGATCAAGGGGGCCCTGTTCGATGCCGAAGCTACCTGGCGGGGTTATCTGCCGGAGGCTGACAATTGGCAGAGGACGGTGTTTTTGCTAACCGGGCCGCTGATAATCCTGACGGCCGTGCTGGGCTATGTGGTCGGCTTCTTCGGCAGCGATGCCTCCGTGTTCGGCCTCCGGCCGACGATCCTGTCGACGTTTCTCGGTATGGTGACCGGGGTAATTGCCGCGGGCGTGGTTGCGTTCGTTTTCAGTGCCTTCTCTGGAATGTTCGGTGGCAAGTCGAGCTTCGCGTTGGGTCTCGCCGCGACGTCTCTGGCCTTCGTGCCCGGCTATCTGGGCAAGGCCCTGGGGTGGCTGCCGTGGATCGGCGGGCTGGTCGCGCTCGGCCTTTTCATTTACGCATTGATCCTGCTCTGGCGCATCATTCCGATTTATCTTGAAGTGCCGGACAGCAAACGTACCGGACATTACATACTGTCGCTGCTTGCCACGATCGTCGTGATGGTTCTTCTGTCAGTGCTATTGCGTCCGATTATCGCGCCGAACACGCCGAGCTTCGGCGATTTCTCGAAATCGGATTCGACCGATACGGGTGTAAGCGGCGTCGGCGGTATGCTTGGCGGCGTGATGCGCCAAGCCGAATTGATGGCAGCCGCCGAAGAAGACCGCTACGACCCGCCGTCCGATGGCAAGCTGGACGACGATCAGGTCGAAGGTTTCATACGCGTCATCAATCGTGCCGAAGAAATCATGCAGGAAAAGACGGAGCGAATGCGTGACCTCGCCGAACGGGCCGATCGGGACGAGCAACTCTCGATGAGTGAAATGAGCGAAATGATGTCCGGCGCGACGCAGGTGATGGGTATGAATACGATCGAGCTCGAGGTCGTCAAGACCGGTGGCGGCAACTGGGCGGAGCACCAGTGGGTCAAAGAGTCGCTGCGAACGGCTTACGTTCA
>JAJFKQ010000133.1 GCA_021773155.1 Woeseiaceae bacterium | reverse complement strand
CCGCCGGTTTCGTTCAGGGCCTCAAGAACGTAGCGATCGCCGACGCTCGCCCGCTTGAACTCGATATTTTCCGCCTTCAGTGCATTTTCCAGCCCAAGATTGCTCATCACAGTCCCGACTACCGGCCCCTTAAGTTGGCCGTCCCGGTGGCGTGCCGTCGCCAGTATGTACAGCAACTGGTCGCCGTCGACCAGTTGACCGTTCTCATCAACCATCACGAGACGGTCACCATCACCATCCAGCGCTACGCCAGCGTCGGCCTTTAGCGCCGGAACAGTGAGTTGCAATAAACCCGGTTCCGTCGAGCCACAGCCGTCATTGATGTTCTTGCCATTTGGCGAGCAACCAATTGGGATCACATCAGCCCCAAGATTACCCAGCGTTCGTGGACCAACCTTGTAACCCGCCCCGTTCGCTCCATCGAAGACAATCTTGATACCGTCGAAATCCATGCCATCTGGAACGCTGGCTGCACAGAACTCCTGATAGCGAATCCGGGCAGTATCGATGCGTTTCGCTTTGCCCAGCGACTTTGACTCCAGCGTAATAGCGGGATTCTTGAGGTGTTCTTCGATCTTGTGCTCGATTTCGTCAGTTAACTTGGAACCGCTGCGATCGAAAAACTTTATGCCGTTGTCAAAATATGCGTTGTGTGACGCGCTGATGACCACGCCCAGATCCGCGTCGAGCTCCTGTGTAAGTCTGGCAATACCGGGTGTCGGTAATGGCCCGATCAGCAAGACGTCCGCGCCGGCCGCCACGAAACCGGCTTCAAGTGCCGATTCGAACATATAACCGGAAAGACGGGTGTCCTTGCCTATTACCACTGTGCCGCCCGTGGGCACCAGAACCTGAGCGGCAGCGCTCGCCAGTCGCATGGCGAAATCCGCGGTCATCGGATCATCTCCAACCGTTCCGCGAACACCGTCTGTTCCAAAAAACTTCTTAGTCATTCCTGTTTTCCCAATACTGCGTCAACCACCTTGAGTGCATCCACGGTCTCCCTGACATCGTGTGAACGAACTACCTCTGCGCCATTCATCACCGCTATCACGGCGGCAGCAATACTGCCCGGAATGCGTTCATCTACGTCCCGGCCCGTTAGTTCACCCAATGTCGACTTGCGCGACAGGCCAACCAGCACTGGCAACCCCAAATCCTGCAATTGTCGCAGATTTGTGAGCAACTCGACATTTTGAGAGTGGGTTTTGCCAAAACCGAATCCCGGATCGATGACGATCAGCTCCCGAGCGATGCCCGCTGCAATACATGTAGCCACCCTGTCACCAAGAAATGCGGCGACATCCCGGGTAACGTCGTCGTATTCGGGGCTCGCCTGCATTGTCCGCGGCCGTCCCTGCATATGCATAAGGCAGATCGGTACGCCAAGTTGAGCAGCTGCCTGCAGTGCGCCGGGTTCTTGCAGTGCGAGAACATCATTGATCATTGCCGCACCAGCGGCAATGGCCTCACGCATAACTATTGCTTTGCTCGTATCGATTGATATTGGCACGTCGACAGAGTCGCGCAATGCCTCGATAACGGGAATAACTCTTTCGAGCTCTTGTGATCCGCTGATGCCTTTGGCGCCGGGACGCGTCGACTCACCACCTATATCGATAATCGCAGCGCCGTCCTCGGCTAGCTGTTCGGCGTGACGCCGTGCAGTGTCGATGCCATCAAACTGCCCGCCGTCCGAGAACGAATCGGGCGTGACATTGAGAATGCCCATCACCGATGGGCGGATGAGACTTAGGGATCCAAGATGAAGCAAGAGACCGGTACTCCTTCAAGGTGTACTAGTGTTCTTGCGCAGGACCACCAATCTTGCCGCCGGCCGCGTCGTCAGACTCCGCAGTTGCAGAACCATCATCATCCGGTCGTTTGGGCTGCACCGTGTCGTCCCAATCCTTAGGCGGCTGTGGTTCACGACCAGCCATGATGTCTTTGACCTGGCCGATGTCGATGGTTTCGTACTTCATCAATGCATTCGCCATCATATGCAGTATATCGATGCGTTCCTTGAGGATTGATTCCGCACGCCGGTAATTAGAATCGATGATTTTTCGAACTTCCTCGTCGATAGTGTGCGCGGTGTCGTCAGAGACCTGCTTGTGCTGTGTCACAGAGCGGCCAAGGAAAACTTCACCATCGTCTTCACTGTACGTCAGCGGCCCGAGGCGATCCGACAGCCCCCACTTGGTCACCATATTGCGGGCGATTTCGGTTGCACGTTCGATGTCATTCGAAGCGCCAGTCGTAACACCGTCTGGTCCGTTGATCATTTCTTCGGCGATACGCCCGCCAAACAGGGTCGATATGTGACTTTCAAGACGCTGTTTCGACGTGCTGTAACGGTCTTCCTCCGGCAGATACATCGTTACGCCAAGTGCAAGGCCACGCGGAATAATCGTCACTTTGTAAACCGGGTCGTGTTCCGGCATCAGGAAGCCAACAATCGCGTGTCCAGCCTCGTGATAGGCCGTATTCTGTTTTTCCTCTTCACTCATGACCATCGAGCGTCGCTCGGCGCCCATCATGATTTTGTCTTTCGCCATTTCGAAATGCTGCATGCTCACCACTCGCTTATTCTCACGAGCGGCAAATAGCGCAGCTTCATTGACGAGATTGGCAAGATCCGCGCCTGAAAATCCTGGGGTTCCACGTGCGATAATGCCTGACTGCACGTCGTCGTCCAACGGAACTTTGCGCATATGGACTTTGAGAATCTGCTCGCGACCCCGAATATCGGGCAGTGGCACAACGACCTGGCGGTCAAATCGCCCCGGGCGAAGCAACGCCGGATCAAGGACGTCGGGTCGGTTGGTAGCAGCGATGACGATAATACCCTCGTTGCCTTCAAACCCATCCATTTCGACCAGCATCTGATTCAATGTCTGTTCGCGTTCATCGTGACCACCGCCAAGACCAGCACCACGATGTCGGCCAACCGCGTCGAGCTCGTCTATAAATATGATGCACGGCGCCTGTTTCTTCGCTTGATCAAACATATCGCGAACACGGGACGCGCCGACACCGACAAACATCTCGACAAAGTCAGAACCGGAAATAGTAAAGAACGGCACGGCGGCTTCACCGGCGATTGCTTTGGCGAGTAATGTTTTGCCAGTACCCGGCGGGCCAACCATCAATACACCCTTGGGCATCTTGCCGCCCAGCCGTTGAAACTTGCTCGGTTCCTTCAGGAATTCCACTATCTCGGCAACTTCTTGTTTGGCTTCCTCAACGCCGGCGACATCTTCAAATGTTATGCCGACCTGGTCTTCACCCAATAATCTGGCTTTGCTCTTGCCGAAAGACATAGCTCCGCGACCGCCACCGCCACCCTGCATCTGCCGCATGAAATATATCCATACGCCGATGAGCAAAAGAATCGGAAATGAGCTGATCAGCAATTGACCAATCAGACTTTGCGACTGTGGTTCCGATGCAGTAAATCGCACATTATTGGAATCCAGCAGGCCGATTAGCGTGTTGTTATCGGTTTCAGGGCTGATGGTATAGAACGGCAGGGGCTCGGCTCGGCCGAAGCGGATCTGCTCGCCGTCAATAACGGCTACAGCCACCTGACCGGAACGAACCTGTGCAAGGAATTCTGAATAGTCTTTCTTCTGCGGCTGTACGCCACTGACGCCCGAGAGACCCTGAACTACCGACAAAAGTACGACGATAATGACAATAAAGACTAGTATATTTTTGGTTAAATCATTCACGTTTCGACACTACTACAATTGATAATTTCTCGCTACCAAGTACACCTCACGGCTACCGGCACGAGAAGCCTTGGGTTTCATGACCTTTACACGCTCAAAAGAGTTCCGTGCATCGATGACGAATTCGTCTATTCCTTCACCCTGAAAAACCTTGCAGACAAAGCTGCCGCCTGGTTTCAGTACCCGACGTGCGAAATCCAGCGCCAACTCCACCAAATACATTGATCGCGGCTGGTCAACCACCCGGGTGCCGGTAATATTGGGTGCTATATCACTCATTACAAGGTCCGCGCCCTGATCACCTATTGCTGCCAGCATTTGCTCAAAAACAGCCTCATCCTGAAAATCACCTTGAATGAATTCGACGTCGGGCAATGAATCCATCGGCAGGATATCCACCGCAACGATCCGTGCCCTGCCCTTGAGCTTCTTTGTAACGTATTGGCTCCAGCCGCCGGGTGCCGAGCCAACATCGACACAAACCATGTCAGGACGCAGAAAGCGTTCCTTCTGATCGATCTGCTCGAGCTTGTACACCGCACGAGATCGCCAGCCGTCACGACGCGCCTGTTGCACGTACGGATCACGCTCCTGACGGTCGCGCCAACTGCCACTCGATTTTCGTGTTTTAGCCACTTAATAATCCCAACACACTGCTACACTTCGCGCCCATGAAACTAAGTGAATCCCAAAAGAAGTACCTGCGCGGTCGTGGCCATGACCTCAAACCTCTGATCATGGTCGGTGACGCTGGCCTGACAGAATCGCTGTTGGCCGAATTCGAGTCCACGCTGGCACACCATGAACTCATGAAAGTCAAAGTACGGGCGGGTGATCGAGCGGCGCGTGACAAAATGATTGAGACGATGTGCGCTGACCATTCGGCATCCCTGATTCAGCGCATTGGTAACGTCGCGCTACTGTATCGAGCGAACCCTGATAAGAAACCCGAAAAGCGGTTAAGAATCCCGTCGTGCTAAACGTAGCTAATCTCGATAACCTCGTATGACTTTTCGCCGTCGGGTGCATTGAACTCGATGGCATCGCCCTCTCTCTTACTGATCAAGGCACGTGCAATCGGCGATGTGTACGAAATCAGTCCGGTCTTGATATCAGCCTCATCCTGCCCGACGATTTTGTAGGTAATTTCCTTCTCGGTGTCATCATCGAGCAATCGAACGGTAGAACCGAAAATCACTTTGCCACCGGCGTCGATTTCCGTGACGTCAATTACCTGAACATGCGACAGCCTGCCCTCGAGTTCCTTAATTCGACCTTCGATGAAACCCTGTTGTTCTTTGGCTGCGTGATATTCCGCATTTTCCTTCAGGTCACCATGTTCGCGCGCTTCAGCGATCGCTTTAATGACCGCTGGCCGATCATCGCCCTTGAGTTTCTTCAACTCCTGCTGCAGCAGCTCATGGCCACGAATAGTCATGGGCTCTTTATTCATGCCACCACCTCATTGTGCAAATCCTGTAGTCGATTAACGTCGCTGTTGTCGAGGTGCTCCATGGCGTGGCAAGTCGCGACGGCAGCCCCCAGTGTTGTGTAGTACGTAACGCCGCGGCGAACCGCTTCGGCCCGAATCGAAAGTGATTCAACGATGGCCTGCTTTCCTTCCGTCGTATTTGCGATCAAGTCAATCTCGCCATTCTTGATCATGTCCACGATGTGTGGCCGGCCTTCGCGTACTTTGTTCGCACGGCGACATGATACACCAGCGCGAGCCAGACACTCCGCCGTACCGTGCGTTGCGACGATATCAAAGTCCATATCGGCCAATAACTTCGCAAGCTCTACGGCGCCTTCCTTATCCCGCTCTCGAACTGATATCAACGCTGCACCTTGCCGTGGCAAGACCACGCCCGAGGCCAATTGAGCCTTCGCATAGGCTTCACCAAAGGTACGCCCGACCCCCATGACTTCCCCGGTCGATTTCATTTCAGGGCCAAGAATGGGATCACTACCCGGAAACTTGATGAACGGGAATACCGATTCTTTGACCGAGAAGTACTCCGGAACTCGCTGGTTTACAAAACCTTGCGTAGCCAACGATTCGCCGACCATCACCTTGGCAGCTATTTTGGCGAGTGGTACGCCGGTCGCCTTGGAAACGAACGGTACGGTACGTGATGCTCGTGGATTGACTTCAAGAAGATAGACGACATTTCCCTGGATCGCGAATTGCGTATTCATAAGACCGACGACTTTCAGGCCTTTTGCGAGTTTTATGACCTCCGCTTCCAGCTCTTCTTGTATCTCCGGAGTCAGACTGAACGGTGGCAACGAACACCCGGAGTCACCCGAATGTACTCCCGCCTGCTCGATATGCTCCATGATGCCGCCGATAAGCACGCGCTCACCATCACAAATGCAATCGACATCCACTTCCGTGGCAAGATCAAGGAACCGGTCAAGCAATACAGGACTGTCGTTGGATACATTGATAGCCGCATCCATATATACGGCGAGATCTTCATCGCTGTGCACGACCTCCATAGCACGACCACCGAGTACATAAGACGGCCGCACGACCAACGGATAACCCACGCCAGCACCAAGCCGTAACGCTTCCTCCTTACTACGCGCCGTGCAATTCGGCGGCTGCTTGAGCTGTAGCTCCTCAACAAGCTGCAGGAAGCGTTCCCGATCCTCGGCCAGGTCAATTGAATCAGGTGATGTCCCGATGATCGGTGCACCAGCCGCCTCAAGGTCACGTGCCAGTTTCAACGGCGTTTGGCCACCGTACTGCACGATGACACCTTTCGGCTTCTCCTTGTCAATGATTTCCATGACGTCTTCGAACGTCAGGGACTCGAAGTAAAGGCGATCAGATGTGTCGTAATCCGTAGAAACAGTCTCGGGATTGCAATTGACCATGATGGTCTCGTAGCCTGATTCTTTCAGCGCCAGCGCAGCGTGCACGCAGCAATAGTCGAACTCAATGCCCTGGCCGATACGATTCGGCCCACCACCGAGAATCATGATCTTTGGATTGTCTGTCGGCTCTGCCTCGCATTCATCCTCGTAGGTCGAATACAGGTAGGCAGTCGTGGTTGAAAATTCGGCGGCACAAGTATCGACACGCTTGTATACCGGCCGCACGTTCAGCTCCAGTCGACGTTTTCGTACCACCTTCTCGTCAATATTGAGAACAGCCGCCATGCGCGCATCAGAAAAACCCTTCCGTTTCATCACACGCATCATGTTCTCGTCCAGCCCCGGGAGGCCTGCGGCACGGATGCGACCTTCCGCGTTTACCAGATCCGCGATCTGCACAAGAAACCACGGATCGATTCCCGTGAGCTTCGCAACATCCGAATACGAATAGCCATGGCGCAGCGCGTCAGCTACATACAGCAGTCGATCCGGACCGGGCATCCTGAGTTCGTGGCGGAGATGATCCCGATCAGCATCAGTCGCGATTGGCCCGCATACTTCATCAAGTCCGTCGATACCCGTTTCGAGGCCACGTAGTGCTTTTTGCAACGACTCCTGAAAATTCCGGCCCATCGCCATGACTTCCCCGACCGACTTCATCTGTGTAGTCAGGCGGTCGTTCGCGCCTGGGAACTTCTCGAACGTGAAGCGGGGTATTTTGGTGACAACATAGTCAATGGTTGGCTCGAATGACGCCGGCGTCGCGCCACCCGTAATGTCATTCTTGAGTTCATCCAGTGTGTAACCAACGGCAAGTTTCGCGGCGACCTTGGCGATGGGGAACCCAGTCGCCTTCGATGCCAATGCCGATGAGCGAGAAACGCGTGGATTCATTTCAATGATCAGTACGCGCCCTGTATTCGGGCAAATTGCAAACTGGACGTTTGATCCGCCCGTCTCAACGCCGATTTTTCGCAGGACATCTATGGAGGCATTGCGAAGGCGCTGATATTCCTTATCCGTCAAGGTCTGAGCTGGTGCGACAGTAATCGAATCCCCGGTATGCACACCCATGGGATCAAAGTTCTCGATCGAACAAACGATGATGCAGTTGTCGTTCTTGTCACGAACGACCTCCATCTCGAACTCTTTCCAGCCTATGACTGACTCTTCGAGCAGGATTTCGGTCGTCGGCGACATTTCCAGGCCATGTGTGACGATAAGCTCGAACTCTTCGCGGTTGTACGCGATGCCACCGCCGGATCCGCCGAGCGTGAACGACGGCCGGATAATCGTCGGAAAACCAATATCGGCCTGCTTCTCGAGCGCCTCGTCCATCGAGTGCGCTATTTCTGCTCGTGGACTTTCCAGGCCAATCTCGTCCATGGCCTTGCGGAACAAATCGCGATCTTCGGCCATGTCGATGGCCTCTCGCGAAGCAGCGATCAATTCGACGTTGTATTTTTCGAGTACGCCCTCGCGAGCGAGATCGAGCGCACAATTCAACGCCGTCTGCCCGCCCATCGTCGGCAGTAACGCGTCGGGTCGTTCTTTCTCAATGATTCGCTCGACCGTTGCCCAATGTACAGGCTCGATATAGATGGCATCCGCAGTCTCCGGGTCCGTCATGATCGTCGCCGGACTGGAATTCACCAGAATGACCCGGTAGCCCTCTTCGCGCAGTGCTTTGCAGGCCTGGGCACCCGAATAGTCGAATTCACAGGCCTGACCGATGACGATTGGGCCGGCCCCGATGATCAGGATGCTGTCTATGTCTGTGCGTTTTGGCATTCTAGGCGCATATTTTAATGATAAGTTAGGTTAACTATTTGTATTAACTAGTTGTTTTATTGAATGTTTCTTACGATGACAGCATCGGTCTCAAGCCGCCCTTCTTCTGCGCGTCCATTTGCTCGATGAAGCGATCAAACAATGGCAACAAATCGTGAGGTCCCGGACTCGCCTCGGGATGACCCTGAAAACCAAAAGCCGGCTTGTCCTTGAAAGCGATCCCTTGCAGGGTTCCGTCGAACAACGAGCGATGCGTCGCGACAACGTTGTCCGGCAAGGTGGTCTCATCAACGGCAAAGCCATGATTCTGGCTGGTGATCGTTACCTGCCCTGTTTGGATGTCCTGCACCGGATGATTTGCGCCGTGATGGCCGAATTTCATCTTCTCGGTCTTCGCACCGGCCGCCAATGCCAGTAGTTGATGCCCAAGGCAAATACCGAATACCGGAATCCCGGTGTTCAGGAAGGATTGAATCGCGTTAATTGCGTAATCACAGGGTTCCGGATCTCCCGGGCCATTGGACAGGAAGATTCCGTCCGGATTGAGTGCCAGGGCTTCTTCGGCGGGCGTTGTTGCCGGTACCACCGTCAGGCGACAGCCCAGATCGGATAACAGGCGCAAGATGTTGCGTTTCACACCAAAGTCGTACGCGACAACATGGTAAGGCGCTATGCGCCGACTCACGATTCGCGGCTTGCGCCCAAAGGTTGTGCCATGACACCACTGGTAGGCATCGCTCGTCGTGACGAACTTGGCGAGATCCATGCCGGCGATACCGGGAAACTTGCTGGCATGCTTGACAGCCGTATCAACGGCCTGCTCACCGGTCATGATGCAACCGGACTGAGCGCCAGTCTTACGAATAATGCGGGTCAACTTGCGAGTGTCGATATCTGAAATTGCGACAGTATTGCCTTGCCGCAGGAATGCGGAAAACGTCCGCTCCGAACGCCAACTGCTGGTCAACATCGTGCTATCACGCACGATCAGACCCGACGCCTGAATCTTCCCGGACTCCATGTCATCGCTGTTAGTGCCTGTATTGCCGATATGCGGGTAAGTGAGGGTAACGATCTGCCGGCAATAGGAAGGATCCGTCAGGATTTCCTGATAGCCGGTCATTGAGGTATTGAAAACTACTTCGCCGATAGTCTGGCCATCGGCACCGATCGACGTGCCGTGAAAAACGGTGCCATCCTGTAGCGCAAGTATTGCTGGCGTGCTCAAGTACGACCCTCACGATAAAACAATATTAGACCGTTTGAGGATCAGGTCGCCGCATTATCTGTTGGTTGCAGATGCACAAAAGCGGAAGGACTTTGCCTTCCGCTTGCGACTTCGCTGACCGCTCAGCGATCCGGCGTAGTTTACTTAAGGGCGGCTGTTCACGCCAGACTCAATTGCCACTTTTTCGGGTCTATTTCAAGAATTCGGATGACTAAACAACACATCCTGCATTGAATAGCGCCCCGGTGCCTTGCCAATGATCCATGCGGCGGCCGCAAGCGCACCGTCGACGAAGACCTGCCGCGTCGTGACGCTGTGGGCAAAGGTCAATCTTTCCGTTGTGGAGGTCATGGTGACCTCGTGGTCACCTGGAACCTCTCCGCGGCGCTTTACCTCGAATTGCACGGCACCCGTCCCGGTCTCTCCTCGTGACGAGGCAATAGCCTCGCCCAGCTTTAACGCAGTACCCGACGGCGCGTCTTTCTTGTGTACATGGTGAACCTCGGACACTTGCACCGCAAAGTCCGCCCCTAACGACGCGGCGGCCTCCTGAACAGATCGCTCCAATATGGCGATGCCGAGACTCATATTACGATCGAAGAGCAAAGGAACCTCTCGGGATGCCCCCACCAGTTGTGCAAGCTGCCGCTCATTCAGACCGCTCACGCCGCAGACCAGGGGTTTGCCGTGACGCACAACGGTTTCCAGAACCAACTCGGTGCCCTCCGGCAAGCTAAAGTCGATCACGACGTCTGCCGCAGCCACCAGTTCATTCAAGTCCTGACCACGTTGCCAGATTCCGAGCAACTCGAGTTCTGAATGTTGCTGAACAGACATTGCAATTGACTGACCCATTCGGCCAGCACCGGCAATTGCGATTCTTGTAGGATTAATAACGCGCCCCCCTTCATGGAAACGCAAATACTACTAGCTAACGCGATCAAAAAACCGTTTGACGGTATCCAGCCACCCGTCGGCTCTCGGGCTGTGCTTGTCGCCGCCCGCTTTTACGGTCGCGTCGAACTTCTCAAGCAACTCCTTCTGCTCTGCCGTCAGGTTGACAGGTGTTTCAACAGCAACCTGGGCGAACAAGTCACCCTTGCGAGAATCACGAACCGTGGTCACGCCTTTGCTGCGCAATCGAAATATCTTGCCCGACTGTGTGCCGGCAGGGACCTTCAGCGAGACGTGACCATCCAGCGTGGGCAACTCAACTTCGCCGCCCAATGTTGCGGTACTGATACTAATCGGAACCTCGCAAGCGAGATTGGCGCCGTCGCGCTCGAATATCTTGTGCTTGCTAACGCGCAGCTCTACGTACAAATCGCCTGACGGGCCGCCGTTGCGTCCGGCTTCACCTTCGCCGGACAATCGGATTCGATCACCGTCATCAACACCGGCCGGTACTTTGACCGATAATGTCCGCGTTTTCCGGATGCGGCCGCGCCCATGGCAATCGTCACAAGGATCACTGATGGTGGTCCCGACACCTTTGCACGCCGGGCAAGTCTGCTGAACAGAGAAGAACCCTTGTTGCATACGTACCTGGCCCACACCACCGCAGGTCGAGCAAGTTTCCGGTGAAGTGCCCTTCTTTGCGCCCGAACCATCGCATGTCTTGCAACCAATCTGTGTGGGGACGTCGATTTCGACCGTATCACCAGCGACAGCCTCTTCCAGATCCAGCTTCAGCTCATATCCGAGGTCAGCGCCGCGGAACACCTGCGGCCCGCCACCGCCACGGCGCCCACCACCGAAAATATCGCCAAAAACGTCGCCGAATATATCGCCAAAACCCTCAGCACTGCGGAATCCGCCTTGGCCACCTGCACCAGCACGCAACCCGTCATGACCGAACTGATCGTAGGTCGCTTTCTTTTCTGCATCCTTCAGAACTTCGTAGGCTTCTTTCGCTTCCTTGAATTTCGTCTCGGACGCACCGCCATCATCCTCGTTGCGGTCCGGGTGAAATTTCATGGCAAGGCGGCGATAAGCCTTCTTGATCTCGTCAGCAGATGCCGATTTCGAGACGCCCAGTATTTCGTAATAGTCGCGTTTGGCCATTTCTTTCTTTTAAGTTTCGGGCGCCGTACGGCGCCCGATATTTACAACATTATGACTTCGAGATGTGCTTACTCAGACTTCGACTTCTCGTCACTATCATCCTTATCAACTTCCTCGAACTCCGCATCGACAACGTCATCGTCGGCCGGGGCACCTTCAGCACCCTCCGCTCCGGCGTCTGCTGCCTGTTCGGCATACAGTTTCTCTGCCAGGCCACCCGATGCTTCGCCCAGTGCGGCAGTCTTGGCATCAATCGTATCTTTGTCGTCACCTTCGAGCGCCGTCTTCAGATCAGCGACTGCATTTTCGACGGCAAGTCGCTCTTCAGCGGATGCTTTTTCACCCAAATCGCTGAGTGTCTTTTCAGCGGCATGGATCAAGCCATCCGCCTGATTACGCGCGTCGACGAGTTCGCGGAACTTGCGATCCTCTTCAGCGTGACTCTCGGCGTCCGTTACCATCTGCTCGATCTCATCGTCAGACAATCCACTCGAAGCTTTGATAACAATGTTCTGGCTCTTGCCAGTGGCCTTGTCCTTGGCCGATACATTGAGAATACCGTTCGCATCAATGTCGAAAGTGACTTCGATCTGCGGCAATCCGCGCGGTGCCGGCGGAATGTTGGAGAGGTCAAAACGACCGAGCGACTTATTATCCGCGCCACGCTCACGTTCACCCTGCAGCACGTGAATAGTGACCGCCGACTGATTGTCATCTGCTGTCGAGAACACTTGCTCGGCATTGGCCGGAATGGTCGTGTTCTTGTCGATCAACTTGGTCATTACGCCACCAAGAGTTTCGATACCCAGGGACAACGGCGTAACGTCCAGCAACAATACGTCTTTGACGTCGCCCGCCAGAACGCCACCCTGGATAGCCGCGCCCAGGGCAACTGCCTCATCAGGATTCACGTCCCGTCGAGGTTCCTTACCGAAGAAGTTCTGCACTTCTTCCTGAACCTTCGGCATGCGAATCTGACCACCAACAAGAATGACATCATCAATCTCGTTGACCTTGAGGCCAGCGTCTTTAAGCGCAATCTTGCAGGGTGCAATCGTGCGGGCGATCAGCTCTTCAACCAGTGATTCAAGTTTGGCTCGCGTCAGTTTGATGGTGAGGTGCTTCGGACCACTCGCATCTGCCGTTATATACGGCAAATTAACCTCTGTCTGCTGTTGCGTGCTGAGTTCGATCTTGGCTTTTTCTGCCGCTTCCTTCAGGCGCTGCATGGCCAAAGGATCTGCCGTAATGTCCACACCGCTCTCGCGCTGGAACTCGGCCGACAGGTATTCGATGACTCGCATGTCGAAATCTTCACCGCCGAGGAACGTGTCACCGTTCGTCGACAACACCTCAAACTGGTGCTCACCATCTACTTCAGCGATCTCAATGATCGAGACATCGAAGGTACCGCCACCGAGATCAAACACCGCGATCTTCGCGTCGCCACGTTTCTTATCCATACCGTAAGCAAGTGCTGCTGCGGTCGGCTCATTGATGATTCTCTTAACACTGAGGCCAGCAATCTTGCCGGCGTCTTTCGTTGCCTGGCGCTGTGAATCATTGAAGTAAGCAGGAACGGTTACAACCGCTTCAGTGACTTCTTCACCGAGGTAGTCCTCAGCCGTCTTCTTCATCTTCATCAGGACCCGCGCCGAAATCTCGGGCGGCGCCATTTTCTTGCCGTTCGCCTCAACCCATGCGTCGCCGTTATCGGCTTTCGCTATGTTGTACGACACCATATTGATGTCGCGCTGCACGACGTCATCATCGAACTTGCGTCCGATCAGTCGTTTGACGGCAAATAGTGTGTTGGTCGGGTTAGTGACCGCCTGGCGCTTGGCCGACTGGCCCACCAGAACCTGGTCGTCCTTGCTAAACGCAACGATCGACGGCGTGGTTCGATCACCTTCGCTGTTCTCTATAACCTTGGGGGCATCGCCCTCCATGACTGCAACGCAGGAGTTCGTGGTACCAAGGTCGATACCAATAACTTTACCCATATCAAAAAGCTCCAAAAAATGTGTAATCAGTTGGCTGTCTAGGTGGGGCCGGGTTCCGGCCTTTCAAGCGATTCCAGCCACAATCCCTTGTTGATCCAGATCGATCGAAGTCAGTCCGACGCCACTATCACCATGGCAGGCCGCAACAGCCGGCCATTCAACGAATAACCCTTCTGCACGACCGTAACAACAGAACCCGGCTCAACGTCGTCTGACGGCTGCATACTGATTGCTTCATGAAACTCCGGATCAAACGGCTCACCTGCCGGATCGACTTCCTCTATGCCGAATTGCTGCATTGTCGTTCCGAGGATTTTCAGCGTCGCTTCGCTACCCTGCAGCAGGCTTTCAACGCTCGCGCTATCGGCCGCGGCCAGCCCCATCTCGAGGCTGTCTCTCACGGCCAGCAATTGCTTACTAAATCGTTCCAGCGCGAAACGGTGGGCGTTTTCAACATCCCGGGCAGCGCGCTTGCGAACATTCTCAAGCTCGGCAGCGGTACGCAGATAGCGGTCCCAGTTCTCGTTGGCTTTCGCATGTGCCTGCTCAAGCTCTGAAACTTCCGCCTCCGCCTCAGCGTCAGCGTCGGCGTCTTCAACCTGCTCGTCTGCGTCACTTTCAGCCTCGCTGGCCTCACCAGCCACTAGCTGCGCGTCGATTTCTTCTTCGGGGCGTTCTGCCTGTCCGTTCATTAGATCCTGGCTCCAATACATAAGCACCGAGGCCGGTCAGGCTAGCGATGCACAAAAGACGTTCGCAGTTTGGGGATGGGGCAAAAAATATCAAGAGCTACGGCGAAAAAATCCGCAAAATAGCCCCGAATCAGCCGTTGTGACTCAGCGCAGACTCAAGCAGGCGGGCTGTAACGTCGACAATCGGCACAACGCGGTCGTAGGCCATACGAGTCGGACCAATGACGCCAAGGACACCGATCGTGTCATCATCGACATGGTATGGCGCGGTGATAACACTGCAGCCATCGAAAATCCTATAGCCCGATTCCTCACCGATGAATATCTGTACCCCGTTCGCATTGATGCTGCGATCCAGGAGATCGAGAATCAGCCGTTTGCGCGAAAATGCATCAAACAGACGGCGCAATGTATCGACATCGGAAAGTTCGGCGAAATCCATCAGCTTGGTTTCGCCCGCCACGACATACTGGTTATCCGGGTCGGTTGCGCCATCCATCGCCGATTGAGCGACAGCGATGATGTCATGCATCGTTTGGTTCATTGAGTCGCGGGTCGAATCGAGATCCTCCAGCAACCTGCTGCGAACCTGTTCCATATCCAGTCCCGCATAGTGCTCATTCATGAAATTCTGCGCCTGCTGCAGCTCGGACGCCGAATAGTCCCGTTCTGTATGCAGGATTCGATTTTGAACCTCGCGATCGTTCACCACCAGAATCACCAACACGCGGTTTTCGGACAGCGGCAGGAACTCGATTTGTCGCATTGTGACCTGCGGCGCGCGTGGCACGGTCACCACACCAGCCATGCTCGTGAAATCCGAGAGCATGCTGGAAACCGCGCTGACCAGATCTTCGGGACTGTCGGACTTGCGTCGAATCTGCGCCTGAATCTTGCGGATATCACCGTCGCCGGGCTGGCGATAGCGCACCAACGTGTCCACAAACAGACGATAGCCTCTCGGAGTTGGTATTCGGCCTGCTGAAGTGTGCGGCGCCGAGACCAGTCCCAGTTCCTCCAGGTCAGACATCACATTACGGATTGTCGCGGGACTCAGATCCAGGCCCGCGTCTTTGGACAATGTTCGGGACCCGACCGGCTGTCCGTCACGAATATAGCGATGGATCAGCACGCGCAGCAGATGCTGGCCACGGTCATTGGGAATCGGATTGGATGCTTCAGCAGACATTCGAAGGAAACGCTAACAATGGCTTGGCGATGGGTCAAGGGTTTGCCACAATCAAGCTATGAGTATTTCATTTTCGAACATCGTCATCGTCTGCAAACCCGACGACCCGCGGGTAACTGAGCCTCTCGACCAACTAAGAGTCCATCTGACCAAAGCCGGTGCAAATCTCCTGACGAGCGAAGAGATAGATAGCGCCGACCTCGTCATCGCTATTGGTGGAGACGGCACGATGATTTATGCCAGTCGACTGACTCGAGAATCCGGTACGCCGATACTGGGGATCAATCGCGGCCGACTGGGATTCCTGGCGGACGTTACGCCAGAAGAAATGTTCACAAGTGTCGATAACGTTTTGCGGGGCAACTACTCAACGGATTCCAGGCTGCTTCTGGAGGCGCGTCTGCTCCGAAGTGGCGGAGATCAGGAAGTCGCATTCGCACTAAACGACGTCGTTCTGCAGCGCCGTGAGACGGGGCGAATGGTCGACTTTGAAACACGCATTTCCGGTCAGTACGTCAATACGCATTCCGGTGACGGACTGGTTGTCGCGACACCGACAGGCTCAACAGCCTATGCACTCAGCTGTGGCGGACCTATCATTGAGCCACAACTGGATGCAGTCGTTGTCGTGCCGATTTGTCCACATACACTCACTGACAGACCGATAGTCGTCGCGGCAGATCGGCCGGTTGAAGTGTCGTTGCTGCAGCGCGACGACACGAAAGCCGAGATCACCGTTGACGGCTTCTCCGTCGGCGATATCAGGCCCGGTGACAAATTGCAGATTTCAGCAGCAAACACCCGGGTTACACTCGTACACCCACCCGGTTATGATTTCTACGGGATTTTGCGCTCCAAACTTTTTTGGGGTCGCGACAGTCGCACCCGGGACAATTAAGATTCTGGAATCATGACATGTTGATGAACCTGCAAGTTCGCGACTTCGCGATCGTCGAGAAAATCGATATTGAGTTCGAACCGGGCATGACCGTGCTGACCGGTGAAACCGGCGCAGGCAAGTCGATTCTCGTCGATGCACTTGGCCTGGTTCTAGGCGAGCGCGGCAACGCACAACTGGTGCGTGACGGCGCAAATCGCGCGGAATTTGCCGCTGAGTTCAATGTATCCAGGCTTGAACCGGTTGCTGCCTGGCTTGACGAACAGGCGCTGGATCTGGATGGAGAGTGCCTGTTACGACGCGTCATAAATGCTGATGGCCGCTCGCGAGCCTTTATCAACGGCAATGCCGTACCGTTATCGCAACTGAAGAACATTGGCGAATTGCTACTCGACATTCACGGCCAGCACTTTCATCAGTCGCTCGGCCGACGCCCGGTACAACGTGACCTGCTAGATCACTTTGGCGGACTACTCGAGCAACGATCTGACGTCGCGACCCGTTACTCATCCTGGACAGCGGTCGCCGAGCGACTCAAGTTACTGCTCGACGCGCAAGCCGACAGAGCGTCTCGCCTCGACTTACTGACCTTTCAATTGCAAGAACTTGATTCGCTGGGTCTCACTGAAGGCGAGCCCCATGACCTCAACATAGAGCGTCAGAAATTACAGAATAGTGGTCGCCTTGCGGGTGGCGTTACAGCCGCCCTCGACGTACTTATCGATAGCGAGACAAGCAACGCCAATGGTTTGATAGCGACAGCAACCCGATCGCTCGAATCCCTGGCCGAATTCGATCCGTCTCTGGGTCCGTTAATAGAACTACTCCAATCCGCAAGTATCCAGGTATCGGAAGCAACAGAAACCTTGCGCCGCTATGGCGAAGATATCGATATGGATCCGCAGCGCCGTGATTGGGTCGAAGAACGTCTGGATGTACTGCAGGCAGTCGCCCGCAAGCACAGAGTCTCTGTTGACGAGCTGCTTGCGTTGCACTTAAGACTGCGTGATGAACACGACGAATTGACGAACTCTGCGGAACGCGGACGGGAACTCAAGGCGCAGGCTGCCGCAATGCGGGACGATTTTCTTGCCAAGGCGAACGTTTTGTCTGCGGCTCGCAGCAAAGCGGCAGGCGCGTTCTCTGCGGCTGTCACGGATGCCATGTCCGGTCTCGGTATGCCAGGTGGCACATTCGAGGTCGACCTGTCACGCCTCGATGAGGACTCGGCCCGCCCCTGCGGCATCGACGCGGTCGAATTCCTGATTAGCGCCAACCCCGGTCAAAAACCTCAGCCGCTGGCAAAAATTGCCTCAGGTGGCGAGCTGTCGCGCATGAGCCTCTCCATACAGGTTATTGCGAGCGATGGCAGCGCCATCCCAACGATGGTTTTTGATGAGGTGGATAGCGGTATCGGTGGCGGCGTTGCAGAAATCGTGGGCCGCCGGCTACAGGAAATTGGCGAGAACCGCCAGGTCCTCTGTGTCACCCACCTGCCACAAGTAGCGAGCCTTGCCGATCACCATTTCAGAATCAGCAAAGTATCCGACGGCAAATCAACCAGGACCGGCCTTCAGATCCTGGGTAACGACGAACGAATAGCAGAACTTGCCAGAATGCTGGGCGGTGTCGAGATCACCACGAAAACACTGGCTCACGCAGCGGAAATGTTAGCGGGAGCGCGACAAGAGCGAGCCTGATTAGCTGTCGGCGGGGTCTTTCCTGGCCTTCACGTACAGCACCAGGCTATGGTCCAGCAGCTCGAAACCATGTTTTTCCGCTATTGCGTGCTGGATTTCCTCGATCTCCGCACTCATGAATTCGATGACCTCACCGGACTCAACGACCACCATATGATCGTGATGTTCGCCGTCATCAAGCTCGAAAATAGAATGACCACCCTCGAAGTTATGACGCGTCACCAGCCCGGCCGCCTCAAACTGGGTCAGCACCCGGTAAACCGTTGCGAGGCCTATATCTTCGCCTTCCTGCAGCAAATGCTTGTAGATATCCTCAGCGCTCATATGTCGCAATTTGGAGTCTTCGAGAATCTCCAGTATTTTCAGGCGCGGCAGCGTGACCTTGAGGCCCGCCTGACGAAGTTCTTTTCTTTGCTGCATAGATTGGTACTCACAGGTATGATGCGCGCCTATTATGACAATGTGGCTGAACATTTTCAGCCTGAAACGTTCAGACGACTATGACTATGCGCAAAACGATCCTGCTTTTCACCTCCCTTTTCTGCCTCGCGCTGGCGAGCGGCTGCGTTTATCGCGCGGCAATTTCGCAGGGAAACCTGATCGAGCAAGAAGACCTCGACCAGGTCGAAGTCGGCATGACGATGAGCCAGGTGCGCTTCTTGCTCGGTACGCCGGTGATCGATGACGCGTTCTCGAGGAATCGCTGGGACTACGTTTATTATCTGAGGATCAAACGTCAGGCCGCCGTCAGCAAGCGTTGGGTCTCCGTCTACTTCGAAGATGAGAAGGTCACCGAGATCCGCAAGGACCAGGAGCTCTCGCCGGATCTCTAGTCCGGGTCCGCACTACCCATTGTCCGACCGGACAGCGCAAGGCGCCGCCGCGCCTCTCGTGGATCCATTTCTAACGGTCTGTAGATTTCGATTCGGTCGCCCTCTTTGACCGGTCGGGTTCGATCTACTTCGCGCCCCCAAATACCCAAAGCCAGGCCGTCGATTTCAAATTCGGGGAAATCCTCACGCAGACCGCTCCTTGCAACTACGTCAGCCACGGTTTCCCCCGAAGCCACCGGGACGCATTTCAGCGACTGCCTGTCAGGCGATGCGAACACAATCTCTACCTCAAATTCTGACATCGGGTGTTTAGCCGTAAATCTCATGTGCGCGTTTAGTAAAGGAGTCGATCAGAGAATTACAGGTGCTTTCAAAATAACGTCCGAACAACGTATCCGTAACTCGATTCTCGAATTCAAAATCAAGCTCCAGCGACACCTTGCTGCCATCAGCACCCAATTGTTCGAAACGCCAGCAACCCGCGAGATGCCGGAATGGTCCGCCAACCAGTGTTATACCCATCGCGTCGCCAGGTTGGAGCGTATTTCGTGTTCTGAACGATTTCCTGATGCCGCTGCGCTGCAACGACAGCGATGCCTCGATCGTGTCCTCATCGCGAAAATGCAAGGTAGCCCCGGTGCACCAGGGGAGAAAGTCCGGGTACGCCAGAAAGTCCTCGACCAACGCATACATTTGATCGGTCGAATACGGAACCAGCGCACTACGGCTCACCTTGCGCACAAGGACTCTTTTAGGTGACCGCGTTGATCAGGACGAACAGAATGCCGATCGGCGCGACGAATCGAGCCAGCAGCCGCCAGGCTTTGTAAAGGCTTCCGGCACTTCCCAGTTCATCCGATGTTGAATTTCGACACATCACCCAGCCAGCAAAAATCGTGATGAGTAGCCCACCAAGTGGCAACATGATGTTGGACGTAAGGTAGTCAATGTTGTCAAAAACGGTACCGGCAAGAAATGTCGTATCTGCCAGGACATTAAACGAAAGTACCGTGCCAAATCCTATCGCCCAAATCAGCACACCGATAAAGACAGTCGCCTGCGCCCGTGTGCGATTGTAATGCTCAACAATCCACGCAACAGCCGGCTCCATGAGGCCAATAGCGGACGTCCAGGCGGCAAAAGCCAGCAACACGAAAAATATCGTTGAGAAGAAAACCCCACCGGGCATTTGGCCAAATGCCAATGGCAAGGTCTGGAACACAAGCCCGGGACCATCTGCTGGATCGAGACCATTGGCAAAGACCAATGGGAATATAGCCAGACCGGCGAGAATCGCAATCGCGGTATCCGCCGTTACAACAGCCGCAGAAGCGCCGGTAATGGATGTTTCTTCAGGCAGGTACGCACCGTACGCCATGATCGCGCCCATGCCGATGCTTAAAGTGAAGAACGCCTGGCCAAGTGCCGCCAGTACACTGTCCCACGTCAACTTATCGAAGTCCGGCGTAAACATGAACGCAACACCCTGACCAAAGTAGCCAGAGCTGATTGAGTAACCGAGTAGTACCAGCATTAAAACCAGCAATGCCGGAACCATAAAGCGTACCGCCTGCTCGAGGCCACGTTCAACACCTCGTGCGACGACGAAAATCGCCAATGCCATGAATAATGTGTGATAAAACCCGATGGCTTTCCAGTTACCCACGAAGCCGCCGAATTCCGCACCAACGGCTTCCGCACTGGCACCCGCGAAAACGCCGGTAGCGCTCTTCAGAACATAGGCAAGGGTCCAGCCAGCGATTACGCTGTAATAGGACAGAATCAAGATGCCGGCCAGAACACCCATACTGCCAACCAGCCGCCAATTCCCGGAACTGCCCTCTTCTTTACCCAGCAGTTCCATCGTCGCGATTGGGTTACGCCGGCCACGGCGACCAATCAGAATTTCCGACATCATCACCGGCATGCCAATCACGATTACGCATACCAGGTACACAAGGACGAATGCGCCGCCGCCGTTCTGGCCGGCAATATAGGGGAACTTCCAGATATTGCCCAGGCCTACAGCCGAGCCCGTAACGGCAAGGATAAATGCCATCCGCGAGGACCAGTGCCCGTGAAGTGAGGTGCGTTTTTCGTCGCCCGCGGGGTTACTTAGCATTGTTTTTTTCTCTAATAGGCAAGGATTGTCGCGATTCTTATACAAAACCGGGTGCCTGACAACGCTTAGGCCCTATAATCCGCATGCAGTCCGCCCGCGCCCGATGGCGCGCTGAACGAATCCTATGAGTAAAAAGAAGTCTAAAAAGCCGTCCGGGAACATGATCGCCGTGAATCGCAAGGCGCGCCACGACTATTTCATCGAGGACACATTTGAAGCCGGCCTGTCCCTTGAGGGATGGGAGGTTAAGAGTATGCGAGAGGGCCGCGCGCAGATTACGGAGGCTTATGTAAACCTTCATAAAGGCGAAGCGTGGCTGGTCGGCGCCCACTTTTCGCCATTGACCACTGCATCCACTCATATTCGAACGGATCCGACCCGCGCACGTAAATTGCTGCTACATCGCAATGAGCTGGACCGTTTGACTGGCGCGGTGGATCGGAAGGGCTATGCGCTCATACCGTTGAATCTGCACTGGCACAAAGGACGAGCGAAATTAGAGGTCGGATTGGGCAAGGGCAAGAAGCAGCACGACAAGCGCGCAGACAAGAAAGACCAGGACTGGCAACGCCAAAAAGCTCGAATTCTGAAGAGATAGCCTTCGGCGACGCCGAAAAAGTCCGATTGGTGATAAACAACCTTGTAATTCGCAATTTGCCCCCTACACTAGTGCGACACGGGGGTGACATGGCTTCGACGTGGGTCGCGAAACTCCGAGTGCATGCCGAGGGACAGAGTACCTCGTAAATCCAACTGTAAAACTTATAGTTGCCAACGAAGACAACTACGCTTTAGCTGCTTAAAAACCAGTTTG
>JAJFKQ010000131.1 GCA_021773155.1 Woeseiaceae bacterium | reverse complement strand
CGGCGGGTGTGTCGCGCGCTGCAATCCATCGATGATGTCGTACTCAGCGCCCTCGACGTCCATCTTTAACAAGTCTACGCGCTCATGCTGCAGCTTCTCCATAATCGACTGGACGGTATACGCCGGTGAGTCGATATAGTCGTTCGAGTCTCCGGCCTCGTCCTCTGCCGTCCACATGACTTTGGCTTTTTTCCCGCGCTTGCTCACGCGTCGATACAGGCGCAGGCTTCCGTCCTCACCTGACGCGGCCCAGGGCTTGAAAACGAATTCATCCGGCAATTCCTGAGCAGCGACCCAATCCTTCGCATAGGGCGTTGGATCGAACGCATAGACCGTTACGCCGAAGCGTTCAATCAGATCGAGATCAAAATCGATGGTGTCACCAACACCCAGCGAATACACGACAGAGTTCGCGTCGAGATCGTCGCCGATGTAGGTCCACTCGGATGTCTTGACCGTAGCAAAGCTCACCTCAGCTTTTAGCCACAGCTCCTTGCCACTTAAGCGCTTGAAAAATGTTTTGGCCGGCCAGAACCACGGCTGTCGTTTCATCCATCCTGAAGTTCTCACGCTGTCTGCTGCCCTTTCAAAGCTTGCCGTACGGCCGCACAGCATAACGACGCGTTTACCATTTGTACAAAACGCGCCGCTTGCGTAGTCTGCGTGCGATGTCATCTGACCTGAAACATCCAGTCCCACAATTCCTGTTGCAATCGCTCCGCCGATGCTGAAACAACTCGCTCGATTCATACTTTGGCTAGGCGGGTGGCAGGCTGTCGGCGACATTCCGGACGAGCCGAAAGCAGTGTTCATTGCCGCGCCACACACCTCAAACTGGGACGCGCTCTGGGCGTTAACCTACAAGACAGTGGTTGGCCTGGATATCCGATTTTTCGCCAAGCATTCCCTGTTCTGGTTTCCGCTCGGATCGCTGCTGCGATTCCTGGGCGGTATTCCGATTGACAGGTCACGAGCCGGATCGGCTGTCGACCAGGCTGTCGCGATGTTCAAAGCCGAGGAGAGTTTTTATTTCGGGCTGGCACCGGAAGGCACGCGCGCCTTGAAGGGGGCCTGGAAAAGCGGCTTCTACCGCATCGCCATGGCGGCTGATGTACCCGTATTTTTCGGCGTCATTGATTACAAGAACAAGAGAGTCGGCATCATGGGGCGGCTCGACCTGACGGGCGACGCTGAGACTGACCTTGCCAGTTGTGCTGACTTCTACCGCGGCGTTGAAGGTCGCTGGCCGGAGAAGACCACTCCGGTGCGCTTTGCCAAATAAAAAAGGCCGCCTCCGGGCGGCCTTGCGACTGTGAGTCACGTCACTTGCAAAGTTACTAATACCGATAGTTGATCTCAATACCTAGCTGGCGACCCGGTTTCATCGGCCCGGCGGTCCAGAGACCCGCGATCGAAGTCAGGTTGCCCCAATTAGCCTCGTCCTCAAGGTTCTTGCCATACAACGAGACACTCCATTTATCGTCCGCCGAGAACCAGTTGGCACTTGCATTGGTGCGACGCTGATCTTCGAAAAACTCGGTGTTGGAATCATTGTATGGATGCCGCTCACGAAAGCTGTGACTCGCCGTGAGATTGACCAAACCAGAGCCCAGCGGAATATCCCAGGAAAAACCGACACTGTAGTTTGTCGGTGCCAAGCGCGGCAATTCGTTTCCGATGAGCACGTCGTTGGGTCCCAATGCGCCAACCTGTCGCAGCAGCCCTTCGAACGCCGGTACGAACGGGTCGAAACTGTCGTACTCACCGTCTTGCCACCCATAGGACAGATTGACTGAGAAATTCTCTGAAATCAGCGCGATAAAGTCTGCTTCGATACCCTTGATAGTGACATCACCTGCATTAATCGTCGCCTGTAAAACGATAACCTGTGGGTCGCCCATGTTCAGCTCGCGCTGCATGTCTTTGATTTCGTTCTGGAACGCCGCCACGTTTAAGCGCATGCGACCATCCATGAAATCCGACTTGAAGCCCACTTCGATCGTATTATTTTCTTCTTCTTTCGTCGGTCCCGGAGGAATGACATCAGGTCGGGCATTACGGAAGTTAAAGCCGCCTGAACGGAAACCTTTCGACCAAAAGCCGTATAACTGCGTCTCGTCGGAAACTCTGAATTGGGCACCCAACTTGGGCGTGATGTTGTCCCAGTCGCCGGATAGATCATCGGTCACGCAGTTAAAACTGGTGTTATCCGAGCATCCGCCGATAATGATCTGCGCCGACTTACTTTCGTCCGTATACCGTAACCCGGCGGTGATCGTCCACGCGTCACCAACATGAAAATCATTGCTCCAGAAGGCCCCGAAGTTCCTGGAATCCATATCGCCGCCCAGCGCCGCTTGCAGATTGACTCCGAATGGAGCAGGACCCAGCGGTGGTGGCAACCAGATGTAGCGCGCTTCGCGATAGCTGATGTCCTGATCAAAGTAGTAAAAACCAATGACAGACTCCCAGTTATCGCCAAACGACCCAGACCAGCGAATTTCGTTGCTTAACTGTTTTTGGTCAGTAACGCCAGGTGCTGAGAAAATGGGTAGATCTGTACCGTCAATATCTGCTAAGGATTCGGCATTGACCCTGCGGTAACCAATAATATTGGTAAGCGTGCCGCTGCCTACCTCGCCAACGTTCGTTTCCAGCACCGCCTGTGTCCAGTCGATCTCCGTAAATCCAGACTCATCTGAAGTGGTCGAGAAATCGGGCAGTACGCCGGCGCGTTGCAGGGAAACATTCGTCCACGGAGCTCCATCACCCTCTGTAATGCCGTGCTCAAGAATTAACGTCCAATCAACGGTATCCGACTGCGTCAATACTAAGGTCGGTCGGAACATCTTGGTCCGCAAGCCCCCCACATTCGAGCCATCCGCCGGCTGGACATAAAATGGCTGAAAAGGATGCGGCGCCGGGTTTGCCGCGAGTGACTGATTCAGGTTCTTGAAATAACCGGGGTCGTCGTCGTAATAGACGACCATTTTTGCGGCGAGCCTGTCTTCGATAAGCGCGCCCTCAATTGAGGCCGCTATGTTGATTTGCTCTTCATCCGTCGCACCGACTCGCACTCTCGCGGCATATTCACCGTCTGGTCGTGCGTTGCGCAAGACGACTGCGCCGCCCGTTACATTTCGTCCAAACAGCAGTCCCTGCGGCCCTCGCAGAACCTCGACGGTTTCCAGATCGAAGGTATCAATCACGGCGCCGTAGGTTGTCCCCAAATAAATCCCGTCGACAAATATGCCAACCGTTGGGTCGACTGACGGGATCGAACTGTTGATGCCCTGACCACGAATGGAGAAGTTTTGTACGCCGGGAAACGTGCCGACCGATTCGAGTTGCACGTTTGGCATGACGTAACTCAGGTCTTCGATCTTCTTCACGAACAGCGCTTCGAGCTGTGTCGCGCCGAAAGCAGTAACCGCGACCGGCACATCCTGTACTGCCTCTGCTTCACTGCGCTTTCGGGCCGTCGTAACAATCTCCTCAAGCAGCGCACCCGCGGCACCATCCTGTGCCAGTGCAATACCCGGTAGTGAAAAAACAACAACTGCTGCTGATGCGGCTAATATCGTACTTGTTGTGAGCTTAAATCTAGCGCTCAAGTCTTTGAATCCCCACGAGATATTCATGGCTCTCCCTCATGCTTATTGTCCGGTACCCGCAAGCATACTGTTGTATATGCACCAACGCTATTAGTGGGAGTACGGATACGTGAAATAAGCGCCCGATCAACGCAAAAGGCTGAGCGGCGCAAGCGTTTCTTCTTTAGAATTCGCCGCCTTATGCACGAAAAAAACACCCACAAACGCACTATTCGCAGCTTTGTCAGACGGACCGGGCGGCTCACGCCGTCGCAGCAAAGAGCACTTGAAGAACTATGGCCAGAGTTCGGAATTGAGTATGGCCACGCCCTGCTGCGTCTCGACGAAATGTTCGGGCGGGCGGTCCCCATTGTTCTCGAAATCGGCTTCGGCAATGGCGAAACGCTGGTGCAACAAGCGACCGAAAATCCGGACAAGAACTACATCGGCATCGAGGTACACGAGCCAGGCGTCGGGCACTGCCTGCTAAAAGCGCGTGATGCAGGTATCGGTAATCTGCGTCTCATCATCCATGACGCGATAGAGGTTCTCACGAATCAGATTCCCCTTGATTCGCTATCCCGTGTGAATCTTTATTTCCCTGACCCCTGGCCGAAAAAACGGCATCACAAGCGTCGCATCGTGCAACACGATTTCCTGGGCCTGGTCGCTGACCGACTAAAGGCAGGTGGCACTCTGAATATTGCGACGGACTGGGCGGGATATGCTGAACATATTGACGAGGTTCTTTCCCAGTCGGATCGTTTCGCGTGTGCCGAGCGACGTGAGCACGATGGTGAGCAGCCACTTGATCGGCCACGAACCAAATTTGAGCAACGCGGCCTGAAAAAAGGCCACAGAATCTGCGACTGGTGTTTCACAAAGTTCACAAATAACTAAATATGCTTGCGATTCTCGCCACTTGCTCTATAACTAAACTATAGAGATTGTATTCAGCGAGGGTGTTTCTAAAATGGCCGTTCGGTTTCCCGTCATAGGCAACTGGTTTCGCAGGCCGAACGGGGCTTTGTTCGAGGTCGTTGCCGTCGACGAAGATGATGGCACTGTCGAGATCCAGCAATTTGACGGCACGATTGGCGAAATCGACATCGAAAACTGGCCGCAACTCCTGTTGATTGAAGTTAGCCCGCCTGAAGACTGGTCGGGCTCGGTCGATATGGACCCTGACGACTACGTCGGCAAGAGTGCAAGCGACATGCCCAACGGCTTTCATGATCCGTTAGAGTTTCTCGACAAAGTCTAGAAAATCGCTGCTACGCCTGAGTCGGTCCGGTTACGTAAATTACGCCATCCCGCACCGATACATCCACCTTCCTCAGTGTCTTGCCAGATCCAGGTCCGGCATAGCAGTTCCCGGTTTCGATTTCGTAGGTCGCGCCGTGCGATGCACAGATGATCGCTTTCTTGTCTTTGGTTAAGAACTTGTTGGGTGACCAGTTCAACGGATGGCCCACGTGCACGCAAAAGTTTTGATAGGCGAATACGTCATCGCCCTGTCGTACGACGAAACCGCGAAAGGGCCAGTCACCATCGCCGATTGAAAATTCACGACAACCGGGGTCTTCCATCTCTGCAATCGGGCCAACTGCGACTTCAACAGCACTCACTCATCTTACTCCAGGTAATCATTTCGAATTCGAGCACCTCCAATTCTATAGGAATCCAAACACCTGAATCGCTTGTTAGGTAGTACCCCGAATTGACCCCATAGTTCTGCCAGCGTGAGAATAAATTGTTATTGAGTTGTATGGGTTAGACAGGAGCGGATGCAGACATCGCCACAATGAGCAAAACCGACCGGTTTACTGCGCTGCACGAGCGACTTGTATTGCGACACCCGATCGCTGTCCTCGTTGTCAGCGCTATCACGGTGGCAGTATTCGGCTGGCATGCGCAGAATTTTGGTCTCGATGCTTCGGCCGATTCATTAACGCTCGAACGCGACGAGAGCCTCAGCTACTACCGCATGGTAAGTGCGCGGTACGGTTCCGATGATTATCTGGTTGTCACTTTTGCTCCTGAAGACGACCTCTTCAGTGAACCGGTTCTGCAACGCCTTCACGACCTGCGCTCTGAGTTGAAATCGCTCGACGACGTCGATTCCGTTATCAGTATTCTTGACGTCCCATTGATTAAAAGCCCGCCGGTCAATCTAAAGCAGATCGCAGAAGGTTTGCGACACCTGGAAGATGACGACACGGACCGGGAGCTGGCGCGCCGGGAACTCGTCGGTAGCGCTCTGTACCGTGATCTCCTGGTGAGTGCCGATGCGCGCACGACCGCGCTTCGGGTCAATTTACGGCAGGACAAACAGTACGTTGAGTTGCGAGAACTACGCAATCAACTCCGCGAAAAAAAGTACTTCAATGATTTCACGAGCGAAGACGCAGCAGCCCTCGCCCTGGCCAGCCTGCAATTTGACGAACTAAGTCGGAGCCTGCTCGCCAGAGAACAGCAAACCATATCGGCCGTTCGCAACATTCTCGGTAACTACCAGGACGTCGCGACCTTGCACCTTGGCGGCTTGCCAATGATCGTCGCCGATTCGATCGACTTCATCAGGCATGACTTGATCGTGTTCGGCTTCGCTGTCGTTGCGTTCCTGGTCGTCATATTGGTGATCGCTTTCAGACAACCCCGATGGGCGGTTCTGTCACTGGTGAATTGTCTGGCTACTTGTATCGTGATGCTCGGAATTCTGGGAATGAGCGATTGGCGCGTGACGGTCGTCTCATCCAATTTTGTTTCGCTATTGTTGATTCTTTGCCTGGCTCTGACGCTTCACATTATCGTCCGCTACCGTGAAACACATATGCAAAACCCGGCTGCAGACCAGATGACCCTGGTGAGAGAGTCTATCCGGCGTATTGTGGTTCCCTGTTTCTACACTGCCCTCACGACCATGGTCGCGTTCGGTTCGCTGATCGTCAGCGGTATTCGACCGGTAATCGATTTCGGCTGGATGATGGTGATAGGGATAAGCATCGGTTTCGTGTTTTCGTTCACGTTGTTTCCTGCAAGCCTGGTGCTGTTACAGCCAGGCAAGCCACGTGTCCTGCGTGATGTCACCGCGGCGATTACCGGATTTTTCGCGCGCATCATAGACGGCCGCACATGGCAGACGTTGCTGATAACGGCCATCCTGGTTGTCGCTGGTGTAGCCGGAATCATGCAACTCACTATTGAGAACCGTTTCATCGACTACTATAAGAAATCGACCGAGATCTATCAGGGAATGGCCTTGATCGACCAGGAGCTCGGAGGAACGACGCCGCTTGACGTCATTATTGATGCTCCGCCGTCCGCACCAGAGGCGACCGACGCTGATCATGACCTAGAGAATGATTTTGATGATGAATTTGCGGACCTGTTCACCGAAGGTCCTGAGAGCGAAGCTGGTATTACTGCAACAAGCTATTGGTTCAACTACCCAAGAATTCAGGAAGTCGCGGCGATCCACGACTATCTGGATACGCTACCGGAAACCGGCAAGGTGATCTCCATCGCCACCGCAACCCGGCTACTGGGGGAACTGGACGAACAGGTCCTGAAGGACAATATATTGTTGTCACTCGTCTACAAGCGCCTGCCCGAAAGTGTCACGGATGCGCTGATCACTCCGTATATGTCCGCCGACGGCAGCCAGCTTCGCTTCAGCGTACGTGTTTTTGAGTCTGACAAGACGCTCAGGCGGAACGAACTCATCAATCGAATTCGCAATGATCTCATAGAAAAATTCGGATTCGCTGAGGAGCAAATACATCTAAGCGGTATGCTGGTTCTCTACAACAATATGCTGCAGAGCCTGTTCCGTTCGCAGGCTTTGACGCTGGGCGCGGTGTTCCTCGTCATATTTGGCATGTTCATTGTGCTATTTCGCTCTTTTCGGCTGGCCGTAACGGCGATAATTCCGAACATCGTCTCGGCCGTAATCGTCCTGGGATTGATAGGCTGGCTGGCTATTCCGCTGGATCTGATGACAATTACGATCGCGGCAATTACGGTAGGGATCGCTGTGGACGATACCATTCACTATATCCATCGATTCACTTTCGAGTTTGCCAGGGACGCCGATTACTGGGCTACAGTACATCGTTGTCATCGCACAATAGGGCGCGCCATGTACTACACGAGTGTGACGATTATTCTTGGCTTCTCGATTCTGGCGCTGTCGCAGTTCATCCCGACAATCAATTTTGGCCTGTTGACCGGTACTGCGATGCTAGTCGCCCTGCTGGCGAATATGACTTTGCTACCTGTACTGATCGTTACATTTCGCGCCTGTGAATAACCCAGTCACAATGCCAACAATTGGCCTCGCACTCGGCTCCGGCGCATCACGTGGCTGGTCGCACATCGGCGTGATCAAGGCGCTTTTGAGAGAGGGCATCGAACCCGATATTGTCTGCGGAACATCAGTCGGGGCCATCATCGGTGGCTCTTACGTCGCTGGTAATCTCGAAAAACTGGAGGACTGGGTTCTCGGTTCGACCCGGAGTGACGTGCTGCGGTTCTTCGATATCGGGTTCTCGCAAACCGGCTTTGTCGACACCGAACGATTGAGTTGGTTCCTGCACAACTATGTCGCTGCGGAGGGACAACGCATTGAGGACTTGCCAAAGAAATACGCAGCCGTGTCGACCGACCTCGATACTGGCCGCGAAGTCTGGTTTACGAAGGGAGGGATCGCGGATGCGGTTCGAGCCTCAATGGCACTGCCGGGGTTATTCCCGGCGGTTCGAAATGATCAGCGTTGGCTGGTCGACGGTGGATTGGTAAACCCGGTTCCGGTAACACCCTGTCGCGCACTGGG
>JAJFKQ010000014.1 GCA_021773155.1 Woeseiaceae bacterium | reverse complement strand
CTGTACTGTGTCTTCGCCATGCAAACAGGGTATTTCGAATACCCTTCCCGCTCGAATTTCGCGAACTGATCACGAACTTTCTTGTCGGCGATAATGTCATCGGCGCCGTAGATTTCTCGCGCAATGGTTGCCGCCTTATCCCACAGCGACATGTCGTCGCCGTAGAGAGTCCGAAACTGTGCTGCACCACTGTCACAAAGCTCGACAACGTGCTCCGCCATTTCGATCGTACCTTTGCCGCCATCAGCCCAGTGCGTGCACTTAATCGCCTTAACCTGAAATTTCTCGCAGAAGTCTTCGACAACCTTTACTTCGGCATCGGTGTCGGCGGTGTAATGATTAATTGCCACGGCCACGGGCACACCGAACTTGCCGAGATTTCTTATATGCCGTTCAAGGTTCCTGCAGCCATCCTGAAGAGCCGCAACATTTTCCGTTCCCAGATCTCCTTTGGCAACGCCACCGTGCATCTTAAGCGCCTTGATCGTCGCAACCAGAACGACAGCGTTCGGTGACAACCCGGCCTTACGGCATTTGATATTGAAGAACTTCTCAGCACCCAGATCGGCGCCAAATCCTGCCTCTGTAACGACGTAGTCGGCAAGCTTCAATCCGGTTCTTGTCGCTATAACCGAGTTACAGCCGTGTGCAATATTCGCAAAAGGTCCACCGTGCATTAGCGCCGGATTGTTCTCCATCGTCTGCACGAGATT
The DNA here is from genome assembly GCA_021773155.1 of Woeseiaceae bacterium. GTDB lineage: Bacteria > Pseudomonadota > Gammaproteobacteria > Steroidobacterales > Woeseiaceae > UBA1847. The sequence continues at coordinate 6,288 of JAJFKQ010000014.1, read as the reverse complement.
CGGCTGAAACGCATCCCGCAACAACGCCGTCATTGCGCCGTGCGCGTTCAACTCACGAACCGTGACCGGCTGATCATCACGATTGTAACCAAGGACAATATTGCCGAGCCGCGTTTCGAGATCTGCGAGATCGGTGGCGAGACAAAAAATTGCCATAATTTCCGACGCTACGGTGATATCAAAGCCAGCTTCACGGACCACGCCGTTGTGGTAACCACCCAGTCCGGAAGTAACGCTGCGCAAGGCACGGTCATTCATGTCCACCACCCGGCGCCAGGAAACACGGCGTGGATCGATGTTCAGCTGGTTTTCCCAGTGCATGTGATTATCAATAAGCGCGGCCAACAAATTATTCGCAGCGCCGATCGCGTGAAAATCACCGGTAAAATGCAAGTTGATGTCCGCCATTGGCACGACCTGTGCGTAGCCGCCGCCAGCTGCACCACCTTTCATGCCAAAACACGGACCCAGACTCGGTTCGCGCAGACACATCACAGCGTTCTTGCCGATGAGATTGAGCGCATCGCCCAAACCGACTGTCGTGGTCGTTTTACCTTCGCCCGCAGGTGTCGGTGACACTGCAGTGACAAGAATCAACTTACCGTCTTTATTCTTGCTATTGGAATTAACGAAGTCTGCGTTAATCTTGGCCTTGTCGTGGCCATAAGGAATCAACGCGTCTGCCGGAATATCAAGCTTCTCTGCTATTTCCTGAATCGGACGAATATTCGCCGCCTGTGCGATTTCGATATCACTTTTAACTGCCACGACACACCCTTTTGATTTCGCTTTAAGAACTGGCAGCAAATTCTACCGCAAACCCTGTTCCATGGCGCGTCTACCCTCTGGTGAATAGTACCTACACAGTTCAGGACGGAAAGCATTGCCAATGATCGCAGTTCAATCATAGAATCTCTTTACGTAAATGCGGGAGCCTACATTTGAGCATTAACAGCAGTCGGCTGTTTCAGCTATTCAAGTACACCGCCTACGCGCTGCTGGCTTTCAATATTTACCTGTTCTGGAGCGAGGAAGTGCTTGCGGCGGCGGTACAATTCCCGAACGGTGTTGCCGCAGTCGACCTCATCGATGCTTATGCCGCGACGATCGATACGGCGGCCTGGGTCGTTCTCCTGCTGATGTTCGAACTTGAAACCTATGTCCTCGAAGATCATCACTATACTCCGGCAGTAACCTGGTCACTGCACGGTGTCAGGGTTCTTTGCTACACCTTCATCGTTTATGCCTTTTACGGCTACGTCGTCAATCTGACATTCATTTATCAAGCGACACAACTGGCAGGTATTTCTGACATTTGCACATTAGTAGCCGATGGTTGGTCTTACGTAGCAAATCTCGATGAATACGCTCAACTCACGACTGCGAATTGTGGCAGCTTCTCTGATGCAGCCAGTTTTCTCCGCTTAGAGGGTATACCGGCAGTTGTCGACGCTACCGGCCTAAAGGACATAAGAAATCTGGCCTGGGTCGATGTCATCAATTCTGCGATCTGGCTACTCGTCGTTCTGGTGCTCGAATTCGATGTCTGGCTTCAGGAACGCAACCGCTTCGAGGGTGCCGCGCTCCGGATTAGCAACGCTAGCAAGTTTGTTTTGTATTCCACCCTTTTACTAGCGGCTATTTTCTGGGGCATCAAGGGCGATTTTGTCGATTTCTGGGATGCTTTCTTGTGGCTGGTCGCGTTCATATTCATTGAGCTAAACGTCTTTGAATGGCGTGAAGAGATCAAGGAAGCCGAGCTACACAGCCAAATCAGCGCTCCATCATAAAAAGGTCACTAAAGGATGGGTTGCAACGTTTTAAGGGCTGATCTCGAGCAACGGGTCTGACTCGGCCCGCTCGAGCAGCTGCGAGCTCTTGTCCTGTAGCTTCAGGGAAATCAGGCTGTGATCGGCTCGCAGCAGCATCAGGTAGGGATGCCAGCGATCGCCCTCTTCCCGACGGTAATAACCGGAAACAGCCCAGCCTTCACCTTCGGGGTAAACGTATACCTTGCCGACTTTTCGGTCTGGAGAAACCGGATCGACAATCTCGAGAGTTTCTACGTCGATCACCGTCGCGATCAATGCACGAGACGACTCAACCACGGCGATCTGTAGAGACCGTTCTTCGCGACCCTCAGGATTCGTTAACCACTGGTACGACAAGTAGGCAACCAGCAACCCAATCAATAGCGCGAAAACGGCGCTTCCAGCTCGGTGATCCATATTCAATCCAAACCCAGATATTTGTGTGTTTGCACGCTCAACTTCCAGCGTGGGTTCTGTTTGCAATATTCTACGGCCTGACGCGTATTTTCGTCACGATCAGGACTGTCCAATGGTTGCAGAAAGAAATGCTGAAATGATAAATGTTCGAACTCAGCGGGCTGTGCACTCTTTTCCAACTGCGGGTACACCAGCTTCAGTTCGTCACCTGAACGCTGCTTAAGGCTCGCACTGCCCTTTGGACTAATGCAAAGCCAGTCAATCCCGTCCGGTGCCTCGATGGTGCCGTTGCTCTCAACACCGATTTCAAATCCGGCATCGTGCAGAGCAGCAATTGCCGACTCATCCAGTTGCAGTAGCGGTTCTCCACCCGTGCACACGACGTAAGGACGTACGCCGTTGCTGGTCACGCCCCAGCACTTTGCAACCGCGGCTGCGAGTTCCTCAGCGGACTCAAATTTGCCACCACCAGGACCATCAACACCGACAAACCCGGTGTCACAAAACCGGCAGATTGCCTGTTCGCGATGTGCTTCGCGCCCCGACCACAAATTGCAACCTGAGAAACGCAGAAAGACTGCAGGGCGTCCTGTATGAGCGCCTTCGCCCTGCAGCGTGTAATAAATTTCCTTGACTGAATATGTCATCGTCAGATCAGCAACGGATCCACCACGCCGGCCTCGGCGAACCCTTTCGCTCGCAGTTCGCAGGCAGCGCAATGACCGCACGGTGGGCGCTCGCCGTTGTAGCAAGTATGCGTCATTGCCATGGCCGGCAACGCACCAAGCGCCTGTGCGAGCTCAACTGTTTCTTTCTTGGAAAGATGCATCAGAGGTGTGTGGATCTGAACTTCTGATTCCATACCCAGCTGTATTGCCGTCTGTAACGCACTCATCGTTTCTTCGCGACAGTCTGGATAACCGCTGTAGTCGGTTTGCGCTACGCCCGTAACCAGGTGAGCAATGTTTCGTTGATACGCGAAAGCGGCAGCGAATGTCAGAAATATCAAATTTCGTCCGGGGACAAACGTGTTCGGCAAACCGGTCTCTTCGTCCAGCGTCGAGTCCACGGCAATATCCTCCCCGGTTAACGCATCGCCACCGAGTGCGGCGAAGGTATCAATCGGCAAGATGACGTTCGGCACTCCCGCGAAACCGGCGATTTCAGCTGCCGAGGTGAGTTCGATGCGATGTCGTTGACCGTAGTCGAATGTCACGCTCGATACATTCTCGCGGCCGAATCTGTCGATCGCCCAATAAAGACAGGTTGTCGAATCCTGACCACCCGACAACACCACAAGTGCCTTGGCGTTCATGCAGTTGAACGGCGATTAATTGTCATCGGATCCGCCAAACAAAGCATCAAGAGCTTCCTGGGCCGAATCCGCCGCCGATTTCCGATCGGGATCAAAGGCGTCATCTCGGGGCACGAACCAGTCGCAAAAATTAGGTCGTTCTTTTTCGGTTACATCCTCGGCACCGTCCTCACGACATTGCCGCGCCGCAAGGGCATCGAAGTTGCTGCACATCTTGCACACGTGAACGTCAGCGCTGCACTGCGGGCACTGGTCTCGCCGCGACAGCGGCAACGACAATGCGGCAAGTGATTCACCACATCGGTAACAGACAATATTTTGGGACACTCCGGCTCCCCTCAGATGTGCGGGAAACCGGAGTATAGCCTCTTGTCAGTGAGTCTGGCTCGGTACGAACTCATTCATGACCGCATCTTTCAGAATGTGCGGCGGCAACATACCCTGATCCAGAATAAAGTCATGAAACGCCTTTTGATCGAAATCTTCGCGAAGTTTCAACTCGGTCTGTGCGCGCAGTGATTGCATTTTGCTGTAGCCGTAGTAATAGGCGGTGGCCTGCCCCGGCATGCGGTAGGTGTATCGCTCTACCTCGTTTTGTGCCCACGATTCACCGATAGCGATGTCATTCATAATCAGACTCTTGGCCTCCTCAGGCGTGATCAGCCCGAGATTCAGCATGGGATCGAGGAACATTCGAGCAGCGCGCATTAATCGGTACTGCAAGCTGATCATTTGCCCCTCAAGCGGCAGGTACGGTCGGACAATGGCCTCCGCATACAGCCCCCAGCCTTCAACGTTGACGCTATTGAATGCAAAGACAGCGCGCGTAATCGAAACACCCGATTCAACAATGCTTGAGAACTGCATTTCGTGACCCGGACGCGCCTCATGCGCGGTCAAGGTCCAGGCGCCAGCCTCATAGGTATCATCGGTTTGCTGCCAACTGCCATCCTCATTCTGTGTCAACAGCGGAATGACGAAGAACGGATACTCGCCTGTGTTGCCAATCAGACGTGGTGGCTGTAAATGAGGCGCAGGCTGTACGGCTGTCTCGGCGGCAGTCGCAATTCGGATACCTGCGTCACGATCTGGCAGGGAAACGAGCTTCTCACGCACGATAATCTCTTCAATGTCGCGCAGGACCGCATTGTAGTGGTTCAACAGCTTGTCGCCGTCAATAGCACCGTCACTTTTCAACAGCGCAATAACCTCGCGATAATCGTTAGTGTCGTAGCCTTTCTCGGCGGCGATCAACGGTGCCAGTGCCTCCATCTCGCCACGAATATCCATGTATCCCTTTGTCGCTTGTTCTATGAGATCGGTCGGCGAGGCGTCGACGCCCCAATTGCGCAGCGCGTCTTCGTACAGGTCTTTGGGAAGCCGGTAATCGTCGCGAGATCGCGGCAGAATTTCAGCTCGGACCCAGTCGTTGTAGGCGCGTAGCTGACCTGCGAGAGTCGCATAGCTTGCCTCCCAGCCTTCCAGGTCAGTACCGGCCAGAACTTCTTCGATACCTGTGATCATGGTCTCGGCACGCTCCAGGTCCTGCTCAACTTCGCCGCGATACGGGCCTACCAGCCCTGCGACATCAAAGCGCTCCTGCGTTCGTGCCTTCGCCAACTCTGTGAACGGCGTATGGCCATCCACAATACCGGCGTATTTCTCGAGTCTGGCAATCGCCGCCGGATATCGGTCACGTGAATTTTGTGGATCGATGATGCCGCGAATACCGAAAAAAACAGTTTGGTTGACGTTGTAGTACGGCAGCATTTGCTCGTAATTCAGATCCGAGCTGCGGAGGCTGTCCTCCATTGCCTTGATGAGAATTCCGAGGTCCTGCCTTACCTTGCTGTCCGACTCATCTTCAAGTCGTCGTCGCAGTTCTGCGAGCACATCCTCTGACATCTTTCTTGATCGCTCGTTTATCCCCGGACCCAAGTCTGAAATAGCTTCATCCAGACCATCGACGCCAAGTTGGCCAGCCCCCTCCGGCGTGAGCTTTGCAAGAACGTCAAGTACGAAGTTTGCATTGACGTCGCTTTTTTCGACCCAGGTCGCAGCTTGCGACGGAGCCGCTATCGCGACTGAAAAAACTGCAATTAGGCTGAAAGTAGTTACTTTTCGCATGTAAAATTCACCTCAGAGTAGGATGCGTTCCTCAGTAGATGCCTGCTGGACCTAAAAGGATTCAAGATTGTTGGATTATTTTGAAAATATCAGCCGCAACCGCAAGTTAACACCAGCGGTGCTGGCCGCTGCGCTCAGCGCCTCTGCGACAGAAACAGTTCTCCTGAACAGCGAACGTATCGAGCAGCAATTTGGCAGTTACGGCATTGACGTGCTGGCCAGCGAAGCTGGCCTGCGAAGATCCAGCCTCTACAGCGCGGGCGATGGCGAGCGGATTTGTCGCACCTACGCAGTCGTCCGTTTCACGGATCAGCCGGACACAAGCTATAGCCCGGAGCATGCGTACGTGCTCGCCGGAAACTCTCTTGGTGAAGTCTTCAAAGCCAACGGTTGGGCTATTCACAAACAAACATTGCACATTGGCTCATTCGACGTTGAGCCGACGACGTCTGAAATCGGCCCGCTGATGAAGCTCGTGGTCAGCAGTACTTTGGCCCTGCATATTTATCAGCTGTTGCTTGCCAGAGGTAACCAGGTGTTCGAGTATGCAACCATCATCGAGGCCCACCATCCCGCCTATTTATCGCAAGCCGACCTGCTCGACATCTATCATTACGA
>JAJFKQ010000130.1 GCA_021773155.1 Woeseiaceae bacterium | reverse complement strand
CGAAAACCTGTTTATTCACGAGTATGGTCCGAAGTATGCGTTGGTGAGTTTTGACGCCGCCTCGATTGCGGGTCAGGCGGTCAACAGTGCCACACTCACGCTGTACCTGAACGAAATTAAGAACCCCGGTACGATTCATTTCATAGCCATGGAATCTTCATGGAGCGAATCCACCGTCACTTGGAACAGCGTAAACCCCGGCGGCCCAAACCCTCCGCAGGAAGACCATGAAACAGCCGTTTTTGACTTGGCCACCTCGGATGAGGGATCAACTATTTCCGTCGATGTCACGGGTGCGGCACAACGTTGGGCCGACGGCACTCTCGCCGATGCTGGATTCCTAATTTTCACGGGCGACTACATCAAAGCGTACTTCGACGCGAAAGAAATGCCTGGGGGAATACCGGCAACCCTGGAGGTCGACACCGGTCCGCCGGACTTCACCGGGGAGGCCATCACGCTTGACCTGTCAAACCCGGACAACTGCATCATCGATGAGCCGGGTTACTACGTGCTCGACCGAACATGGTTGCTCACGCCGGGCGACGGTGACGAACCGAACGCTAACTGTAATGCAGTTCACATCGCTAGCGGCGGCGTCACGTTGGACCTGCAGGGATTTTCCATCCGACGCGGGATGGAGGGGGGCAACTATGAGCCCGTCCTGTGGATCGACACGGAGGGCAGGGTCACCCTGCGGGACGGCAAATTGATAGGAATTTTTGTTGCCATCGAGGCCTCCGTCGCCTCGGATCGCTATGGCGTTACCCTCATTAATATTCATGCGGGAGGGGGTGTACTGCTCGGCAACCGGTTCGTGACGGTGACTGGTGGCTCGTTCTCTGGATCTAATGAGGCCCCCCTACAGATCGGTGAGGGCAGTCGCGTGGCGAGGGCAGCCTTTTCCTGCACCTCGGGGGAGGGATGCCTTTACGCTCACGGATCGTCGCTGATCCAGGACTGCACATTTGATGCCGACAACCCCTATGGCGCGCCGGCAATTCTCGTCGGTGGAAACGGCACAATCGTTGAGGGAAATGTCCTCGACGGCTGGGTCGGAATTTTAGGAGACCACAACGTGGTTACACGGAACTACTCCAACGGCGGCGACCCCTACATCGAGGTCAATGGTACGGGCAACATCCTGGACGGCAACATCGGCCCAAGTATCGTTTTCGTGACTCCAGGAAACTTCTACGGCAACAATCGTGTCACCTTACCGGGCGGATTCACCGGCACCGCGGACAATGTCGACTGGGGTGGCAATGTGACTTTCTGACGTCCTATTCTGGTTGGTTTCACGGTCTGCAATAATCCTTTGCGAAGCTCACAGCGCTAGAGGACGTCCTGCATACTGACGCTATATACCCAAACGGGGTCGTAAGTGGGCCGAACGACTTCAATCTTGACGAAATACATGTAGATGAATTCGTTGGGCTCGACGGCTGGGTCGAACCATTGTTTGGCTACCTGTAATCCCGGCTTATCTTCCGTCGTGACTGAGACGATTACTGATGGTGGTGCTCCGGGAGTGAATACATCTTGTTGGTAAAGGGTTGCTGTAACCTGCACATTTGGACTGTTGTCCTCAGCGACGAGCTGTATCTGATTGTGGAACACATCAGCATCAACATTGCAGTAAAGCACGAGGGTTCTGCGGGCAATCGGTCTTATCGCCACCCCAAATTCTCTTTCACTGACTTCGCCAACCAACCGGCCACGAACCGGCACCTGTGTGCATGCAGCCGCCAGCCAGTGGTCATCAAAATCGTTTAATGACTGGCCCCATGTGGTCCCAGGCGCAATTCCGACCATAAGAAGAAAAACCAAACTACCGGTTCGCAATAATCTCTTGTTCATGACTACTCCCCTAATTCTTAATTGAAATTGAAGCTACTCGGGCCACATTATTGGGGCTCGACCATTTCGGAATCGTCGCAAAGGCTTCGACAGCTTCTCGAAAGAAGCCAGGTCGCCTCGCTTTTCTTACCCGTCTTCTTGCGGACTTGGCTTTTTTGTTAGTTATTATGTCTTCTTTATACACGTAGCCGCAGGACAAATTCTGCGAATTAACATAATTGGGCAATGGTCAGTCGCCGGACGTCTCCAGGTAAACAAGCCATTACCGGTTGATATGAATTACGCGTCCCGTGTCAGCGTACCTCATGTCGCGCTGTCGGCCATCAATGCTCAAAATGTTTACAAGTTTCAACCTACTGGCCTTACCTCGACTCAATCGATAGATTATGTCCAAATATAGGACCATTTTACCAAACTCGTATTACTATCCGACAGCAACAAGAAGAAAAACGCGAAGCCGCAAGCTGGGTTTTATTTACGCTCCTGAAGTTCACCAACGACTCATGCCTTTCTCAGGTCTGCGGTGGTTTGAGCCGCACAGACTCGCTCTCGGGAAAATGATCATATAAGGAAATAAACCATGGCAACGACCCTTCGAATCAACACGGTTCTGGCAGCTTTTGCCTCAGCGCGTCAGCACTTGAGAGCAACCCTGATCTTACTGGTCGGCGTCTTGACCAGTGGGGTGGTTCACGCCGACCTGGTAACGCTGACGCAAGATACCTACGTTGATGGTCTTGGTAGTCAGCTTGATATCAACAAGGGCGCCGACACGGTACTGAGGGCTGCGAACCGTGGCCCGCGTTATGGTTTTGTGCAGTTCGACCTGTCGGCCTTAACTGGAACGGTCACCTCGGCGACACTGACATTTAATGTGCGAAAGGTCACTGCGGCGGGCAATCTGGACTTTCATATGGTGCAGACTGCGTGGGACGAAAATACGGCGACTTTCAACTTTCAACCTGCCTTTAACCCGACCCTTGCCGAATTTGTGCCGGTGGCAACGACCGACATTGGCGGCAGCGTAACGATTGATATTACGGCGATTGCGCAGGCTTGGGTAAGTGACCCGAGCAGCAACTTCGGATTGGCGCTGCTGAGCAATGTCGATGTTCGATTGGGGACCAAAGAAGGTGGCTTGGGGGCGACACTGGATGTCATCATCGACGGTGGAACGCCACCGCCACCGCCGCCGCCACCACCGCCACCACCGCCGGGTACGGACATAGCTATCTCAAGTGTCATCGTCGATCTCGCCAACGAACTGTTGTTTATCCAGGGGCAAAACTTCGATAACGGTGCTGTACCGACTGTGATGCTGGGCGAATTTCTCGATCCACTGCCCCTGAACCTGTCAGATTCGAGCATGATTGAGGCGGTACTACCGCAAGCCATATTCGATGGTGATTACCTGTTGACGGTTTCCACTGGCACAAACGACGGCCAGGCGGTCACTTTTGCCCTGACCATTGGTGTGGGAGTACCAGGACCACAAGGTGTTCCGGGAGTGGACGGATTGCCTGGCGCTGATGGCGCAACCGGGCCAGCAGGACCACAGGGAGTGCAGGGTCTTGCCGGGGTCGACGGACCGGCCGGTCCAGAGGGCCCGCAAGGCGTTCAAGGTCTGACAGGCGATACGGGACCGCAGGGGATTCAAGGGCTGACAGGCGCTACCGGCCCGCAAGGTGATCCAGGGGTAGTCAGTTTCGAAACAGGGAATACCCGGGCCGGAACTGATGCGCTCGCG
>JAJFKQ010000129.1 GCA_021773155.1 Woeseiaceae bacterium | reverse complement strand
GGGAAGCGCACGCAACACGGGAAGCCCGATAGCGTGGTCGGTTGTGACGACCAACCTGAGGTTGGTGACAATCAGAAAGGGCGCTATGGGGTGGCGGAAAGGCCCGTAGTACTGAGGAAGCCGGGTAATTCCGGTGGAGGAAAGGGGCCTTAGTTCAAGACTGGCGCTGCAAGTAGCGACGCACGGGAGATTGGGGCAACCCTAAGAAACCCCGTTAATGTGCAGGAGCTGCGGCAGGCGCCACATGCTGAAGTGAAGAAAGCATCCGGATGGTAATCCGGGCAGCGGATGACCGCCCAGGTGGTGGCATTAGCGGTTTTTCGCGGAACGCTGATTCGATATACGCTGGGGTTACACAGCTCCATGCGGTGGGTCGGTGAACTGTGATTGACCTTTCGTGTGCGAAGGTATGTGTCTTGTCCGAGAGCCGGATGCGGGAAATCTGCATGTCCGGTTCGATGAGCGGGATGTGGAAACGGAGTTATGGTTCGGTTACTGGGGCACCGCCAGACGAAAGGGGCGGCAACAGACAACATCAAACCTTAGACCACCGCGCCACATCTCGACTCTACCGTTTTCTGCCTGTCGCAGCGCTAATATTACGATGATCTGAGCGACCGCTACTGGCTATAGCGGACGGTCGACACGACAAACACTTGTCGACTGTATTTGAGTCATTGATGCTCCTTAAGTGATTGTTTTTAATAGACTATATTCATTTTACTGTATATAATCAAAGGTCCAGTCACCGACCACAAGGATGTGTCATGAATCCCGTAACTACCCCCACCTATGAGCCGTTGCCGATTGATGAAATCGATAAGGCTATCGTTAAAATCTCTTCCCGAATCAACGCTGCCACGTATGAATTGCTGGTACTCATTCGCCAATTTGATGAGCGGGCCGGGTGGCTGAAATGGGGTCTTGCGAACTGTGCCGAGTGGTTGCACTGGCGCTGTGATCTAAGCCTGAGCGCGGCTCGAGAAAAGGTGCGAGTCGCACATGCCCTCAAGATATTACCGGCGATCGCAACAGCGTTCTCCAGTGGCCAATTGTCGTACTCCAAAGTCCGGGCGTTGACACGCGTGGCACGGACCGATAACGAGGAAGCATTGTTGGCGTTTGCGTTGAAGACGACTGCGGCCCGTGTCGAGGAACGTTGCCGCGAGCTTCGTTGTGGTACAGCAGAATCTGTCAGCGACGCGAATCGGGCGCATACCTGCCGTTCGCTTCGCATGCATCGAGACGCCGGGCGGGGTGTGATGACGATTACTGTCGAACTCCCGCTCGAAACGGGTGAGCTGCTTGAGAAAGCACTTGACCGGGCGCGGGACACAATAGCGATCGAGTCACCGGAGCTGGTCGACGAGCGTTGGTCGGCACAACAGGCTGATGCATTGGTCACCATTTCGAATGCCTATCTGTTCGGCCGTAGCGATCGTAGTGGAAGTACATCTGACAACTACCAGGTCGCAGTGCATGTTGAGCGTTCGGCACTCGCCAATGGCGATGGACGCTCGAGCCTGCCGATAGAATCGGTTAAGCGCCTGTGTTGTGACAGTGATGCAGTCGTTATCGTCGAGAACGAGGCAGGTGAACCCCTGAGCGTCGGTCGCAAAACACGTACTGTACCAACGGCCATCAAACGTGCGCTTCGAGCCAGAGATAAAGGCTGTGCCTTTCCTGGCTGCCACCACAAGAGATTCGTTGATGCTCATCACATCAAACACTGGTCGGCGGGCGGTGAAACCAGCCTCGATAATCTGATGTTGCTTTGCTCGCGTCACCATAGGCTCGTGCATGAAGGCGGATTCAGAATTGAGCGCGACTACCAGAATCGCTGGTTCTTCAAACAGTCAGGTGGATGCGCAGTTCCCGCTTGTGGCTATCAACCGCATGACATGATTGATGACGACATCAATCAAGGCCTGGACGATATTTCCAGTTTGCTCAAACACCCCTCCGCGGAGGGATTGATGAGCGGGGCGAAAAAAACCTCCTCGTCAGCTTGTTGCCACGTCGAGGTACGGCAAGGACACCAGACTCAAGCTTGAATCGTGAGCTGAGAACTGTCCGCCAACATTATTGATCGGTACTACCGCCAGCAGGTCGTTTCCTGATGCGTTAAGTACTTCGCCGATGTCTCGGCCGTCGAGTGATACTTTGTCGCCAGCCGAGACCGGCTTCTCGCTCTCAAACCGCAATGTTCTTCGTTTGGTTGCGCCTTTGTAGTGAGTACGTGCGATTATTTCCTGGCCGGTGTAGCAGCCTTTGTCGAGACTGATGGCGTCAAGCAAGTCGAGATTCAACATGTGTGGCGTAAATTTCTCGGATTGTTTCAGACCGATCCACGGTACGCCGGATTCAATATTTTCTGACATGCTGACGGGGGTTGAGTCCGGCAGGACCTCGAATTCGACCTTGGATCGAAATCGGAACATCGTCAGCCATTTGATGATGTCTTCAGTCAGATCGGTCGGGATGGAGAGGGAGTAGCCGTCTGGTGTCCTGGTCACTGTCATCAGGCAGATCACCCGGCCCTTGGGGTTACACCAGGCGGAAAGCAATGTCCCCTGCGCATCTAACAGCCGCAGATCATTGGTGAGCTGCCCCTGAAGAAACTCAAATGCGTCCGGCCCGGAAACAGTAATGGTCGAAATCGTGTACATAATTCTCTACGTAGTTACTGGTACTGCAGCTATAGCATGCCTCTGGCATACTTTCGCCATGCAAAGCGTTGACCCCAAGAATAAGGCCGATATTGCTGATTCCAATGAGGAATTGAATGCGGACTCCAGCGTGGATGATACCGCGCCTGCGGAAGATGCGCGGCCCAAAGAGATCGGTGGCCGGGGAGGATTGGATCCCACCCGCTACGGCGACTGGGAAAAAGCAGGACGCTGCATCGATTTTTAAGGATAATGTTGCTTGGCAAGTTGTCTGGCTACACCAGGTCAGGCTACATCAATAAGAAGAGACTTCATGAGTAATAACGGCAGGCCGCTGTCGCCACACCTCTCAATCTATCGCTGGCCCATCACCATGACGATGTCGATCCTGCACCGGGCGACCGGCGTGGCATTGAGCGTCGGCTTTATCGTGCTTGTTGGCTGGCTGTTTGATGCAGCAATGGGTGCCGAGACTTACGCGGCCATGCTGTCTTACCTGGACACGATGGTCGGCAAGTTACTGCTGATGGGCTGGAGTTTTGCCTTTTTCTTCCACCTCTCAAACGGTGTCCGACATCTGGTCTGGGATAGCGGCCGCGGCTTTGAAAAAGCGACAGCCAATGCCTCGGCCTGGTTTGCTCTGCTGCTGGCAATTGTTTTGACAGCACTATTCTGGTGGGCACGCTCATGAGTCTGCGCATTCCGCTAGGCAACGTTTTGGGTCTCGGCAGCGCCAAAGACGGGACCAGCCATTTCTGGGGGCAACGGCTATCCGGCATCGGCCTCCTGATTCTTGGTCTTTGGTTCGTTTACGCTATTTTGACGGTGCCCGGATTTACACACGCGGATGCACTGGCCTTCATCGGCGCGCCGTTGAATGGCGTCTTGCTGTTGCTACTCGTTGTGACGATGTCGTATCACTCGAATTTGGGTATTCAGGTGGTCATTGAGGACTATGTCCATGGGCATGGACTAAAACTCGCCTCACTTATCATTTCCCGGTTCGTGCACACGTTCCTCACAGTGGCGGCTATCTACGCAATTATTAAGATCGGATTGGGCGCATGAGCGACTACGAATTTATTGATCACAGCTATGACGTAGTCGTCATTGGCGCTGGTGGAGCCGGCTTACGCGCAACATTTGGGCTTGCCGAAGCGGGCTTCAATACGGCCTGCGTAACCAAAGTATTCCCGACGCGCAGTCATACGGTCGCAGCACAGGGTGGCATCAGTGCGGCTCTCGGCAACATGGGTGAGGACGACTGGCGCTGGCACATGTACGACACGGTCAAAGGGTCAGATTGGCTCGGCGATCAGGACGCTATCGAATTCATGTGCAAAGAGGCACCCGATGCCGTCATAGAACTCGAACATTACGGTGTACCGTTCTCGCGTACCGAAGAAGGCAAGATCTACCAGCGTCCGTTCGGTGGTATGACGACGCGTTACGGTGAGGGTACGGCACAGCGGACCTGTGCAGCGGCTGACCGCACCGGCCATGCGATGCTGCACACGCTGTATCAGCAGTCGCTAAAACATGACGCGGAATTTTTCATTGAATACTTTGCCATTGATCTGATCATGGAGGACGGCGCTTGCCGTGGCGTCGTTGCTATAGATCTCGCTACAGGCAGATTGCATCGCTTCCGTTCGCATCAGGTAATACTTGCGACCGGTGGTTACGGCAGGGCGTTTTTCTCGTGCACGTCTGCCCACACTTGTACGGGTGACGGTAGTGCGATGGTCTTGCGCGCCGGATTGCCGGTGCAGGACATGGAGTTTGTGCAATTTCACCCGACCGGTATTTATGGTGCAGGTTGCCTGATCACTGAAGGCGTGCGCGGTGAGGGTGGCTATCTCACCAATTCCGATGGCGAGCGCTTCATGGAGCGCTACGCACCGAATGCGAAGGATCTGGCATCACGCGATGTCGTCAGTCGATCGATGACGATCGAAATCAATGAGGGTCGCGGTGTAGGTGGCGATTCCGATCATATCCATCTGCACCTCGAACACCTTGGCCCCGAAGTCATCGAAGAGCGCTTGCCCGGTATTGCCGAGTCCGCGCGAATATTCTCCGGCGTGGATGTCACCAGGAAGCCCATCCCGGTTCTGCCAACAGTGCACTACAACATGGGCGGCATACCCGCGAACTTTAACGGGCAAGTCGTGACCAGGAAGGGCGATGATCCGGAGTCTGTGGTGCAAGGTCTGATGGCTGTCGGCGAGGCGGCCTGTGTATCCGTTCACGGTGCGAATCGCCTCGGTTCGAACTCACTGCTTGACCTCGTCGTATTCGGTCGCGCGGCCGCACATTTCTGTGCCGAAACGATGACACCGGGGGCACGTCATAAATCACTGGCTGCCGACGCAGGTCAGGAAAGTGTTGCGAGACTCGACAAGCTGCGTAACGCAGATGGCACTCGTCCGACCGCAGAAATACGCCTGGAAATGCAACGAGTCATGCAGGGCCATGCTGCGGTATTTCGTACGGGTGAGTCACTGAACAAAGGTGTTGAGTTATTGCGAGAGACATTCGCAAGCTTCAGTGAAGTCGCTGTTGCCGACCGCTCGCTGGTCTGGAACACCGATCTTGTGGAAACGATGGAGCTTGAGAATTTATTGCTCAACGCAATGGCCACGATCGAGTCAGCCGCGAACCGACCGGAAAGTCGAGGCGCGCATGCCCGCGAAGATTACCCGGACAGGGATGACGCGAACTGGATGAAGCACACGCTGGCATGGGTGGATGACAGCGGCAAGGTTTCGTTTGACTATCGTCCGGTGCACGAAAAAACGCTGACTGACGAAGTCGATTACGTTGAACCGAAAGCGCGTGTTTACTAGGACTTATTTAGGATTTTTTGACTGTGGCTGAATTCAGACTTCCCAAGAACTCGCGGATCATAAAGGGTAAACACTTCCCTGCGGCCAACAGTGTCAGCAACGTGCGGAAATTCGCGGTCTATCGCTACGATCCGTCCAGTGATGAAAATCCGCGTGTGGATACCTACGATGTTGATATGGACAACTGCGGTCCGATGGTTCTCGATGCGTTGATCAAGATCAAGAATGAAATTGATCCGACCTTAACGTTCCGACGTTCCTGCCGGGAAGGCATTTGCGGTTCCTGCGCGATGAATATCGATGGTGGCAATACGCTGGCATGCACACGCGCCAACGACGAGGTCAAAGGCGACGTCAAGATTTATCCGTTGCCACACATGTCGGTAGTCAAAGACCTGGTGACAGACCTGACCAATTTCTACGCGCAGTATGCGTCGATCAAGCCGTGGTTACAGTCCCGAACGCCGCCACCACCGGATCAGGAACGGTTGCAGAGCAAGGAAGATCAGGAACTCATTAACGAACCTGCCGCCTGCATTCTCTGTGCCTGTTGTTCCACCAGTTGCCCAAGCTATTGGTGGAACAGTGATCGCTACCTCGGACCTGCGGCTTTGCTGGCATCGTATCGCTGGCTGGTTGACAGCCGAGATGATGCGACCGGCGAACGACTCGATGAACTCGAGGATCCGTTCCGTCTTTACCGTTGCCACACGATCATGAATTGCACGCAGACTTGTCCCAAGGGACTGAACCCGGCACAGGCTATCGCCGAGACCAAGAAGATGCTGGTCGAGCGGAAGTATTGATTCGCGCGCAAGGCGCGCTCCCACGGGAGTAATCATGTGAGTGAAGTATCTCGCCTAAGATGGCAATGCCGGCGCGGCATGCGCGAGCTCGACGAACTGTTGATTCGTTACCTCGAGTCACGTTACCCGACCGCGGGCGACGATGAAAAAGCGGCGTTCCGGACAGTTTTGGAGCTTCCGGATCCGGAGCTAAACGGCTATCTGTTGCAGCGGCAAACGCCCTCATCAGAATCAGTCGCCGATGTCATCAAACTCATACTCAACTTGCCTCACACCTGATCCCTGGTTGCGAATCGTCGTACTAACATCGGGTCGACTCCTGGTTGCCGTCGGGATTGTACTGATTCTGACACTCGACCTTGCAGCGGCGATACGCGCGGTCACAGGTCTCGTCTGGGTCGCCGGAGGGAGGCATGAACTCGTACGAATCGAGCGCAGATTCGAGTCGCTCATCGCAGTTCGGCTGTCGTCAGGCGGAGAGATCGCGGTTCTTAATAATGATCAGGAATGGCTGCCGGTTACCCTGCAGACCGGCAGCGTGGTATTGCGAAGTATCGCCTGGCTACGTTTACGCGCCGCCAATGGCGACAATTTTGTTGAGCTGCTGCGTGGTAATGCCCGTCAAAGCCAAGACTGGCGCCGCTTACAGGTGATCTGGCGTCACATTGGAGCATCGCCTTGAAGCTGCTAACATGCTGCCCTGACTGAGGTCCCGGCACGCGCTGCCAACCGCACATGGAACGGTGTCACAGAACAAAGATGAATAAGGCACGAATTCGAGAACTAACTGCTCTGAAGCCGGTCTATCCCGGTGTTGAATGCCTGTATGGCAACTTCCTGTATCGAAACCACAAGGTACGTTGCTGAATGTCAAATCTGGCATCTGATAAGAAGCTGGTCGAGCGGGTCCAGAAAGGCGACAAGGGCGCGTTCGATCTGCTGGTACTGAAGTACCAGCACAAGATCGTCAACCTGGTTATGCGATATGTGCGTGATCCGGAGCTGGCACTGGATATAGCTCAGGAAGCATTTATCAAAGCATACCGGGCATTGCCGCGATTTCGAGGTGATAGTGCGTTTTACACGTGGATGTATCGAATCGCTGTGAATACGGCGAAGAATCATCTCGCGGCGCAGAGGCGAAGACCGATGGATGTAGAGCTTGATTTGCAGGACCCGGAACAATACGACCTGCACGCCAAGCTTAAAGAGACAGACACTCCCGAGGGAGTGGCGCTTAGCAACGAGCTTCAGGAGACGGTTGAGCGCGCCATAGCAGCATTGCCGGAGGACTTGCGAACAGCAATTATCCTGCGGGAGTTGGAAGGTATGAGTTATGAAGAGATTGCAGAGACGATGGAATGTCCCGTCGGTACTGTGCGATCAAGGATTTTCAGAGCACGCGATGCAATCGGCAAAAAGGTTGGATCGCTGATACGCTAAAAGGGTCAGAGCCCTTTTGCTGAAGAGGCCGGAGGCCTTATGTGGGTGGAGTATGAATGACGCAATAAGAGAACAGCTCTCTGCATTTGTTGATGGTGAACTTCCGGAGAACGAAGCAGAACTACTGCTGCGCCGGATGAGCCAGGACGCCGAATTACGGCGGGATGTCGCTGAGTATCTGGCCATTGGTCGATTAATACGATCAGAGCCGGGACTCGCGGGAGCTGATCGTTTACACGAACGAATTGCCGCGGCGATCGATGAAAAGCCAGCCGGTGCCGGAGATAACGCGGGTGCCATGCAGGCATCGCGTGCGATTCGACCGCTGGCAGGCATCGCTGTTGCTGCGACGGTGGCGCTTGTGGCGATTTTCGCCCTGCAGCAAACAACCGGTATTGATGAGCTAGCCAGCGAAACACCGGTGCCGCTGGTCAGTGATAACACCGCGGGCCCCGTTGTACCGAGTATTGATGCGCAGGAGGAGCGACAACGACAGTACTTCCGAAATCACGCGGAATCGTCGTCTCAGCTTGGCGCCAACGGCATGATTTCACGGGTTGTCTCACTGCGATTCAGCGAGGACGTTTTGGAAGATCCTGAAGCGGATGAAACTGACGAGCTTGAAAATTCTACCGAGGCGCCGGCTCAACCGTAATGCGAACGACCCAAACACAATTTGCGACTGGACTGATGATCGCCATTAGTACGGTGTTTTTTAGTGCGCCAGTGCAGGCAGAACGTAAGCCGCTGGACTGGCTGAATCACATGGGCGCTGCGGTGCAGTCCACCAGTTACGAAGGCACTGTCATCCGTATGCAGGACGGGACTGCCGAAGCGTTGAAGGTTGTGCACACCGTCAAGGACGGTGTCATTCTGGAGAGAGTCGTTGCACAGGAAGGCAACGGACTGGAGATCATTCGCAAAGGCAATGAAGTGCACTGCATTTTGCCGGATCGAAAGTCGGTATTGGTCGAAGAATGGGATGACCAGTCAACGCTATTTTCTACATTACCGACCAGCGACATTCGTATCGGTAGCGAATACGACGTCGCCATTGTGCGAAAAGAACGGGTTGCCGGTCGTGAAACAATCCTGCTGGCGATTCGACCCCATGATGGTTTTCGCTACGGACATCGGATCTGGCTGGATATGGAAACCAGTTTTCCGTTGCAGACGCAGCTGGTTAGTGACGGGACAGCGATCGAGCAGGTTAAGTTTGCTGACATCACGCTCAACCATGAAATTCACGCGAGTGCCCTGGAGCCGTCCTACAGCACTGAGAATTTCACCTGGTTGCGACAACCCTCGGGTCACAACGGATCGCATACTGAAACCAGCTGGAATAGCGACCAGTTGCCATCCGGCTTTGGCGCCGTTGCCACGCACGAGGAAACCATGGCTGGCAGCGACGAGTTGGTGACACATATTCTGTTCAGCGATGGTCTGGCGAATGTGTCCGTATTTATTGCTGCAAATAGCCATAAGCTGGCTGCGGGTCCCGCACGTGTCGGTGGCTCGAATTCGTTTAGCGTTGAGCACGGCGACTTTGAAATCACGGCCATCGGTGAAGTACCCGCGATCACGGTCGAGCGGATTGCGACGACCATGCGTCAGCCCTGAACGAACCACAACACAGCGACCGTAACTTCCAGGCACTACGTCCTGTAAACTCTACACATGCAAAATCCACAGGGCCAGATAGTATCCATGAGCACTGACCGCTCTCACCGGCAGGTTGTCGTTGAGGTTGAATCCGTGGTCGTCTGTGAACGCTGCAAATCAGGTAAGGGCTGTGGTGCGGGCTTACTCGGCCAACGATCGGGTGACAGACGCATTGATGCGACCGTGGCGGACAATCTTGAGGTCCGAAATGGTGACCTCGTCAGCATCGTGCTCGAACCACGTAATGTGCTACGCGCAGCAATAATCGTCTATGGCTATCCACTGTCTGGGGCGGTGTTGGCAGCTTACGTCGCATATGCTGCCGAGCTGGGCGATATTGCCGGAGCGTTCGCGGCTCTGTTTGGCCTCGTCGCCGGAATATTGATCGCCAAAGTTCGCCTGCGAAACAAGCGCTGCCTGCGTGATTTCACGCCGGTAGTGGTCGACCGGCTGTCGGCCGCGAGCGACTGAATGGCCGTTATACATTACTACTCCCGCAAAGGCTGCCACCTGTGTGAGGTCATGCTTGATGAATTTCTGCCCTTGGTTCGCGGCAGGGCGGATATCGAGATGCGCGACATCGACACCGTCGCCGAATGGCGCGAGAAATACGATATCCGGATACCGGTCATTGAATACGACGGCAAGCTGGTTAGTGCCTACCCACTCGACTATGACG
>JAJFKQ010000128.1 GCA_021773155.1 Woeseiaceae bacterium | reverse complement strand
TTGATGTTTCTGCAGCAAGGCAGTTTGTTGTTTGCTCAGTACCAGAGGGTCACGGCCCAGATCGACACATATCGATTCGAGAAAATGCGTTGCCAGCGGGCCGATATCGTCGATACGCTCGCGCAATGGCGGCAGCTCGATGGGGAAAACGCTAAGCCGGTAATACAAATCCTCTCTAAACCGACCCGCCGACACTTCGTCTTCCAGAATTCGGTTCGTTGCCGCAACCACTCGTACATCAACCCTTGTCGTCTCGTCATCGCCGACGCGCTCGAACTCCTGCTCTTGCAAGGCACGCAGTAACTTGCCCTGCAATGACATTGGAATTTCGCCTACCTCATCAAGGAACAGCGTGCCACCGTTCGCTAATTGCAGTCGGCCAACGCGGTCTTTATGTGCACCTGTGAACGCACCGCGCACATGACCGAAAAACTCACTTTCGAACAGTTCTTTTGGAATGGAGGCACAGTTGACTTTAATGAGCGGTTTGTCGCAGCGCTCACTGTTGGAATGGATCGCTCGCGCGATCATCTCTTTGCCGACACCGGACTCGCCAAGCACCAAAACATTGGCTGACGTATTCGCAACTGCCTCGACCTTGGCCAGCGTACGTTTCAAAGCCATGCTTTGACCGATAATTTCACCGAAGTTGACGGTGACGTCGATCTCGTCACGCAGGTAGTCTCGCTCCTGCTCCAGTTGTTCTGTAAGTAACTTGACCTCTGCGTAGGCTTCTTCGCGTTCCTTCTCAATTCTGCGTCGCTCCGTGATATTCCTGAAGACAACAACGGCGCCATCGGGTTTTCCGTCCGTCAGAATTGGTGTGCTGGTATATTCGACCGGCACCGCATCGCCATTGGCATGCCAAAAGACTTCGCAGTCGACAGTGTGTACCTCACCATCCTTCAGCGCGGCATAAATCGGGCACTCGTCTCGCGGGTAGTCGGAACCATCCGCGTGAGAATGGTGGTGCACCTCGTGCGCCCTTTGACCAATTACATCCTCCGTATGCCAGCCGACAATGTCATAAGCTGCTGCATTGCCAAATGTAATAAGACCGTCACAATTTAATCCGTAAATACCTTCGCCAGCCGCATCAAGAATCATTTGCTGCGAGGCCTGCAGGCGAAGCAGATCATCGTAAGCCGCTTCGCGCTGGCGCTCGATTTCTCTGCGCTCGGTGATGTCCCGAAATACCACAACCACACCACAGGGCTCCCCGGCTTCGAATATCGGCGTACTTGTATATTCAACGGGCACGCAGGACCCGTCGATATGCCAGAAAACCTCGTCGTCCACCCGATGAACCTCACCGTCCCGGAGAGCGGCGTAGATCAGGCAATCATCCAGTGGGTGGGGAGACCCATCCGCATGTGAGTGGTGGTGCACGTCATGAGCCGTTTGCCCGCGCACATCCTCGAACTTCCAGCCGAGAATCTCTGTAGCTGCTGCATTGCTGAACGTGATTCTACCCTCGCGATCGAGGCCATAGATGCCCTCTCCTGCCGAATCGAGGATGAGCTGGTGCTGTGTCCTGAGCTGCGCAAGCTCGTCTTCTCTGGTCATCGAAAGAACCTCAGTTACCTGAGGATTAGACCACAGTTTTCTGCGGACCACAAGTTTCTGTGGTCACGTGATTTTCATAAGTCACTGTTTTAACTGACTTTTAAAAGTTGGCACGGTTGCTGCAGTACAAACAGCAAACGCAAGTCATCTGAGACAGGAGAAGGTACATGCGACGACCACCCCTACCGCCATTCACTCGCAAAAGCGCACTCGCAAAAGTGCAGGCGGCTGAAGACGCCTGGAATTCACGTGATCCCGAACGGGTCGCGCAGGCCTACTCACCGGACTCCGAATGGCGTAACCGCGATCAGTTTTTTCAGGGCCGCGACGCAATTGCCGAGTTCCTGACCGACAAGTGGGCTAACGAGCTCCACTACAAACTGATGAAAGAGCTTTGGGCATACACCGACAACCACATTTCAGTGCGCTTCGAATACGAGTGGCAGCACTCACAGAACGGCCAGTGGTTTCGTACCCATGGCAACGAACACTGGGCGTTCGACAGCGATGGCTATATGCAACGGCGCGATATGAGCGCCAACGACATTCCTATCAGCGCCTCCGACCGGCGCCTTTGAATCAAGAAATTATTACTAACTATTGGAGAACAACATGAAAGCACGAATCACCATTACAGCAATTATCCTGGCCATTATTGGTTTCGCCAATATCGCGTCTGCACAACTGCCTGACCCCGGTGTCACGATTGTTGAGGGCCGAACTGCCCTCCTGATCACGGACCCGCAAAACGACTTCCTGAGTCCGAAAGGCGCGACCTGGGGTGTGGTTGGCAAGAGCGTCACCGAAAACAATACCGTCGAAAATATCGATTCACTGTTCGCGGCCGCCAAAGCTAACGACATACCGGTATTCGTATCACCGCACTACTACTACCCAACCGATCACGGCTGGGCGTTTGAAGGTGCACTCGAAGCATTGATGCATCACATCGGCATGTTCGACCGCAAGGGCGCACTCACGACCGAAGGCTTCGAGGGATCTGGCGCGGACTGGCTGGAACAGTACAAAAAGTACATCAATGACGGCGCCACTGTCGTTTCGAATCCACACAAGGTTTACGGCCCTGAGACGAACGATCTCGTCCTGCAGCTTCGCAAGCGCGGAATCGACAAGGTCATCCTCGGTGGCATGTCAGCCAATCTCTGCACCGAATCGCACATGCGTGAATTGATGGAGCAAGGATTCGAGGTTGCTGTTGTTTCCGATGCGACCGCTGCTGCAATCGTAGAAGAAGGTAATGGATACGAGTCTGCACTGGTCAATTTCCGCTTTATCGCCAACACCGTCTGGACGACCAAAGAGGCTGTCCAGAAAATCAATGAGGTGAAGTAATGAACTTTCTTACTAACAACGCTCACTGGCTGTTACGCATCGCGCTTGCCAGCGTGCTCGTCTTCCACGGCGCATTGAAATTAATGAACCTTGAAGCATTTGCACAGATATTGCCTATCTCGTATCTGCAAGTTGTGCTCGTTGCACTTGCAGAAACCGGCGGTGGATTGCTCTTGCTCATCGGTGGACTTCGGAACGACGCGGTATTCGATCTCGCGACTCGAGTCGGCGCAGCGCTGAATATCCCTGTCCTCATCGGCGCTATCGCAATCGTTCATTGGGGTCGATGGAATTTCGTCCCCAGCGAAACTCACCCGATGGGCGGCTTCGAGTTTCAA
>JAJFKQ010000127.1 GCA_021773155.1 Woeseiaceae bacterium | reverse complement strand
CCGAAATCCCGCGGGCGTCTTCAGCATTGATGTGGTCGCCGAATGATCGCTCAACTCGAGTTCATCACCTGCCTTGAGCGCCCTTCCCTTGTAGCCACCAAATTCCGCCGTCATGTAGGTCGACACGGAGCTGAGTACTTCGTCAGCGTTGAGGCCGCCTGCAAACGCCACGTAGCTACGAACGCCCTTTTCGGCGGAGCCTGTGACCAGAATATCGTTGGGCTTAACTTCAATTGTGGCGTGCTGGTCGACTGACTTGCCATTCAGTGTGCATTTCGCGATGGCACCAGTGATCGAAATGAACGTTTCGCCGAGAAACTTCAACGTCACACCTGTCAATGTCGTTTCCAGCGCCGGTGTAAACGCTGCGTTTCCGACCAAACGGTTCGCAAGCCCCATCGACAAGGGATCTGCCGGTCCACTGGCGGGCACACCAAGATGCCTGCTACCTGTCCTGGGCCAGCTCTGAATGGTCGTCTGCAGACCCGGTCTTTGGACCAGTATCGTCACAGCGAATCGACTGCCGTAAAGATGACGGTCGCGCCGGCAGCCAATGTGAAGGGTTCATCCGCTGCTGCATCAAATAGCGGCTTAGCGGTCCGGCCGATCAACGGCCAGCCGCCGGGACCGGGCAGTGAATAGATACCCGTTCGACCGCCGGCAATACCAACGGAACCGGCGGGAATGTGTTGCCTTGGCTCCGGGAGTCGCTCGATGAACAAACGCTCATCCAGACCACCGATATAGGCAAACCCCGGCGTAAACCCAAGCATGTCGACGGTGTACTCACCGCAGTGCATCGCAATAAGCTCGTCTCCTGTAAGGGCCAGTTTTTCGCAGACGAACTCAAAGTCCGGCCCACATTCACCACCGTAAACGACAGGTATCTCAATGATTAGTTTGTTCTTTGCTCTGAGAGGAGGGGCGTTCTCAACCGAAATATTCAAGTACTTTTCTGCGTCCGTCCTCGCGATGTTTGCGATTTCAAAGCGCACGACAACCGAATCGATTCCCGCTACCGCTTCCAACCAATAACCACTTTCGCGAAGCCCGGCCGCCAGCGCCTGTGCCTTCTCCGGATCAGCCACAGAAACGCTGATCAGGTCATCACCCGCGGAGCGCACTAATCTCGACTCCCTGCTTCTCGAGTGCGTCACGAACAGCGGCCGCAGCTTCAACCGCGCCGGGCGTATCGCCATGGATACATAAGGTGTCTACCTTGCCCACAAGCGATATTGCTTGTGGCAGGACCAGTTCCAGGCTTTTGTGCACGGCACCGGACTCCGATCGAGGCACGAGCTGACCGTCATCCTGATAGGCGCGGTCTATGAATCCTTCAGCAACGAAGTCCAAAGAATGCCTGCTTGCGGCGTTCTGCATTTCGCTATCAGGCAGGCCCACAAAGGCTGCGCCAGGCGCCGCAGCCGCTACACAGCCGGCCACTATGTCAGCAAGCTCGCTGTCATTAACTGCGTCGTTATAAAGAGCTCCGTGCGGTTTTACATGCACCAACACTGCACCCTGTTCATTGGCGACGGAGACGAGTTTCTTAATCTGCGCGATTAGCGAAGCCGCCAATTCATCGCCCGCCAGAAAAGCGCTGCGGCGACCGAAGCCCTCTCGATCGGGGTAGGAAGGATGCGCACCGATTGCGACGTTATTTGAGATTGCCAACGCGATGGTTGCCCGCATGCTGGCGTCATCACCAGCATGACCACCACATGCGATATTACAGCTGCTGACGATTGTCAGCAATTCGGCATCGTGAGGATCCCCCTCGCCCAGATCTGCATTCAAGTCTATTGCAGGCATGCTTATCGCCCGTCCTGGTATTTCTTTTTCTCGCCAAGAGTCGATTTGATCATCTTCCCGAAGTGCTTGTCGCGCGATCTGCGTTCGGCGATCGACTCGGTGTTGCGCCTGTCTTCCAGTTGCAGCTTCTGGTAGCGTCGCAGTCGTTCAGGGTCAAGCGTGTCGTCCGCTATTGCCTCCTGCACAGCACAACCGGGTTCCGATTCGTGACCACAATCCGTAAAGCGACATTGCCCGGCAAGAGCCGCAACATCATTGAAAACGTCATCCAGTGCATCACCAACATCGACTAATTGAAGCTCCCGCATGCCGGGTGTGTCGATCAGCCAGCCGCCGTCCGAGAGCAAGTGCATGGAGCGACTGGTCGTCGTATGGCGACCGCGTTGATCATCCTCGCGTGCCGCTGATGTGTGCTGATCGGAACCCGATAAGGTATTGATTATTGTTGATTTTCCGACGCCGGATGAGCCTAGTAACGCGACTGTCTGGCCTTCTCCGCAGCACGCCCTGAGCACTGCGACCTGATCCTTGTCACGCGCGTCCAGCGCCTCGACAAGTATCCCGGCTGCCAGATTTCCGGCCGCGGCGACAAAGTCCTCCGGTGACTCCGCGAGATCTTTTTTTGTAATGACGATAACTGGAAACGCACCTGCGTCATGCGCGATCGCAAGATAGCGTTCAAGGCGCGCAACGTTGAAATCGCGGTTTGCTGACGTAACGATGAATAGTGTGTCTACATTGGCGGCAATAGCCTGAATATCGCCCGCTGTACCTGCGGCCCGTCGCTGAAACAATGCGAACGGCTGC
>JAJFKQ010000126.1 GCA_021773155.1 Woeseiaceae bacterium | reverse complement strand
TTCTGGCTTCGCACAACCCGCCAGTCCCGCTGCAACGGCCAGGCCGCCGACAAACTCTCTTCTTTTCATTGTGATTCCAGCCCCCTGAGAATGACCGCCAGTCTAGCGTAAAATCGGGCCCCGACAAGGTGTCGGGGCCCTCCTTCCATGGTCCGGCCGACAAGTTTGACCCTGCAGCGCCGTCCCTGGCATATGCGGAGGCGCAATTTGAGCGCAACCCCCTGCCGGCCGGTACAACCAGTCTCGCAGAAGCCATTTTGAGGGTGGCTATTCGTTTGTGCTTGATGCATTAATAAAGGCTCCAAAACTGCCAAATAAGCGTATCCGGAATAAAAATGATTGGACTTCTACAGCGCGTCGGCTCGGCCAGCGTCAGCATTAATGGCGAGATAAGCAGCGAAATAGGGCGCGGCCTGCTCGTGCTGGTGGCCGTTCATCGCGACGACGAGGAGCGTGATGTTGCTCGCCTCGCTGAGCGGCTCCTGACGTATCGCGTATTTCCGGATGCCGAGGGCCGCATGAACCTTAGTGTTCAGGACATTTCCGGCGGCCTCCTGCTCGTGCCGCAATTCACACTGACGGCTGACACACGGAAGGGCGCGCGGGCGAGTTTCACCGGGGGCGCCGCCCCGGAGGTTGCCAGCGCCTATTTTGACAAACTGGTCGCGACCTGCAGCGAGGCCCTGGAAACGGTGGAAACCGGCCAATTCGGCGCCGATATGCAGGTTTCCTTGACAAATGATGGCCCGGTGACCTTCTGGCTGGAAAGCTAGGCTAATCCTCGTTCTGGTGTGACACGGGCACGGTTTTGTTGCACTGGCAGGCGTATCATGAACATAATTCGCGCCCGGCCTCGGCCGGTAGCACTTATCAAACCAAAAAGGGCTCTGACCCCTTTAGGAGCAAATAGCAATGCCGAACATCAGCCCGGGAAGCCTGCTGCTTATTCTCGTTATCGTATTGGTGATTTTTGGTACCAAGCGCTTACGCAGCTTGGGAACCGACCTCGGCGGTGCCGTGAAAGGATTTCGTTCTGCCATGAGCGAAGCTGAGGCTGACGAATCATCAGAGCAAATTGAAGAGTCTTCTGACGATGCCAGTTTCGATTCCACGCCCATTGAAGAGAATGAAGAGAAGAAAGACGCCTAGGGTCTTTTAGCGCCATGTCTGGAATCGGTGGTTCCGAATTTATCCTCCTTTGCCTGATTGGACTCCTGATACTGGGGCCCGAACGACTCCCGCGTGTCGCCCGACAAATCGGCGGCTGGGTTGGTAAGGCACGGCAGCTCACTCGCAGCCTGCAACGACAACTTGAAGAAGAGCTCGACACCGAGAAAAATTTCGGTATCAATCCCGACGACTTTAACCCCGAGAAACTTCTTTCGCCGCGTGATGACGATACTTTTTCGCCGTTGCACGATGAAGATGAGGACGATGAGGACTCCGGCGAAGAAACAAAGGCGCCAGCGAAGAAATGAGTACCTCCGCAGATAATCAGGAAGAAGGACTGGCTGAAGGTACATTGATGTCGCACCTCGTTGAGCTGCGTAATCGCCTGTTTGTTATGTTCGGCAGCGTCTTCGCTGTCTTCCTGGCCTTGTTCCCGTTTTCGAAACCGATCTTCGAGTTTGTTTCCGAGCCACTGCGCACTGTTCTGCCCGGCGGACAGCTCATCGCCACCGGAACAGCGTCGCCGGTCATCGCAACATTAAAGCTGTCCTTCTACCTTGCCCTCATGCTCGCAATGCCTGTTGTGCTGTATCAGGTTTGGGCGTTCGTCGCGCCGGGGCTGTACAGGAAGGAAAAACACTTCGCGTTTCCGCTGCTCGCGTCGAGCATCTTGCTGTTTTATGTCGGTCTCGCCTTTGCCTACTTCGTCGTATTTCCCCTGATCTTCAAGTTCGTGGTCGCATTCACTCCCGAAAGCGTAAGCTACATGCCGGACATCACGGACTACATCGGCTTTGTCATGATGCTGGTTCTGGTTTTCGGCCTCGCGTTTGAAACGCCTGTGGCGACGGTACTGCTCGTCTGGACCGGCATCACCTCCGTAGAGAAGCTCGGCACGGCTCGCCCATATGTGTTTCTCGGTGCGTTCGTGGTCGGCATGTTATTGACACCCCCTGACGTCATCAGCCAGATCATGCTCGCTATCCCGGTATACCTCTTGTATGAGCTCGGGATCATAATGGCGAAACTATTCAAGTCACGCCCTGTCAAGTAGCTATACAGTGCGCAAATAGTGTTTAATGTTTGCCCTTACCCGCACTAAAAAATCGAAACGGCGCTAGACGCCTTCCGGGGGAAAAATAATGACCGAAATCGTTGCCGGATCACCGGACGACCTTTCCAATCAGGCAGAATTTCTAGGCCACCCTGTTGGTCTGTATGTCTGCTTCACGACCGAGCTTTGGGAGCGTTTTTCATTCTACGGAATGAAGTATTTGCTGCTTCTGTATTTGACGAAATATCATCTTTTTGCCGACGGCGAAGGCCTCGATGTTCTCGGTTCATACGCCGGACTCGTCTATGCGCTGCCGCTCATTGGCGGCATGATCGCCGATCGCTACCTGGGCATGAGAAAGTCGGTTATGTTCGGCGGCATCTTGTTGTCTCTCGGGCACATACTGATGGCCGTTGAAGGTCATCAGGCGATTAACTATGCAGTGGGCACCGTTCTCACGAACGACCTTACCTTGGCAAGCGGCGAATTTTTCGCGGCGGGCACGACATTAACGGAAGCGGTCATGTATCGCGATACCGGGTCATTGAATGTATTCTATTTTGCGCTCGCGTTAATCGTCATGGGTGTTGGTTATCTGAAGCCAAATATTTCAACGATTGTCGGCAAGTTGTACTCGCAAGATGATCCGCGTCGCGATGGCGGTTTCACCATTTTCTATATGGGCATTAATATCGGTTCGTTCGTCGCGACGTTGCTTTGCGGTTGGTTAGGCGAAACCTACGGTTGGAGATACGGTTTCGGTGCTGCCGGTATCGGCATGATCATCGGCCTGATCAGTTTTACGTATGGCCAGAAATACCTGATGGGTCATGCAGAACCTTCGGAGCCCGAAAAACTTAAGAAGAGCTTTCTCGGACCGATCAACGTCGAGTGGGCTATTTATTTGTTAAGCCTGCCGTTCCTCGGTGTCTTCTGGCTGCTGGTACAACACGAGCCCGTCGTGCTGCTGACACAGAACGTCTTCCTGATCATCGCTATCGTGGGTCTTATTCTGTACTCCATGGTGCACAGCAAGCAGGACAGCAACAATACGGTCGCCTACATGATCGCCGGCCTGGCTGTCGTTTCGGGGCTGTATGCGATCGGCGTGAATCTGCACTTCATCCCTGGCAGCGAAGCGCTCGCCGAGAAAGTTCTCTACGGTTCGATCGTCCTGATCATCGGTTTTGTCGTGTACGGCTTTATGACGCATAACTCTCCCGAGTTCGGGCGAACCGTCGTGTTGATGATTCTGATTCTCTCGACTGTGGTTTTCTGGGCTCTGTTTGAACAATCGGCCGGCTCCATGACGCTGTTTGCGGATCGAGTTGTCGATCGTACCGTTGGCGGCACTACCTTTACCGCCGCTCAGTTCGGCTCCCTGAACGCCGGCTTCATTATGTTGCTCGCAATACCGTTTGCGGCGCTTTGGACCTGGCTGGCGAAGGTCAATTTCGAACCAAACACACCGGTTAAGTTTGGCCTTGGTATTTTGCAGGCTGGCCTCGGTTTTGGCGCGCTGGTATTCGGCGCACAGTTCCCGGATCAGACCGGGCACATTGCGATGATCTGGCTGATACTTGCTTACCTGCTGCACACGACGGGTGAACTTTGTCTGTCGCCTGTCGGTTTGTCGGCGGTAACCAAACTGTCTATCGGTAATGTTGTCGGCGTCAGTATGGGTACCTGGTTCCTGGCCACGGCTTTGTCGGAAACTGTTGCGACGCGCATCGGTAAAATGGCAGCGATCGATATTCCAGAGGGTGAGTCAATGGATGTCGCGACGGCGGTAGCCACATATACGGAGCTGTTCTCATTCCTGATGTGGTTCGGAATTATTGCGGGCGTGTTCATGATATTAATCTCGCCAATACTCAAGCGCTGGATGCACGGCATTCACTAAGCGCTGGAAACAGAGGTACTGGAATAAGTTATGAAAAAACTTGCTGGAATGTTCGCGGGCACTTTGCTCGTGGTCGTAATGGGGGCTTGCTCACAACAGGCATCTGAAGAAAGCGCCGTTAGCGCTCCCACCGAAACTGCTGAGGAGTTTATCGCTCGAGCGAATGCCGAACTCGAAGAGCTCAACAGAGAAATCGGTGCCGCGGAGTGGGTGCGTTCAACCTACATCACGCAGGACACAGCGATCGTCGCTGCTGCAGCCAGCGAAAAATACGCGAAGTGGCACAGTGGCATGGTGCAGCAGGCTTTGGCTTACGATTCTCAGGAGCTCAGCGCTGAAACGGCGCGTGCGATAAGCCTCCTGAAGCTCGGAACATCTTTGCCAACACCGAATGATCCGGCAAAACGCAAAGAGCTGACGTTGATAGCGACTGAGCTCGAGGGCCTGTACGGCGCGGGCCAGTACTGCAGAAGCGATGACGATTGCATTTCTGGCTCAGAGCTTGAAGGTCTTATGCAAAGCACGCGCGACTATGATCTGCTCGAAGAATACTGGACGGGCTGGCGCACAATCGCACCGCCAATGCGCGACAAGTATCAGCGCTATGTTGAGCTGGTTAACGAAGGCGCGGGTGAACTCGGCTATGGCGACCTTGGCGAAATGTGGCGCGCTGGCTTTGACATGGATCCGGCCGAATTCCAGGGTGAAGCCGAACGCCTCTGGGAGCAGGTTAAGCCCCTTTACAATGAACTGCATTGCGCCGTGCGCGCGAAGCTCGGCGAACATTACGGCGAGGACAAGGTTCCGCAGGATGGTCCTATCCCGGCACATCTCCTCGGTAACATGTGGGCGCAGGAGTGGGGCTTCATCTACGACATCATGGAGCCGTACCCCGGTGTCTCGGACCTCGATGTTGATAGCGCGCTGAAGACCAAAGATTATTCTCCGCAGGAAATGGTCCGCTCCGCCGAAAGCTTTTATGTCTCGCTCGGCATGGATCGGCTGCCGGATACATTCTGGGAGCGTTCGCAGTTTTCCAAACCTCAGGACCGCGAAGTCGTTTGCCACGCCAGCGCCTGGGGCCTGGATGGCGGTAACGACCTGCGCATTAAAATGTGCATCAAACAGACCTACGATGAGCTGCGCACGATTTATCATGAGCTCGGTCACAACTATTACCAGGGCGCCTACAAGGATCAGCCGCCAATATTCCAGGGCGGCGCGCACTCCGGATTCCATGAGGCAATCGGCGATACGATCACGCTGTCCATGACGCCGGAATACCTGCAGGAAGTTGGGCTTGTCAGCGCGGCCGAAGAAAACGAGCAGGCGATCATCAATCGGCAAATGCAGATGGCTCTCGACAAGATTGCCTTCCTGCCGTTCGGCAAGCTGATCGACGAATGGCGCTGGGGTGTTTTCTCGGGCGCTACCAAGCCAGAGGACTACAACAAAGCCTGGTGGGGTTTGCGCCTGAAGTATCAGGGCATCGCTCCTCCGAGCGAGCGCACAGAGGACAACTTCGATCCGGGCGCGAAGTACCACATCCCGGCGAACGTCTCTTACACGCGTTACTTCCTCGCCAGAATTTTGCAGTTTCAATTCCAGCGGTCTCTGTGTGAAACTGCCGGTCACGAAGGCGACCTCGCGTCCTGCTCGATTTACGACAGCAAGGAAGCTGGCGCCAAGTTCTTCGCGATGATGGCGTCGGGCCAGAGTGAGCCCTGGCAGGAATCGCTGCAGAAACTAACCGGCACGCGCGAGATGGACGCAACTGCGATCATCGACTACTTCGCGCCGCTGATGGGCTATCTGAAAGAACAAAACGCCGGTCGCAACTGCGGCTGGTAACTATTCTAGGAGCGGCCCCTGGCCGCGAGAAGCTCCCAAAAGGAGAAGCTACTAATGTCAGAAGTTAATCGAAACAACGCACCCGGTGGTTTTCTCGGCACCGTAGAACGAGTTGGTAACAAACTGCCAGACCCAGCAGTTTTGTTCATCGCTCTACTCTTCATCGTATGGGTTTTGTCCTGGATGCTGTCTTACGTGTCATTCGACGTCATAGACCCTCGTAGCGGTGAGGCTCTAGTGATCAAGAACCTGATGTCGGGCTCGGCGTTTACCGAATTCCTGTCAGTCATGGTTACCAACTTCTCGCACTTCCATCCGGTAGGAGTTGTGCTTGTGGCAATGCTGGGTATCGGTGTTGCGGAACACACTGGCTTTATAAACTCCGCTTTGCGGGCGCTTCTCAATGTAACGCCAGACAAATTGCTGACGCCGATGGTCGTTGCTGTCGGAATTGTGAGTCACACCGCTGCTGATGCTGGCTATGTACTCGTCATCCCTCTTGGTGGCGTAATTTTCTACGCGGCCGGGCGGCATCCATTAGCGGGTATTGCTGCCGCGT
Organism: Woeseiaceae bacterium; assembly: GCA_021773155.1. GTDB lineage: Bacteria > Pseudomonadota > Gammaproteobacteria > Steroidobacterales > Woeseiaceae > UBA1847. The sequence goes on along the minus strand of JAJFKQ010000126.1, from coordinate 3,678 downwards.
TCGCCGGTGTATCCGGTGGTTTTTCGGCGAGCTTTGTTCCGTCTTCGATTGATCCGTTGTTGCAAGGTCTGACACAGGCCGGTGCTCAGATTCTCGACCCGGAGATTACACTGAACCCGTTGAACAACTATTTCTTCACGACTGCGTCGTCGCTGCTAATTATTAGCGTGGGCTGGTTCATCACGGACCGCATCGTTGAGCCACGCCTGCAGAGTGAACCCATAGACGGTGACGAAGAAGACTTGCCGGAAATGCACGACCTTCAAGACAAAGAACGTAAGGGCCTGCGATGGGCAACGATCTCGATGTTGCTTGGTATCGTTCTATTAGTCGCTACATCGTTACCAGCGGGATCACCCTGGCGTGATGCAGGTGGCGACATCTCAAGTTTCCAGGCGCCGCTGATGCGATCTATCGTATCGCTGATTTTCCTGTTTTTCTTATTGCCCGGTGTTGTGTACGGCGTTGTTGCCGGCACTATCTCAAGCTCGAAAGACATCATCGTTGGTATGACCCGATCGATGCACAGCATGTCCTACTACCTGGTCATCATGTTTTTCATCGCGCAGTTCGTCTATGCGTTTGGCCAGTCGAATCTCGGAGTGCTACTTGCTTTACAGGGTGCTGCCTTCCTACAGGCGTTGGCGATGCCCGCCGCAGTAACCATCGTCGGAATTGTCATACTCACGGCCGTCGTAAACATCTTCGTTGGGTCGGCGTCCGGTAAGTGGGGGCTGCTTGCGCCTATATTTGTGCCGATGCTAATGTCGCTTGGCATTTCACCCGACCTCACGCAAGCGGCGTATCGTGTCGGTGATTCCAGCACCAACATCATCACGCCGCTGATGCCGTACTTTCCCTTGGTAGTGGTTTATTGCCAGCGCTACGTGAAGAACACAGGCATTGGTACGCTGACTGCAATGATGCTGCCGTACTCGATGTCTTTCCTGGTGCTGTGGACGATCTTCCTTCTGATTTATTTCGCGATTGGAATACCGCTCGGTATTCAGGCGAACTACACCTATCCACCGGGCTAGCTCATGGCCAATCTCGACTTCGAAAAACTTGGCTCTTTTTATCTCGGCAAACGTTACGACACGGATACGCAGAAGCTTAGCGAAGACCTGGTCCTCTATGACTCGAAAGATCTAACAACGCATGCGGTAATCATCGGCATGACCGGCTCCGGCAAGACCGGCCTCGGTATAGGCATGCTTGAAGAGGCGGCTCTTGATCACATTCCGGTGATCGCGGTCGATCCCAAGGGGGATATGGGTAATCTGCTGCTCACGTTTCCGCAGCTGACAGCGGAGAGTTTTCGCCCCTGGGTGAATACGCGTACCGCAACCGACAACGGCCAAACGGTCGATGAGTTCGCTGCCGGACAGGCTGCGCTTTGGAAGAAGGGTCTGGGTCAGTGGGGACAAACTGCAAAGAGAATTGCGCAGTTCAGGAAAAATGTAGACCTCGCGATTTACACGCCGGGCAGTAACGCGGGCCTGCCCATTTCTGTCTTGCAGTCCTTCAATGCGCCCGATCAGGGGCTAATTGATGACGTTGACCTTTACCGTGAGCGTGTTCAGGCCACCGCTACCGGTATTCTTACGTTGCTCGGCATTGATGCGGACCCGGTTGCAAGCCGTGAGCACATTCTTGTTTCGCGGTTATTAGACAACGCCTGGAAGGCAGGTAATGACCTGAGTATTCCGGCGCTGATCGCCGAAATCCAAACGCCGCCAATAAGCAAAATCGGCGTAATGAGTATTGACTCTTTTTACCCTGCCAAAGACCGCTTCGCGCTGGCAATGCGACTGAACAACTTGCTGGCGGCGCCCGGATTTGAAGCATGGATGCAGGGCGAACCGCTACGAGCGAAGAGCCTGCTTTATACAGAAGAGGGCAAGCCGCGCATCTCGGTGATGTCGATTGCACACCTTGATGATAATCAGCGCATGTTTTTCGTTTGCATGCTGTTAAATGAACTCATCGCATGGATGCGGGCACAGCAAGGTACTTCGAGCCTGCGGGCAATCCTGTATATGGACGAGCTCTTCGGCTACATGCCGCCTGTCGCAAATCCGCCATCTAAGAAACTGTTTCTGACGCTACTTAAGCAGGCACGCGCCTACGGACTGGGGCTCGTGCTCTCCACACAAAACCCGGTCGACCTGGATTACAAAGGTTTGTCGAATACCGGCACCTGGTTTATCGGGCGGCTGCAAACCGAGCGCGACAAAGCTCGCGTCATGGAGGGGCTTGAGGGCGCCAGTAGTGGTGACTTTGACAAGCAGGCGATGGAGCGCACCATCGCAGGCCTCGGCAAGCGTCGCTTCTTGCTGCACAACGTGCACGAAGACGAAGCAGTCGCTTTCAACACGCGCTGGGTAATGTCCTATCTCGCCGGCCCGTTGACGCGCGATCATATACGCACGCTTATGTCGACGACGAAGAACAAAATCGCGGCGGCGGCAAAGGCGATATCGAAGCCGAAGCGCAAGAGTCAGGGCTCAGCTCCTGTGCTGCCGCCATCAATCGAGCAATATTTTGTGTCCGGGAGCGGCGAAGATATCGTCTATCACCCGCGGCTGGTCGCCGGCGGGGACGTGGTGTTCACCAGTTCGCGCTATAACATTGAAGACGAACGCGCTGTGCTGCACACGGTGGAGTTCGACGATGGCCCTGTCGTGATCGATTGGGACAATGCGGAGCCGCTCGGCATCACTGTTGGCAATCTTGAAGATAGTGGTGACAAAGCAGCGAGCTACGCCCAGTGTCCGGCGGCTGCCAGCAACGCGAAGGGCTATCCAGGCTGGAACAAGGAATACAAGCGCTGGCTGCGGCAACACGAAAATATCACGCTGTACCGTAGCAAGCGCTTTCGACTGACATCGGAGGCCGGTGAGACAGAGGGCGATTTTCGTACTCGTCTGCAGGATGTGGCCAGCGAAAAACGTGACCTTGCGATCGCAAAAGTTCGCAAACGCTACGCTGGCAAAGTAACGACGCTGGAGAATCGACTGATGCGGGCAGAGCAGGCCACTGCCGTGCAGAAGCAACAGTCAACGAAGAGGAAACTCGATGCTGCTGTCTCGTTCGGCACCGCGATTTTGGGCGCCGTACTTGGTCGCAAGCGCCTTTCCAGCAGCTCGGCAACGCGTATGGGCTCGGCGATCAAGACCGCCAGTAGTGCGCGCAAGGAAGCTGCAGACGTCGAGCGCGCACAACAAACCGCCGCCAAGGTTAGGACCGACATTGCCGCATTGAGTAAAGCGCTTGCGAAGGAGGTTGCAGACCTGGATACCTCGTTCGATGCCCAGGCTGGGGCACTCGAGGAAATCGTCGTACGAGCAAAGAGCACCGATATTTATGTCGCGGTAACCGGACTTGTCTGGCTGCCGTACACGACCGGTGAGAAGGAGCGTTTAACTCCAGCCTGGTAGCTAGTCACCTACGCAGGCTCCCGCGTAAGCTTTTTGTACATCGGCGTTGTCGAGCTGACACTCATTGTCGTAGGTTTCGCCGTCCATACCGCAAACCGGCAGGTAATCGTTCGGGCAGTTTTCACCGAGACTTTCACAGACGCCGGCGTACTCGATAGAAACACCGCGCCGCTCGGCAAAACAGGCGTTCCCGTAGGTCATCGCATCGACCCCGCAGACCGGTATGAACAGGCGCGGG
>JAJFKQ010000125.1 GCA_021773155.1 Woeseiaceae bacterium | reverse complement strand
TGACACCGCTGAGAATCTGTATCGGAGTTTCCTCGAACGGCGAGCGCTGGCCTCGAACGATGAACTGGAGATCGAGCAACTCGCGGCGCTGGCAGCGGACCTGCCTGACGCAGGGTTTCTCGCGAAAGAGTTCGAAGCCGGTTTTTGGGATCGCAAAGCCAGTCAGGCAGTACGCGAGGAAAATCGGGACTCTGCGCTCCTGGCAAGTATCCAGGCACTGACATTAGCTACTTCCAAAAGACGTGAGCGAGCGGCCTCGCTCGTTAGTGACGACTATCCATACCTGTTGACGACACTGCCCGGGATTTCGAGAGAAGCCGTCGTATTCGATCCCATTGGTATGGTCCTGAGCAGTGCTTCGGGCGCGGAAATTTCGCAATACTCCAATACACCGCAGGGAGTGCAGCTCCGCGAGCCCTGGGCGGTGACCGCGTTGGAGGTCAGCCCTCTGGTGCGGCGCGTCATCGTTGATCGGCAAGGTGAAGTCAGTCGTATTGGTCTGACGCTGAATATCAGTCATGCACGACTTGCCGATTTGCGTATCAAGATAATTGCACCGTCAGGCCGGGCTATTGAAGTAGAAACCGGCATGGACCGAGCATCGGATAACGACGATATTCGTATTCCGGATCAACAGCTTCGCGGTCTACTGGGCGAGTCGCTAAGTGGCACGTGGAGTATCAGTGTTCGGGATGAAAGCCTGGGCGTTGCAGGGCAACTGGTCGGCTGGAATCTGAAACTCAATTCGCAAGGTGCTGTTGAGCATTTTCAACGCGGCCTGAATATTCCAGACCCGATGGAACGCGAGACAGAAAACATCTGGTTCGACCCGTCCGGGCGATATGCCGTTGCACGCGCCATGCAAAGCGATAGCGCGCGAATTTGGGACCTGGCATTCGCAGAGCCGAGGCGGGCCGTCGCTCTTCCTGAAAGCGAACAACTGATCGGGCTCGATACCAGCGCACGTCGCCTGGTGACCGCGAGTCAGGATAGCGTGAACCTCTGGGATACTACGACCGGTGACAGGGTTGCTACGCTTCAGATCGGTGCGGCGAGCAGCAGGGTGGTGCTAACACCCGATAGATCACATTTGTTTGTCGAACGTCGAGGTGATGTCGAAAGTCATCTGGAGTTGTGGAGCCTGGATGACGGCGCGGTAGCTGCAGAAATTGTCGTTGCCGGAGTACCAGCGCTGGTCGCAATCGATGCAGCGGGCGGTCGCGTGGCGATCGCGGACTTTGACCGGGCGGTACGTGTTTGGGATTTTCAAACCGCCGAATTATTAGGCCAGTTTGATTTGCCTGCGCAGCCCGGGTCGATCAGGTTGTCAGCAGACGGATCGACTTTGGGTGCTGTCTATCCAGATATTGGACTTTCATTATGGAACGTCGCTTTTCCCCAGCAACCACTACTGGATGAACGTGACAGCGGCTCGTGGCAGTTGGCTTTTTCGCCGTCTGGACGTTTGGTCGCTGCCGGGCGTCCGGAAACCGGCTTTCAGGTTATTAGCTGCAATGACGGCAGGCTCATCGGACCGCCATTAGGTGTACGCAGCGCGGGTCAGGCGCAAGACTTACTGAGTTTCAGTCAGGATGAACAAGTTCTGTTGCTTGGAAGCGCAGACAGTGTGCCGAGAATTTGGCGCGTGCCAGTTGCTGGTTCCACAGCTAACGTGGCTCAGCAGTCGAGCACGCATATGATCTGGAGCCCGGCCGCTGATCGTCCTTTGATTGCAGCGCCAGACGGAACGTTTGTTGCCATAGGGGATCCTGCAGGGCACGTGCATTTTGTTCCCTCCGACGCGACGTTTGCTGACGTGGTGGAACTTAGTGAGGACTTGAGTTTCGTGGGTCATAACAGCGCGGTGACGTTACTGGGTGTTGCACCATCGGGAACGTTGGCCGCCAGCATAGCGGCGGATAATTCGCTGCGATTATGGAGGACGAGGAGCGGCGAGCCATTGCCGTATATCGTCGAGATCGCAGGGGCGCCGGTTTCTCAGATCAGTTTTTCACCAGATGCCAGGTTCGTTGCTTTAATCAGTGGCAGTCGAGTTGCCGTGATTGACGTCGCCGACGGCAACATCGTCGCTGACTATGACTCGGGCCATACCTACAGTGGGCTAACGTATGCAGCGGAAAATGACCTGTACCTGGGAGCTCAAAACGGCAGCTTACAGCTTCTCAGCCGCGGCGATGACAATAACTGGCATATGCAGCAGATCTGGCAGGGTTCCGAAGGCATACGAGCATTACGTGCAGCGCCCAGAGGTAAATTTTTGATCCTGGTTGATCAGAATAATCTTGCGAGCCAGTTCTTTCTTGCCGACGGGAGGGTTGGCGACGGGAAGTTGCAGTTCCCCTCTGATGTACAAGAGATCGTATTCGACCAAAACGGCACACAGGCCTATTTCAGAACACCGCGTTGGGTGCATCGCGCGAGCTCGTCGATTGCCGGGTTGACCTGGGCCGATGCGTTGTTCGTGCCACGCTCTTTGAACGGAGCTGGCATTGTGCACGGTAACGGCGTGTCGCCGTCGAGTGCTGGGCGCAGGATGTATCTTCCTGTCGCCAGGAACGGCTATGTAGAGTTCGTCGAACTGAGCAGCGACGGGTTCGGTGCGGCAGCGCTTTTCGGCAACAAACAGGAATTGCTTCAGGAATGGCGTGATCGAGTCAGCGCAACTCCTCCCGAAGGGTCCTGACCAGTAACTCCAGACGTTCTGCGGTAACGTCTGCTGGTGCAACGGGTTCACCAAAAACAATCGGTACACGCGCGAACAGCCGTCCCGGTATCTTGCGAATGCCACCTTGTTTTCGACGGCTGAACCAGCTTCCCCACAAGCGGCCAAGCGCCACAGGAATTACAGGGACCGGGCGTCGTGCGATAATTTTTTCTATGCCGGGCCTGAAGCGTTGAACCTCGCCATCTGTCGTTAGTCCGCCTTCAGGGAAAATACAAACGATATTGCCCGCGGCGAGTTCAGCGTCGACTTTCTCGAACGCAGCATTCATCAAATCTTCGTCCTCGGCCCTGGATGCGATTGGAATTGCTTTCGCGTTGCGAAAAATGAAACTGAGAAAGGGCATTTTGAATATCTTGTAATTCATGACAAAACGCATCGGACGTGCAACAGATCCACCGAGAATGATGGGGTCAATAAAACTGACATGGTTGCAAACGACCACGGCTGGACCTTTGTTCGGGATATTCTCGAGCCCGATCGGACGAATCCTGTAGAAGACATTTATGATTAACCAGGCCATGAAGCGCATAAGGAATTCGGGCAGCAATGAATAAATGTAAATTGCGACAAGAGCGTTCATTACGGCGATGAAAACAAACAGCTCGGGTATTGAAAAGCCTGACTTTAGAATGACTATGCTGATAATTGCGGCAGCGACCATCAGTAGAGAGTTGATGATGTTATTGGCTGCAATGATGCGCGACAGGTGTTTGCGGTCAGAGCGTTTTTGAATCAGCGCGTATAACGGAACGCTGTAGAAACCGCCGAACGCGCCGAGCAATGCGAGATCGACAAGAATGCGCCAACTACTGGCACGGCCGAGAAACTCGCTGACTGATGCAACGGTTGTCGCTGCCGTTTCTGGCTGCGCGAAATAAAGATCAACCAGAAACAGGCTCATACCGATAGAACCGAACGGTACGAGTCCAAGTTCGATTCGGTGTCCTGACATTCGTTCGCAGAGTAACGAGCCGAGTCCCACGCCGACTGCGAACGCCACCAGTAAGGAAGTGACTACCGATTCATTGCCGTTGAGAATATCGGCCGTATACGCAGGGACTTGTATCGTTAGCGCAGATCCGAAAAACCAAAACCATGAGATTCCGAGTATGGAAAGAAATACGCTTTTTTCCTCGCGGGCAAAACTGATGATGTGCCAGGTTTCCTTCCAGGTGTTCCAGTTGATCCGGAGTTTTGGATCAACGGCTTCCGTTTTCGGTATTTGCCGGCTGGTGAGATAACCAATGCATGAGACAGCAACAAGGACTACGGCGAGAAATGTTTGGTGACCTGACTCGAAGTCGACTGTCTCGACGCCGACGATCAGGCCAACGATGATCGCGACGTAGGTTCCGGACTCCACGAGTGCGTTGCCACCAATCAATTCGTCGCTGTGTAACTTTTGCGGCAGATAGGCATATTTGACCGGTCCAAATAGCGTTGACTGGCAACCCATCAGAAACAGGACGAATAGCAATAATTCGTATTGCCGCGACAGCAGGGCGATTGCGGCGAGGGACATCAGGCCGATCTCGAGTAGCTTTATGCGGCGCATCAGCATGGATTTTTCGTACTTGTCCGCCAACTGCCCGGCGGTAGCGGAAAACAGGAAAAATGGCAGTATGAACAGGAATGCAGCAACGTTCGCGAGTACGGTGTGGTCCATTCCCAAGACCCGTACGCCTTTAAATGTGATCAGGATCACAAGACCGTTTCGGAAGATATTGTCGTTCAGTGCCCCAAGAAACTGTGTTCCAAAAAACGGAGCGAAGCGGCGCTGGCTAAGTAACGAAAACTGGCTGGATTCTGACAATTAGTCGTCCTTGTAGGTCAGAGACGCGCAACTATAACGCGAAATACTCGAAATTCAGTTCAAAACTGCGAACTCGCGTCGATATGATGAAATGGCATCTTCGCTATTATTGCCAACTAATCATCATGAGTTTTCTGGCACAATCGAACTGACACTGATATTTGACCCATGCGTAACGTAAACAGACATCTGACATTGATAATTGGCGGCATTGGCCTGCTGGCTGGTTGTGAGGAAGAGCAACCGCCACGGTCCACCGTGGAATTCCTTGAGAATCCAATAATGCTGGAAGCGGCGATGGTGCGCTGTTCTCAGGACCGGAAGGCGACCCGCTACGACGCTGAGTGCGTAAATGCACGTCAAGCTGTCAGCCAGATCGAAGTGAAGGAAGAGGCGGCTCGCCAGGCGGAGTTTGATGCGCGCTCACAGAGCAAACGGCAGGCATTGCGAAGAACTCAGGAGGCAGCCGCACAGGCACGGCGAAGAGCTGCCGAAGCGGAGCGAGCAAGAATTGAAGCCGAGTATCTGGCGCAGTTCGGTGTGGCACTGCCGCGCGAAGATCAAACCCCGGAATCAGAAGTCGATATCGGCAATTTACCCACAGCGGTAGTTCCAGAGAGTGAGCAGCCAACGGACTTGCCATCTGGCTCCGGCGATGAATTGCAGCGAGGTAACGACGAAAGCGGTAATTAGTAGTCCAACAAGGTAGGTTTGATGGACTACTAATCCGGCATCGATCGCACGTGTAGATCCCGTTGCGGAAACGGAATCTCAATCTTGTTCTTGTTCAGTGATTTGTAGACAGCACAGTTGAGTTCGTGTTTTACACGTCCACGATCAACGGGTCTCGATATCCATACCAGCAGCTCGAAATCAAGACTGGAGTCGCCGAACGAGCGAAATCGAACACGTGGCTCTGGATTCGTCAAGACATCCGGGTGGTCAGCGGCGACAGCGGCCAAGACCTCCACTACATGGTCGATATCACTGCCGTACGCCACGCCAACAGCAACACGAATACGGTGCCGTCCTGGTGGACCGCCAGCCTCGTTAATGATTTTGCCGTTACCTATGATGCCGTTGGGGATCGTAATTTCGATGTCATCGCGCGTCAGAATTCGCGTGCTGCGAAGGCCGATGTCGGTGACAATACCGCGTTCCCCGGATTCGAGAATGATGAAATCTCCCGCCTTGTAAGGAGCGTCCATCACGATGGAAACTCCGGCGAAGAGATTTGAAAGCGTATCTTTGGCGGCGAAACTGAGTGCCAGACCGACGATACCAGCCGAAGCCAGCCAGGCTGTAACGTTGATATTCCAGGCGAGAAAAAGAAAATAAACCGTGAGCGCGACAACGATGATTTTAATGACGTTGTGCAGCAGCGACAACATCCCCGTCTGAACTATTTTCCGGTCTCTTGTCTTCGAAAGCGCTCTGACGACCAAAGTCATCAACTGCATCAACGTGTTGTACCAGACAAAAATCGCGATGGTTTTCAGAATGCCGACCGTAATAAAGGTCGTAACTTCGGGCAGGCCGATTCGACGTGTAGCCAGCGACAGGCCCATCAGCACGAGCGACATAAATACTGGTCGATGGACCAGATCGACTATCTGATCGTCAAAGTCATTTGAAGACTGATGAGCGAAACGGCCGATTATCCTGGAAATAATCCAGTCGGCGATCTTGCCTGCGACCATGAAGGCGACAGCAATAATTGCCGCCTGCAGATAAACGTTCGGGCCAATCAATTCAGCAAGTTGCTGCACTCGCGCTATGAGATCGGTCAATGTCATTGTTTAGTAGTTGCTAATGTCCGGAATTAGTAATTCGGATCGTACTCGTCATCTGTTGACCCCGCATCCGGTATGCCGAAGGTACGAACTTCCGGCGTCTCTTCCTCAGCCGTCTCAGGGCCGCCGGTGGTCATGCCTGGCTGGGTTGGCAAACGGGCAGTCTGCGCCGTCAAGATCTGCACGAATGTATTTGCGATGTCCGGCGCGATATTTGGTGAGCTTGTAAAGATCCGTTCCGGTGTCATGCTACTGGAGCTATAAAACGCAGCGTTTGCTTTGCGATCCATAGTCACACCAGCGCCTTCGAGCGCGATACCGGCAAATAGTCCGCGGTTGCGCGAATAGGAATAAACCTCAGCCTTGAATTCGATGTCAGTTGCGATACCGGTCTGCCGACCGAGCGGCCCTGCCGCGACAGACGCATCTGCACCCAACGTTAACCTGCCGTTTTCAATGCCATCGACACCTTTGCGTGTCTTGAACACCAAAATGATATCTGTAGATTGCACACCGGCCTGCCAGCCAACGCTGCCACCGGTCAAAGTCACGAAGGCGGGGTTACTCCACGAGTTGTCGTCTTGTCGTACAACGAGAATGCCCTTGCCTCGTCTTGCTCCCAGACCGAATGCTGCTTTGTAGACATTGGGGATTACGGCAACCGCATAAGCGCGTGAGAGCAATGCAGGTGGCACGGTTTTTTCCGGGATTCTGAGAAGTTGCTCGAGAACGTCGGCAGCGTCTCCTACGCGCTTTTCTTCGCGGGAGGCTGCGTCGGCAGTGCTGGTAAGCAGCATGGCGAGCAATACAGCGGCTGCTAAGAAGACTCTTGTATTCATGATAGTTTCGATGTCTGATTCGCTTTGGAGTTCAATAATACGCTAGCTACAAAGTCCGGGCACTACCGTTGTACGAGAATGGGTGGTAATGGATAGTTCAGTGTCGCGCAGACCGCACGAATTAACTCCGCTTCTGAGACCGAAAGCTCACCGTCATGTGCTGCGGTCGCGCTGACTGCGCGCAGCAATGATTCCTGTCCTTTACTGTTCAAGCCCAGCAGGACATCAAGACTATGATTCAACTTCTCGACGCTGTGCTCGCGGTCTGACGTGTACTTCGCGCCCTGTGCCCACGGTCCCAGGGTAGCGATACCGACCTCGAATGCAGCGATGCGGTCCTGATCGGAATCGTGGCCGTGGTCCGCCAGAATTCTCAGCAGGTCAGTTGCGGCAGATTGCAGATCCTGACGTCGAGAGCGCCGAACTTCGCGTTTACCGGTCGGGTCAATGGCCTGACCGAGGCTACTCATCATGATTCGGTAGAAACAGAATTCGTACAATTCAATCTCACCATCGACCTCAATCAGTCGATTCGTGAGCTCAACCAGATAGGCGAGTTCCGGCATCGGACGCAGCTTCAGCGCCGGAAACGTGATCTCCAGTAACGGCAATCGATATTCTCCATTTGATGCCGATAGCTCATCATAGTAGCGCCGAACGAGTTGTGTGCGTTCGCTGCCCAATTGTTCCTGAAGTAACGAAAATTGTCGGTCAATCGTTCTCTTCGACTGATCAAGTACGAGTGCGAGCGATAACAGGAACGCCAACTCGGACGAATGTGCGGCGTCGTACAATTCCTCCGGAATGGATCGCCGCACATTGCGAGCGAATTCGACGTGTTCCTTTTCGGGCTGTCCCACCGTTTCGGCAATCGAATCAGCCCGGACTTTCGCGCCGCCGCTCGCAAATGCGGTCGTGGTATTGCCGGCGAAAGCTGCGTGCCGTGATTCATCTGCGGTTCCGACACGCCGTTGCCGTGGGTCGACTCGGGGGAAGTCACCTTCCTTAAAGCTCGGGTCGAGTGCCTGAATACGTTCGACCAGTGGCGGGTGTGTCGCAAACATTCCCATTAAAGACGTGCCGCTGCCGAACAGCATGTGGCTGACTTCTTCCGGGTCAGCCGCACTGATTGTCGATCCCTCACTGTAACCGCCGATCTTTTTTAACGCACTCGCGATGCCGTCGCTTTGCCTCGTGAACTGCACGGCAGAAGCATCGGCCAGATACTCTCGTTGTCGAGAAACGCTGGCCTTGATCATGCGTGCGAAAAATACGCCGATACCGCCGAGAATGACGAGACCAAGGCCGACAATAAGAACGACGGGCGCGTTGCGGTTTCTTCGGCTCGAGACAATGCTTGAGTGATAACCGCCGCGCACGACCATGCGCCCAATCAGTCCCAGCACCATAATGCCGAATAAAACGCCCATGAGTCGGACGTTGAGTTTCATGTCACCGTTCAATATATGGCTGAACTCGTGAGCGATGACGCCTTGCAGTTCGTCGCGATCGAGGAGCTCGAGAGTGCCGCGAGTTACCGCGATCGCCGCATCACTCGGTGAGAATCCAGCGGCGAACGCGTTTATGCCGCGTTCTTCTTCCATGACATAGATTTCAGGAACCGGCACTCCGGAGGCGATCGCCATTTCTTCGACAACATTGCGGAGGCGGCGGCGCAGCGGATCCTGAACGTCGGTTGGCACCAGAGTTCCGCCCATGTCGACCGCAACCCGTCCCCCACCTGCTGACAGCCTCGATATTTTGTACAAACTTGAGCCAAGAATGAAGACGGTTGTAAGCAGGGCTATACCGAATAGCAGCGCTGTTTGTTCACGAATAAACTGTCCCGGCGTATAGCCATATCCGGATTGCGAAAAATTGAACAGTGCGAATCCGACAATGGCGGTCACGCCGAGGACTATCGCGATAGTTGCGACTATGTAGGCAGCGACCAGGCGCCGCGACGAACGACGTGCCTGATCCTGGGCTGAGAAAAAATTCATTTATGCGGGCGTCTAGAAGGAAACGTCCGGTACATCGCGTTTTTCCTCACCCTCAATTTCCAGGAAGCTGGCGAGCTTGAAGCTGAAGAATCCGGCAATGATGTTATTCGGGAAATTCTCTGCCGAGTTGTTGTAACCAAGGACCGCATCATTAAATGCCTGACGTGAGAACGCCACCTTGTTTTCAGTGCTCGCGAGCTCTTCCTGAAACTGCATCATATTTTGATTTGCTTTGAGATCAGGATAAGATTCCGAAAGTGCAAACAGTCGGCCCAGAGCGCTGCCGAGAGCACCTTCGGATGCACCCAGTTTTTTCATGGCTTCTGCATTGGCTGGGTCGGCCTTGGCGGCGTCAAGGCTCGAAACAGCGTTGTTGCGGGCCTGAATGACGGCCTCAAGAGTTTCGCGCTCGTGCTTCATGTACCCCTTCACAGCTTCTACGAGGTTTGGGATCAGGTCATGGCGTCGCGTCAATTGCACGTCGATTTGGGCGAATGCGTTGCGTACGCGATTGCGTTCATTGACAAGCCGGTTGTATATGCCGATAACCCAAAAAACTATCGCGGCGATGATGCCGAGGAAAATCAAGAATGAAATCACAGTCCTGCTCCTTCTATAGCGGTCGTGACCCTAAGCATAACCTCAGGCTAGGGCCAAAACTAGGAACTCTAATGCTGCTGTTCGCGTCCTGCGTGGCCGATGCAGAATGGCTGGGTGATGCGCGACCGATGATGGGTACCGAAGTTAGCGTCTATCTCTGGAGTGATGATCCCGAGGCGGGTCTTGCCACTCTTGAGGCGGTTTTTGAGGAGGCGGATCGCATTGACCACCTCATGAGTACGTACAAGGATGATAGCGAAATCTCGAAAATCAACCGTACAGCGGCCGAATCGGCAGTCGAAGTGAGCCATGAACTCTATCGACTGATCGCTCGCTCGCTCGAAATCTCGGTCCTGACACAAGGTGCATTCGATATTACGTATGACAGTGTCGGGCAGCACTACGACTTCAGAGAACGTCAGCGGCCGGACGACGAAACCGTGATGTCAGAACTCGAAAATATTGACTATCGGCATGTGAAACTGGATGACATGTCCGCAACCATCCGGTTTCAGCGGCACGGTGTACGCATCAATCTCGGAGGTATCGCGAAAGGCTATGTTGTTGAGCGCGGCATCGATATCCTTCGCTCCAACGGGATAGAACATGCGATCGTGACGGCTGGTGGCGATTCGCGATTACTCGGTGACCGGCGCGGTCGGCCCTGGATGGTGGGTATTCGGGATCCTCGCAAGGACGGTGAGGTGGCGATATCAGTGCCGTTGCAGGACGAGGCGATATCCACATCGGGGGATTACGAACGGTTTTTTGATGAAGATGGCGTACGCTACCACCACATCATTCATCCGGGTACCGGGACGCCGGCCGACGGCGTTCACAGTGCGACGGTCTTCGGCCCGGACGCTGTCACCACCGACGCTCTGTCGACCAGCGTATTCGTCATGGGTGTGGACCTGGGTTTGCGCATGATAGCAGTGCTTCCAGACTATGAGAGTATCGTCATCGATGCTGAGGGACAGGTTTTCTTCTCTGACGGCCTTGAGCAACCCGCAGACCCCACCGTCGAGTGAGGTGCAAAAAAGGAAACTGCCAATGTCGCCGAAAGCCGACGGAGTTTCACTTTAAATTCAGGCTGATACGCCTATTATAGGTCTCACGTTGCGGGTGAAAAAAACCGTTGGGAATAATGCCAATTTAACGTAATCTGTGCTGATTGCGTGCCTTTCCTGTCGCACAAAAACCTCATCATTATGTTTAGGAAATTTAGGTCTTTGTGACGATTATCACGGCTCAGGAGGCTTCCGGCTGTCACCATTCGGGGTCAACGAAAGGAATCGGGCTGGCAATACAAGGAACGGACGGATGAAAATCAAGAACTTAGCACTGGGACTGTTGATCACCGTATTTGCGGCGACGTCGCTTGCGTCTTCAGGACTGGAGGGCCAGGCAGCGCCAGACTTTGCGCTCAAGAGCGCTACCGGCGAAAACCTGCGTCTGTCCGAGTATCGCGGCGATGTGGTCATGATTAATTTCTGGGCGACCTGGTGCGGTCCGTGCCGCCAGGAAATGCCGTTGCTGGACGAGTTGTACACACGCTATGAACGCGTTGGTTTCAGTCTTCTTGGCGTGAATATCGATGACGATTCTCGCCGTGCGATGCAAATGATCGAGGATCTGGGAGTGAGTTTCCCCGTGCTCTTCGATGCACGCAAAGAGGTCAGTGAGCTTTACGAAGTTGAGGCGATGCCGGTCACAGTGCTGGTCGATCGCGACGGTAATGTTCGCCATGTTCATCACGGTTACAAGCCTGGATACGAAGATAAATACCTAGATCAGGTTCGTTCGTTACTCAGGGAGTAACGAATGTACTTGTCGGCAGGAGAATAGATAGTGACGAAGACATTGATCAGTCTGATCGCCGTAGCGATGCTCGCATTTAGTTTGACTACAGTGGCTGAAGAGAGCGCGGGAGCAGAATCTCGTGAGCAATTTCGCAGCATCGACAAAGACGTGCAGTCCCTGAAAAAGGAAGTTCTTGACCTTAATCGGGATTTGTTCCTGCTGGAGGAAGAGTTGCTGTTTCCGGCGAACTCACAGGTTGCCTTTTTTATATCTATGGACGTCGGCGAGTACTTCGGACTCGACTCGGTCAACATCAAGATCGACGGTAAGGAAGTTGCCAATTACCTGTATACGGCTCGAGAGGCGGACGCCTTGATTCGTGGTGGCGTACATCGGGTGCATATGGCGAACCTGAAGACAGGCGATCATGAGTTAGTTGCCATCTTCGTCGGCAAAGGGCCGCACATTCGGGACTATCGGCGCGGTGCGACGCTGAATTTCAATAAGGGAATCGGCGCGAAGTACGTCGAGCTGGAAATAACGGATCGGGTCAAAAAGCAGCAGCCCGAATTCGTGATTAAAGAGTGGGAGTGATTTTTGCCCCGAAGTCGCTCCATAGTTAGTTACATGCGTTCGCTGTTGGCCATATTCGTGCTAATGGCACCGGCGGTGTATGCAGCAAAAAATGACGAGCAATCGATTGTCGTAGAGAGCCCGCAATATGGCGAGGTTCTGTTCTATTTTTATCAGGAAGATTATTTTCACGCGATAGTAACGCTGCTGGCCGCCCAGAACCAGCAACAGCTTGGCGCACATGCCGACGAAGCAGAATTGTTGCTCGGTGGTTTGTATTTGTCGTATGGCCATCACCTTGAAGCAGCAGACATCTTCAAGCGGATGCTGGCCGATAACGTTACGACCGACGTTCGTGATCGCACCTGGTTTTTTCTCGCCAAGATCTGGTACCAGCGCGGCTACCTTGATAAGTCGCAAGAAGCATTGAGTTTCGTCTCGGGAGAGCTGCCAGACAATTTGCAGCGTGAAGCACTCATGCTGCAAGCACAAATTTTGATCGATGCAGGCGACTACGATCGCGCAATTACACTTCTGCAGAACTGGAAGGGCAAGACGGAGTGGGCGAGTTACGCCAAATTCAATGTTGGTGTCGCATTAGTGCGCAGCGGCCGCGTTGCTGAAGCGCAGGTACTACTCAACGATCTTGGCAATTTGAATCCGTTCAATGAGGAGTTGGCTTCGTTGCGGGACAAGGCAAACCTCGCGCTGGGTTACGCATTGCTACAGGACCGCCAACCGCAGGCCGCGAAGGAGCCACTGCAACGTGTGCGCCTCGAAGGGCCATTTTCAAACAAAGCGCTATTAGGTGTCGGTTGGGCCGACGCCGAAATGAATAACTACCGTCGGGCCCTGGTACCGTGGATGGAATTACGCAGCCGCGATTTACTCGACTCCGCGGTGCAAGAGTCGATGTTGGCAATCCCTTATGCGATGGCACAGCTGGACTCCATCAGTCAGGCGGCTGATCATTACCTGAACGCAATTGAAGCGTTCTACGAAGAGACTAATCGGCTGGATCGAACCATCGCTCATATCGAATCGGGCGAGTTGTTTGACGAGTTTCTGTCATCTGATCCACTGGATAGCACCGGTTGGTATTGGCAGCTTGAGCAACTACCTGAAGGTCCCGAGGCTCGTTACCTGTTTCACTTGCTCGCGACACACGAGTTTCAGGAAGGTTTGAAAAACTATCGTGACTTGAGTTTTCTATCTCGAAATCTTGATGGCTGGCAGGGAAATACTGAGGTCTACGGCAACATGCTGGAGACACGCAAGCAGGCCTATGAGGAGCGCCTGCCGCGTGTGGAAGATGCACTGGCGCGCGCTGATCTCGATGGCATGGTCAATGAAAAACTCGAATTCGATTCTACGCTGAACAATATTGAAAAAAGTCGCGACTGGCTCGCACTCGCCAAAAGGTCTGAGTTCGAAACGTGGGGAGAAATATCGGGAATGGAACATGCGCCCGCATTGCGTGCTGATATTCCCGAGGCGTTAGAGGTCCGCGACAAAATACAGTTGTTGAAGGGTGTCCTGCAATGGCAGCTTGAGCGCGATTTTCAGAATCGATTATGGCGTATTCGGCGTGATCTGAACGACGCCGGTGAGACTCTTGTCGCAGCACAACGTTCGCGCCGACAAATCGATGAAACGATGCGTAATGAGTCATTACGCTTCGAGGAGCTCAGCGACCGCGTTTATGGCCTCGGACCTCGCATCGAGGGTATGAAGATGCGGGTCGATGACGTGCTGGCAGAGCAGCGTGCGTATTTGCGGGAAATTGCCGTTGGTGAATTGCAGGCGCAAAAGCAACGTCTTGATATCTATACGGTTCAGGCACGGTTTGCGTTGGCAGCAATTTACGACGTTGCGGCGACGGCTGGGGAGGATGCGCAATGACGATGCGTCCGGTCCTGACCACCTTTACTCTCCTGATCACGGCGTTGGTCTGGTCGCTGGCGGCAATGCCCGCCGAAGCGGCACGCGTGAAAGAAAAAGACACCATCAAGAGTCTTGAAAAGAAACAGATCGATATTCGGCCAGGCAAAGCAATTCTCGGTAGCTCTTCTCTGGCGCGCGACAACTATCGGGCATTTCTTGATTTGGTGTCAGATGATCCCGAGCTGCGGGCTGAAGCTATGCGACGCCTCGGCGACCTCGAGCTGGAGGCGACTGAAGCGGATCAGCTGGTTCAAAACATCGACGCGCTCGATCACACGGGCTACAACAATGCGGTCGGCCTGTACCAGCAGCTGCTTGGGGCTTATCCGGACTATCGTCGTAACGATACAGTGCTGTATCAGCTCGCCCGTGCCTACGAAATAGGGGGTCGTACCGACGAGGCGCTTGCGGTCCTTGGCGAATTGGTTGGAAAATATCCGGATACGTTACTGATCGACGAAGTGCAATTCCGCCGTGGTGAAATGCTGTTCCTGCGTAAACGCTACAATGATTCGGAAGCGGCTTATGAGGATGTCGTCAAGTACGGTGAGGAATCCCGATTCTACGAACAATCCTTGTACAAACTGGGTTGGTCTCAATTCAAGCTGGCTTGGCATGAAAACAGCCTGAATCCGTTTTTCGAATTGCTCGACCGCAAGGTTGGCGATATCGAAATTGAGGAAGGCGAGCAACGTCTGCGGATCCTCAAGCGTGCGGAGCGGGAGCTGGTCGAAGATACGTTCCGGGTGTTGAGCATTAGTTTTTCCTACATGGAAGGTGCGGCCAGTATCGATGCGTTCTTCGCGGATCGTGGCAATCCAAAATACAGCTACGTTATCTACCGCAATCTCGGCGACCTGTATCTTGAAAAGGAACGCTATCAGGATGCGGCGGTAGCCTACGAAGCCTTCGTTGCGCATGATCCGTACCATCCGAAAGCACCATTGCTACAAGTCGAGGTTATCGAAGCCTACAAACTCGGTGGTTTTCCAAGCCTGGTTCTGGAAGGCAAGAAAGACTTTGTTGAACGTTACGGTATGGACGGTGAGTTCTGGGTGCGTAACCCGCGTGAAACCAATGCCGAAGTTGCCGTATACCTGAAGGCAAATCTTACCGATCTCGCGCAGTACTACCACGCTGAGGCACAGAAGGACGGTGAGATAAACGACTATCAGGAAGCAGCAAACTGGTATCGAAAATACCTCGCGTATTTCCCCGGTGAAGCGGATAGTGCGAATACCAATTTCCTGTTAGCGGAAATACTGTTCGAGAGCGGTGACTTTGCGGCGGCAACTGAAGAATACGAACGTACTTCGTACGACTACGACGCACACGAACAGTCTGCAGAGGCCGGATACGCCGCAATTCTCGCGTACCGCGAGCACGAAAAATCACTCGATGGCAGCGCTAAAGATACGTGGCATGCAGAATATCTGGACAGTGGATTAAAGTTTGCGGATACCTATCCCGAGCACGCGGAGTCTGGCGCAGTATTGACCACAGTGGCCGAGGATTTGTTCCAGCAAGATCAGTTTGATTTGGCGATCGCAGTTGGCGAGGCAGTGGTTGCCAAGCAGCCTGCGGTCGACTCGAAGCTCTTGCGAACGGCATGGACGGTGATTGCGCACTCGCAATTTGATTTACGAAATTTTGCTGTCGCTGAGAGCTCTTACTACAACCTGCGAAACTTCACGCCAGCCGATGACTCCGTTGCCAACCAGGAGATCAAGGATCGCATCTCATCATCTATCTACAAACAAGGCGAGCAGGCGCGCGATAGTGGTGATCTGGAAACAGCCGTAACGCATTTCACGCGACTGGGCCAGGCTGTACCGGATTCGGATATTCGAGCGACGGCCGAGTACGACGCCGCAGCGGCGTTGATCAATTTACAGGCATGGGATCGAGCTTCCGGTGTTCTCGAACAATTCAGAGCGGATTACCCGGATAGCGAGTTTGCTGACGATGTTACAGAAAAGCTGGCAGTAACGTATCTGGAGGCAGGCAGGTCCGGGCAGGCCGCGGCTGAGTTTGAGCGTATCGCTGACGCTGCATCGAGCAGCGATGACGTGCGTCGCGAAGCCCTTTGGAAAGCCTCTGACCTGTACAAAGACACGGGTACGTTGTCCAGTGAACAACGAGTGTTGAACAACATTCTGGCACGTTATCCGAATCCTTTGGCCGAATCCATTGAGGCCCGATTCCGCCTGCTGGAAATCGCACGACAGATGGGCAACGACACCGAGGTCGTGGCGCGCCTGGAAGAATTCGTGCAAATCGACGCCACTGCCGGCGCGCAGCGGTCGGATCGTACGAGATTCCTTGCGGCCAAAGCGTCGCTGGAGCTGGCTGAGCCGGTCAGGCGGCGCTTCCAGGTCGTGAAATTGACGCAACCGCTCGCCGACAGTCTGAAATTGAAGAAAGACCTCATGGAGGACGTGATCTCGGCCTATACCGGCGCGGCTGATTATGGCGTGGCAGAAGTCACGACAGCGGCGACCTTCCGCCTGGGTGAGGTGTACGAACAGTTTAGTGCGGACCTCCTCGATTCTGAGCGTCCGGCGGAGCTCGAGGCCGATGCACTTGAACAATATGAAATCCTGTTGGAAGAACAGGTATTTCCATTTGAGGAAAAAGCCATCGATCTGTACAAGGCGAATTCTGACCGAGCGCCCAATGGCGTCTACGACGAATGGGTTCGACGAAGCTTTGCGCGACTGGCTCGATTGATGCCGGCACGATATGCGAAAGAGGAGCGCAGCGAAGATGTTGTTACAGCGCTGTACTAAAAAGGTACCACTGTTTGCCTTGACATTGGCCATGCTGGTCGTTGCGGGCTGTGGTGGCACTACAGCTGTCAAGCGTTCAAGCGGGCCAGAGCAGGCAGATAGGGCTGCAAGGCCTGCTGGCGATGAACTTGTACCGGCCATTCCGCCCGTCGCCCAGACATTATTCGAACAAGCGACGGCATCAATGGCCAGAGGAGACTTTGTCGACGCTGAGCTCAGATTCAAGGAGTTCTTGCTGCAATATCCGGAATTTCCGGGCACACACGTCAATTTGGCGATTATCCACTCCAGCAACGGCAACGATGCTGCTGCCAAGGTGTCTATTGACGCCGCTTTGGCTCTGCAGCCGAATCATCCCGCTGCTTTGAACCAATTGGGCATGCTACTTCGCAGAAATGGCAAATTTCTTGAGGCAGAAGCCGCTTATTTGAAGGCCATCACAGTCTCGCCCGAGTACGCCTTGGCACACTACAACCTGGGCGTTCTTAATGAACTGTATCTGCAGCGACTGGAAGCAGCACTGCGGAATTTCGAAACCTATCAGTCGCTGGTTGGTGAAGATAAACAGGTTGCGAAGTGGATTATGGATCTGACGCGTCGCGTAGCGGCAAATCAGCGTACGGCAAACGTGGCGGACTGATGGTCATGAGTACTGACAGAAATAAAGGTTTCGGAACGGCAATCTTACTCGCCATGTTACTGGCAGCGTTTGCCGCTTTTGCCCAGGACGAAGTAGAAGATATCGGACCTGCCGTCGATACGTCGGCGGTCCAGTCGGAAGAGAGCGAATCGGCGACATCGGATTCAATCGAGACAGCCGTTGATACTTCGGCGACTGGTGACGCGATTACGCGGCGTACGACAGGTAATCGAGTGATGGATTCGATTGAACTGGGACGCACCGAGATTACCGGCAACCAGGAATTGCCCAAAGTGATGCACATCGTACCCTGGAAGAAAGCGAATCCGGGCGACTTGATGGGCAAGCCCATCAACACACTGCTCGATGAGGTGCTGGCACCGATCGACAGAGAAGAGTTTATAAGGCAGGTCGACTATTACGATGACCTGTACGGCGAAAATGAAAGTGAGTAGGAGCGCGTCTTCCCGTCAAGCGGGACCGAGGTACGCGCGAATAAAGACTGTTTTTAGAGGTGCAGGCGCAAGCCTGCAAGATGCATAAATTCTGTTTTAGAGGAGCAGACAAATGAGCACTATCGTGCGGTTTTTTCAGGATGGCGGAGCATTCATGATCCCTATCCTGTTGGTGTTTGGTTTCGGCGTCGCTATCGCGATCGAACGCTGGACCTACCTGACAATGTCGGGTGCAAGCAATCGTGCTTTGTGGAAGAAGATCGTGCCTTTCCTAAAGGCGGGTAACTTCCAGGAAGCGGCGCAGCACACGGCAAAATCCAAGGCAGCTATCGGCTCGATTCTGACCTACGGCCTGTACCGCGTTAAGTCGGCACGCCGTCGTGATGATATCGAGAAAGCGATGGAAGAGAGCCTGATGGAAGTATTGCCGCGACTTGAGAAGCGTACGCACTATATTGCGACGCTCGCCAACATCGCGACACTGCTTGGTTTGCTGGGAACGATCATCGGCCTTATCGCTGCATTTACCGCGGTAGCTGAGGCGAACCCGGCGGACAAGGCGGACATGCTGTCAGCATCGATTTCAACTGCGATGAACACGACTGCATTTGGACTAATGGCCGCGATTCCGTTGTTGCTGGTTCATGCCTTGCTGCAGACCAAGACGAATGCGCTGGTGGACAGCCTTGAGATGGCCAGCGTTAAGTTCTTGAACGCAGTTACCGAACGCCAACTGAAGTCGAGCGGAGCATAAGGCATGAGTGTTAGCCGAAGAGGACGCCGCCATCAAAACGACGCTACGGCTGAACTCAACATCACGGCGTTCATGAACCTGATGGTGATTCTGGTTCCGTTCCTGCTTATTACCGCGGTGTTCTCGCGATTGGCAATTCTCGAATTGAATTTGCCAGGCTCCTCTACTGAGCCCGTGGAACCGCA
>JAJFKQ010000124.1 GCA_021773155.1 Woeseiaceae bacterium | reverse complement strand
GGCTGTAGATATAAATACGATTCCGAGCTCAATGATAGAGCGTATCGAAGTGATCACTGGCGGCGCGTCAGCTGTATACGGTGCAGATGCCGTATCCGGCGTGGTGAATCTGATCACAAAGAAAAACTTTGAAGGATTGACTTTCGACAGCCAGATCGGCGGTGCCGGGGACGGTGACGCAGAACGGTATCTGCTAAGCGTTAGTGGCGGATCCAATATTAGTGACGGTCGAGGCAATGTCTATTTCAACGCCAGTTGGGACCGGTCGGAGGCCGCGAATGCTTCGGAGCGTGACTGGGCGAGTCGAAACGCCCGGTTCGCGCCAAATCCAAATGACACTGGCCCGAGCGACGGAATCCCGGATCAGATTCTTTTTGACAATACAGGATTTATCGGCACTCCAGCCGCTGGCCAGGTTGTTGGCCCAAGCGGCGAGCTATTCCGAGCCGATGGAGGACCCTTTACGTTTGACGCCAGCGGAAATCTCGTCCCTCAGGATGAAGGTCTGCTTGTGCTCTCCTTCCTCAGCCAGGGCGGCGATTTTGTGGACCTCTCGCAATTCGACTTATTGGCAGTACCGATAGAGCGCCAAATTCTTGCGGGCGGGGTGACATTCGATATTACGGATTCAATAGAGTTTTTCGCGGACGGAAAAGTAGCAAAAACCGAAGCCAGAACTTCGGGCCAACCAACATTCAATTTGGGTTTCGATTTGTCGAGTGCCGGTATACCTGGCGCGTTCATACTTAGCGGCAACCCGTTCGTCCCACAAGACCTTCGGGATATTCTGGCTGGCGACCCACTGGATCCAGCTGACGATCTGCCAGGTTTTTTCGTTGGCCGAACGAATGTCGATCAAGGAGGGCGTGCGTCCCACTCCGACCGAATCACGTCTCAGCTATACACAGGATTTCGCGGTCAAATTAGCGATTCCATGGACTTTTCCGTTCACTATCAATGGGGGCAAGCGGACAACACCACCGAATTTATTAATGAGCGTATCAATAGCCGTTTCCTACAGCAGATTGATGTTATCGATGTGAATGGAGTGCCGGTGTGCCGGGATCCTTCCGGAGGCTGCGTACCGCTCAATATCCTCGGACCGCAAGCCGCAACACCTGAGGCGCTGGCATTCAGCCAGGTGGACTTTGTTACCGAAGGCCGGCTTACGCAGCAGGTCCTGAGTGCGGCACTAACCGGCCAAACCGGATTCGAGTTACCTGGAGGCCCGATCGGATTCGCGATTGGTGCTGAATATCGGGAAGAGAAGTCTAGTACAGAAGAGGGCTTCATCCGGAATACAGGCGCGATATTTGGTATTGCACCGGTTGATGACACGATCGGGACTTTTGATGTCAGTGAAGTTTTTGCTGAAGTTCGATTGCCGTTACTGAAAGACGCAGCAATTGCGAAAGAGCTAAATCTTGATGCCGCCTTGCGATACGCGGATTATTCAACAATCGGCAATGCGACGACCTGGAAGGTTGGAGTTGATTGGCTACCCAGTGACAGCCTCCGAGTTCGTGCGACGCTGTCCGAAGCGGTGAGAGCACCGAACATCGGCGAGTTGTTTGCCGCGGTTGAGCAATCCAATCAGTTTCTAAGCGACCCTTGTGACGCGGATTTCATCGCCAGCGGTAGTGCGAACAGAGCCGCCAATTGTGCGGCTTTGGGGCTTGCTCCCGACTTTCAGTCGACGTCGGAGGCATTTACACGAGCGGTATTTTCGGGAGGAAATGCGAACCTGGAGGAGGAGCAGGCGGACACCTTCACGTTTGGCGTGATACTAACGCCGGGCTTTCTCGATGGGTTCAGTTTGACACTGGACTATTGGGATATCGAGAACAACGATGCTATCAACAGTTTTCCTGCTCAAGCCGTCGCCAATGGGTGTGTGGATGCCGCCAATATTAGTAATCCACTGTGCGCATCAATTACTCGCGGCACCGATGGAAACATTACGACCGTATCCAGCCAGCTTATCAATATTGCATCCTTTGAGGCCTCGGGTATCGACGTTGAGGCCCGCTACTTGTGGGGTCTGAATTCTGGCGATACCGTAGATTTCTCTCTGTTAGCCACCTACCTCGATAAGTTAGATTTCTTCGCCCAGGAAGGACAGGGTGAACCGGATCATGAAGCCGGAGAGTTAGGCGACCCAGAACTTCAATTTAATCTCCGTGCGACCTACACGCGGAATAACGTCGATGTAAGCCTGGAGCAACGCTTCTTCTCAAGTATGGATTTCGATCTAGGCGAGAGCAGTGAATTGAGATCACCCAGAGATACGGGTGACCAGTGGTACACAGACGTTCAAGTGCGCTACGGCATCGGAGACTCGTTACGTTTATTCGTAGGAATCAACAACCTGTTTGACAACGAGCCTCCCGCTATTGCTTTAGTACCA
This sequence comes from Woeseiaceae bacterium, assembly GCA_021773155.1. Classification (GTDB taxonomy): domain Bacteria; phylum Pseudomonadota; class Gammaproteobacteria; order Steroidobacterales; family Woeseiaceae; genus UBA1847. Next base: position 7,796 of record JAJFKQ010000124.1, on the reverse strand, counting down.
GAAACGCGCGCCTTCGGTGATGACGCGATCATCTACGATCAGATTGGGCGATACCTCTATGCAGGTTTTCGCTACGATCTTTTCTAAAAAAGCACCAAGCCCAATAACTAACCACCTCTCGCAGCGCCGCCAGAACGTATCTGGCACGCTGCGGGGGCAGGCGAGTTGAGCAAAAGCAAATGGAACTCGATGAACCCTACCTGCTTGGCAGGCTTAAAAAGATGTTGGCGATACCTTCTCCCGTTGGTTACACCGACGAGATAGTGGCCTATGTCGAGGAAGAGCTTGCGGCTGTAGATGTGCCGTGCTTCAGGAGTCGGCGCGGCACATTGGTTGCGACGCTTGACGGGGAGGTGCGCGAATCGGACCGTGTGATAGCGGCGCATCTGGACACCCTCGGTGCAATGGTCACGCACATTAAGGCCAATGGACGCCTGAAATTGACTCCGCTTGGTAGCTGGTCGGCGCGTTTCGCCGAAGGAGCACGGGTAACCGTAGTTGGTCGCGGTAAGACACACCGCGGTTCGATCTTGCCGCTACGATCATCCGGTCACGTCTTTGGCGATTCTGTCGATGAGTTGCCGGTCGGTTGGGAATATGTCGAGCTTAGGATTGATGCTATTTGCAGCAGCGCTCAGCAGGCGCACGATCTTGGAATATGTATTGGCGATGTCGTAGCGGTAGATTCTGAACCCGAGTTCTTACCGAGCGGGCACATTGTTTCTCGGCATTTGGATGACAAAGCGGGAGTCGCCTGTTTGTTGACGGCAATTCACATGCTGCGACAGCAAACGAAGACTCTTCCAGTTGAGTGTCATCCGATTTTTACGTTGGCAGAGGAAGAAGGGTGTGCTGCAGGTCACGCACCGGACCAGGACGTCGGCGAATTTGTCAGCGTCGACATCGGGCCGGTTGCTGAAGAACAAAATTCGTCAGAACATGCCGCGAATATTTGTATTAAGGACACTAGTGGCTCCTACGATTCAATATTGACCAATCAGCTCATCAACATTTGCACGAACGCGAACATCGATTTTCGCACTGACGTCTATCGTTACTACCGCAGCGATACGAACTCGGCGATCGTTGCAGGAAACGATTTGCGTCATGCTTTGATCGCGTTCGGAGCGGAATCGACGCATGGCTACGAACGGACGCACATCGACTCACTTCTGGCCGTCACAAAACTGCTCGTCAACTACATGTTAAGTGAATAGTTGCCCACTGGAGCAACCATGAATCGACGCGATCCGGAACTAACAATACGTGCCGTGATTACGGGTGTCGTTCTTGGCTTGCTATTGACACCCTGCAACATTTACACGGGGCTAAAGATTGGGTGGTCCTTCAACATGTCGATTACAGCGGCATTGTTGAGCTTCGGGTTCTGGAAGCTGATGCACGAACTTTCCATGGCGCGCCCATGGGGTTTATTAGAGAGCAATATCAATCAAACAACAGCGTCATCGGCCGCATCGATCATTTCAGGCGGACTTGTGGCGCCAATTCCTGCATTGACCTTGGTGAGCGGCATCCAGCTGCCGTGGTTTCAGCTAATAGCCTGGGTTTTCTCGGTGAGCTTTCTCGGTATTTGGCTGGCCTATCTGCTTCTCAATCCATTCTTGGTGCGCGCGTCACTACCACTTCCGGCAGGCGTTGCCACGGCTCACGTCCTTAAAGATATTTTCGCCAAGGGACGCGAAGCAATGCTTCGTGTCTACGCACTTGGGGCATCGGCAGCAGTCGCCGCTGGCGTCAAGTTGATTGATGCCTATTGGCTTAGAATGCCGCGGCTCAGTTTGCCCATATCGGTTCCCGCTCAGGGCGCGGCGGCGAGCAAAATCAGTGTGATTGGGCTGAAGAACCTCACGTTCTTCCTGGACCCCTCGCCACTGTTGCTGGGTTTCGGTGTCATCATCGGTATCCGCATTGGTCTGTCTTTGCTGTTAGGAGCGCTGCTTGCGTGGGGCATATTGGCACCGTGGATTTTGGCGAATGGCTGGGCCTCTGTGGGCAACCTGGCCCCTGATGCCAGCTGGTTCGCGGAATTGGTCGAGTGGCTTTTGTGGCCAGGTGTTGCGTTGATGGTGTGCGCTTCTATCACATCGTTCGGTTTGCTCTTTGTTGGGCGCAATCCACCAGACAAAAGAGGTTTACAGGGCTTACCTGAGGACCGGCCGAACGACCCGGATCACGAGAGCGGCTTGCCAGAATATCGAGGAAATCGACTGACATTCGCCGGCCTGATTATCGCGAGCGTCCTCGTAGTTACAATGCAGGTCGTCTTATTCGACACCAGTTGGTGGGTCGCTGTTATCGCAGTGCCTATGGCCTTGGTATTGGCCGTCGTCGCAGGGAGGGTTGTGGGCGAGACCGGAATTCCACCGATAGGCGCGATCGGTCAAGTCTCTCAGCTCAGTATGGGCATGATAGCTTCGGGTAATCCCGTTGCTAACCTGAGTACAGCAAATGTGGCGGGCGGCACAGCCGGGCAGTGTGCCGACCTGCTAAATGACTTCAAGGTGGGTCGACTCATAGGGGCCAGCCCGATACGCCAGGTCATCGCTCAATGCTTCGGCGTTTTGACAGGGAGCGTAGTTGGCAGCCTCGTTTACCTGGCATTGATCCCCGACCCGGCGAGCATGTTGATCACACCAGAGTGGCCCGCGCCGGCGGTCGTGACCTGGAAAGCGGTGGCCGAAACTATGCAGCACGGCCTAGGCGCGATACCAGGGCACGCTCGAATCGCGATACTTGTCGGCGGAGTGGTTGGTGTTGCTCTAGCGACCGCCGATCGCTTAGCGCCACAGCGAGTAAGAATACTGCTGCCGAGCGCGCCGGCCTTGGGCCTGGCTTTTGTCATTCCGGCGTCAATCTCGATTGCCATGTTCTTGGGTGCATTCATCGCTACTCTGCTCGAACGATTTGCATTTTCCTGGTCACAGAGATTCCTTATCGCCATCGCCTCAGGTTTCGTTGCCGGTGAGAGTATCGCCGGTGTTGGTACGGCAATACTGCAGGTATGGTTTTGATGAAGAACGCGCGATGCGCCGGGCTTGATATTCAAGGCCTGCTCAAGAGGGTTGGGCAGGAGGTGTCATCAGAGTTTGGCAAAGGACAAGTGTGCACGACAATTCCGGAATTGCAGACCGTTCCTGGTAGTCAGTTTGGGATGGCTGTTGCCACCGTGAATGGCGATGAGTTCGTCATCGGCCTCGCAGAGACGCCGTTTTCAATTCAAAGCATATCCAAAGTATTTGTTCTGGAGAAGGTGCTTCAAAATACAAAGGCGTCGCTTTGGGAGCGTGTTGGCAGAGAACCATCGGGCCTTCCATTCAATTCACTTGCGTTGCTTGAAATTGAAGGCGGCGTGCCACGCAATCCGTTTATTAACGCCGGTGCAGAGGTCCTCACCGAGCATCTCGCCGCCAATCACGCCACGGCCGAAGCAGCGGTTCTTCAGTTTGTCCAAGCTCTTTCGGCCAATGATTCAATCGCTATCAATGAGCGAGTCGCAAAGTCGGAAAAGGAAACAGGAGATGTCAATGCGGCACTGGCGCATCTACTGAGGAGCCGGAAAAGTATTTCGGAGAACGTTGATCGAGTGCTGGACACATATGTTCGCCTATGTGCCCTCGAGATGTCGTGTCTGGATCTGGCCCGTGCTTTCGCTCACTTGGCAAACGACGGCGTGTGCCCCCGATCAGGTCAATTAGTGCTGCCCGAATTGGACGTACGCCGCGTCAATGCGCTCATGCTGACTTGTGGCCTATATGACGGTGTTGGCAACTTCGCCTATCGAGTGGGCATTCCAGCCAAGAGTGGAGTTGGCGGGGGCGTGGTGGGCGTTATTCCGCGAATACTTTCAATCGCCGTATGGGCACCGGAACTGGATGCCCAGGGCAACTCTCTGGCCGGCATCACAGCACTTGAGTTATTTACCAAGTACTCGGGGTTGTCTATATTTTGAGCTTGGTGTTAGCTTGCGCTTTAGCCCAATCGCGGCCGGCGACGCACCTGGCTCTTCGATCATCATGGCCTAGGCGCCCTACTAAAGGTGTGCGCGAGGGTGTATTCCGGTCACATGGTTTACACCTTATTCTGGAGACATAGGTGACACGGTTGCGCTGACAGCGTCGGCAAGCTTCGGATCGAGCAATTCGAGGCCGGTCTCGAAGCTTTTAATAAATGCGTCGCCTTGCGCCTTGGCGGCTTCGTAGGCGAGCGCAATATCGGACGGGCGATCTTCAAGCAGGACTCGAAAAACCTGTTCAGCCTGGCTCCGATCCTTCAATGCTTTGGCCGCAAACGCAGCGGGTCGCTTTTGGCTTATAACGCATTTGTGAATTGCGAATCGACCAGGCGCTGGCACATTTACCATGATCCCATGTCCGTACAAAAGTACAGCCGGCTGTATGTCCTGCAAAAGATAGTCCAGATCGCGCAACGGCGATGCATACGTTCCGAAATCCGCTAGGTGAACTGGCCGGGATGTCTCGCGACCCCGCATCGGCGAGAGTACATCTACAATCAATTCCCTGCCTCTGATCTTGAACGAGGTCGACGGCTGTTTTCGATTCAGTGCAGGAACCTCGACGAAACCCATGCCGCTGTCGAGAATCAGTTGGCCGAGATGGATTGGCGATCGAGTGCGCGGCAACGCGAGCGAGTAGTGATTGTCAGCCGCGATATCGATATCTTGGGTACCGATATCGCTCGCCCACGATACACCGAGCATATTCGCGTAGGCCCTGAAGGCAAATGTGCCAACTAACGCGGCGCCCGCCAGAAATACACCGTTACGCTCGAGAAGAGAGATGACTTTCCCTTCGTCTTTGCCGACCGACGTCATGCCACCGCCAATGAGCATATTGACGAGGCGTTGACGAAGATTGCGGTCGTCGGTTTCGGATTCCCACAATGCTTTCTCGTCGTCGATTTGATCAAGGAGTTGGGTCGTTTCTTCGCCCAGGTAGTGCTCGCGGCGGGTGCTGCCAACACTAATGTATAGATACCAATATCGTCTGCCATTGATCTCCTTATTTTTAAAAGACAGATTTGAGCCGTCCGAGATTGGTCGGATGCAGTTCTGCATCAGCTCGCTGTATTGAACTAACAGGCTATTGGGGAGGTGGTCAATGGTGTTCATGTCGGAAATTATACCGCAATTTATAAATAACGCGGTATAATTTTAATCGCTTGTAGTTAAAAGAAAAAATGAGTTCCAAGGCCAAACGAATATCGTGTTTCGATCGAAATTCTGCACAATTTATACCGCAATATCATTTGAGGTGAGAGGGCTTGGTCCTAAGCAGTTGTTCTCCGAAGGCAGGGGTCGTCTTGATTCCCTCCGCAGAGTTCTAATCTCCATATACTCAGTCTTGACAGAAGGCGTCTATTGTAAGGAGTCAGAACACCTGAGCCCAGTGTCGCCGCGTGATTCAAAGCCTTCGGCCCCTCACCGTTCGAACCGGACAAAGTGTTAACTATGTGTCCGGAACAATCTTATCAATCGAATACAGCTTTTCTTGTCATACACGCAGCACGGCCCGTGGCTTAGGGAGTCCAGGCGTAACCAACTTTCATGAACCACGTGCGATCAGTGGTCGTCAATCCACTCAGATTGTCGTCGTCGATCAGTGCATCGGAGTAGCCGAGGAAAAATACGGTCTGAGGATTGATCTTGTAGGAGTACAGGAGTTGCCGACCGACGTCGCGGCTGTGACTGTCCACGACATCGCTGTAGGAAGCCGGGTTGCGCTCAATGTCCTGGAGCTGTGTAGTCAGGCGCAGGAAACTCCGGATGCTGAATTGCCAGGTCAGGCGAACGTCATGCACGGTGGCGTCGAAAATCATGGCCCCGTCCTTCCTGTCCAGTTTGACAAAGACGCCGTCGTAGCGCAGTAGCAGATGGCGGCCAATGTTCCAGCGGACGAACGGGTCTATGCGGACCTCGTCGCCAAGCCGCGTATTGTCGAAGTCAACCTGATCGCCGACGCGCGACCAGACTCCGAGCAGCAGGCCGCCACGCGGCTGAAATTGTGTGAAGAAGCTAAGCTTGCTTTCTTCAAACAGAACGTCGTCAGACAATATGTCGCGCGTTAGCCCGCCAAATTCGATTTCCGATTGCATCGGGCCACTGATGCTGAAGTAGGCTTCGATTTCTTTTTCAAGCAACCGACCATTGTCGTCATGCGCGATGTCCCAGTCGCCACTAAGCCGAAGCCGTGAGTACCAGTTATCTTCGTCACCGTGCCAAATACGTCCCAGGCCGACCACCTGTTGGGACAAGTCAACCCGCGGTACAAAACCGGAATCGGCGCGAAAACCATTGCTGCGTTCGGCGTGACGCAGGTAGGCAAACCAGTTTCGCGAGTCGTAATCGTAGCCGGCATAGGCGGCGTGCCCATCGAAACTGTCTAGAGGCTGATCGAAGTCGGTCGCGACCGCCAGCGGGTACTCGGTATCCGAACGAAGATACTGTGCCTGCACACTATGCTGGTCGCTTATTTTCCAGCGAAGGTCAAATCCGCCGACGGTGTTGTGATAGTCGTCGCCGGAGCGCGACGTCACTAACGCGCCGACCGTCGATGCGTCACCGAAGCTGCGTGAATATCGACCGACAAACGCGGTGTTTTCCTGTAACAGCGATTCGGAGTCAGACTCCGATGCACCCGGGAAGATCAGGTTTGTTACCTCGTCCTGCGCCACGAACACGCCAAACGTATTGTTGCCACGCTTGCCCGTGAGCTTGGTACCAACGGACGGGTCGGCAACGGTGCGCGTAAAAACCGCCCTGACAGGCGTGCGAAAATAGTCGGCGCCTTCGAGAAAGAACGGTCGTTTCTCGGGAAAAAACAGTGCGAACTGATTATTAACATCGAGCTGAGCGACATCGGCCTCGACCTGCGAGAAATCGGGGTTAATCGCGAGATTCGCCGTGAGATCAGGCGTGATTCCCCAGCGCACACTTAAACCGACCTCCGTATCGGTGTCCCCGGAACGCAGCGGCTCAACGCCCGCGTCCTCTGTAGTACTCACCTGCAAGGCCGTCAGTGTTGGGACGATCTCGAGGTCCCTGCCCGGCTCGGCGTCTTCCAAGCCATGGAGCTTCTGGAATTGGCACAGGTAGCAGTTGACGTTACGGTCCTGGGCGTTGTTAGAGAACCGATAGCGATGATCACGCGGGTAAAATCGCAACAAGTCGACGCCCCAGGTCTGTTTGCCATCGACCTGCGGGAATCGAAGCTGGCTCAATGGGATTTGAATTTCGACAATGTACCCGTCTGCGCCGATCTTACCCGCCGAATCCCAGATCGCGTCCCAGGAGTCATCTTCGTTCCGGTTGACATCGTCATTGGTCAGATCCATCTGGACGCCGAGCGGGTTGACGAAGAACTCAAACGCGCGCCGCTCGTCTCCGTAGGTATCAATGACAATGCCGACGAAATCGTCGTTCCACGCCGAATCCCGATCGCGAAGGTACGCGCGTATCTTGTGAGGCTCCGGGTCTTTCGCGTCGAAAGCGACGTACAGACTCTCGCCGTCCTCGATCAGATAGGCGACGGTGTCCACCGGGGCCGGCGTATTCTCGCCCGGGCGCGTCTCGATATCGATACTGACGCGAATTGCGTCGGCCCAAGCCGTATCGTCCATGATGCCGTCGATAGTGATTTCGGCGCTGGTGCTGGGCAAGTCGGGAATTGCCGCAATGGCAGGCAGGGGCAGGCTTGCTACCAGCACAAAAAAGCCCCGTTGCAGTCCAAATGACGCCACGAACTGATCCCCAAAATTTC